>JAJPIR010000283.1 GCA_021324675.1 Actinomycetota bacterium
GGCGGTGGGCTGGCCGGGGCACCAACCGGGGCCGGCGCCGGCCCCGGAATTTTCATCATCGGGGTGTCGGCGAACCACGGCTTGGCGGGAACGTCACACAGCAGGTTCGGAGGTAGCAGTACCGTGGTGGCGGTGCCACGGGTGGGCCTGCTGTCCAAGCTCACCTGGATGCCGTGCTGGGCGGCCAGGCGGCGGACGACCACCAGGCCCATCTGTTCGACGGATCCGCTTTCCGGGCCGGCGGCGGAGAGTTGGGCATTGAGCGCCCGTAGCTGGTCGTCGGGCAGGTGGTGTCCAGCATTCTCGAACTGGATCAGCAGGCTGCCCTGCTCGGTGAGGTACGCGCTGACGGTCACCCTTGACATCGGCGGCGAGTACCTCGTCGCATTGTCCAGCAGTTCCGCCAGAAGCCGGCTCAGGTCGTCGGCGACCGGGTCGGCCACAGCCAGCGCGGCGACGCGCTCGATGTCGATCCGCTGGTAGTGCTCGATGGACGACATCGCCCCTCGAATCACGTCGATGACCGGCGGTGCGCCGGGCCTGCTGCCGGCGTCCTGCCCGGCGAGGACCCGAAGGTTTTCTGCATTGCGCCGTAACCGGGCGGCGAGATGGTCCAATTGATACAGCCGGGCCAGTGCGTCCGGATCGCTTTCGCTCGCCTCCATGTCTTCGAGTCGGGCAAGCAAGGAATCCACCAGGTTGAGATCGCGCCGTGCGACATCAGCAGAGACCCTGGCCAGCGCCTCATGCGAGTCGTTCGGGCGACCCCAAACGGGACTCGAAATCGACTGCCCTCCAGACACCGAGCGTGGCGCGGTGTCGGGTGGCGCTAACAGCCGTGCGGCTGCCGACCGCGCTCTGTTCACCAACGCGCGGGTAGCCGGGCTGCGGTATCGCTCGACAACCCACCGGACACCACGCCCAACTAGGACAAGTACGGATGAATCGGACGTCGACACGGTTGCGTACCGTACTCGCGGGTTCCTGAAGGCCACAAGATTCACAAAGATTAATGACACGCATTAGTGGCTTATTGTTACTCTATGTGGTCAGTTGCAAACTGCTTGGAGTAGTACAAACCCGACATTACGCCACCTGTACCATGCCTTGACCACTCCTTGTGCCAATACACCGCGGCAGCTCGGTATCGATTGCGGTGCCGCACGCGCGACGTGCCGCAGCGAATACTCTCTGTGGGCGACTCGCCGTCCGATATGGCGCCACATCGGGGTTTTGGGACTACTTGAACCCCGATATGTCTCCATGTCGGAGGGAGGGATGAAGGAAGTCAGGTAACGGCTAGGGGTAGGCGGATGCGGAAAACCGCGCCGGCGCCTGGAGCGGTGTCCAGTTCCGCATTGCCGCCGTGCGCGGCGGTGAGCGCGGCCACGATGGACAGCCCAAGCCCGGTCCCGCCACGGCTGGCCGACCGGGTTCGCGCCGAGTCTGCCCGGTAGAACCGCTCGAACACCCGCTGCGCGTCTTCGGGCGCCAGCCCCGGCCCTTTATCGCTGACCGAGAGCACCGCCCAGCCGGGTTCGGTGGCCACTCCCACGGTGACCGGGGTACCGGCCGGTGTGTGGGTGAGTGCGTTGGCCATCAGGTTGCCCAGCACCTGCCGCAACCGGGCCTCATCGCCGAGCACCACAGGTACCAGCCCGTTATGGGTCACCTCCAGGGTGACCGGACGGTCGGGCGACAGCGCGCGGGCGTCGTGCACCGCGTCAGCGGCCAGCGCCACGAGGTCAACCGGAGCCCGGGCCAGCTCCCGCTGGGCATCGAGCCGGGCCAGCAGCAGCAGGTCCTCGACAAGCAACCCCATCCGGTCGGCCTCGGACTCGATCCGGCCCATCAGGCGGGGCACATCGTCGGCCGCACCCTGCCGGTACAGCTCGGCGAAGCCCCGGATCGAGGTCAACGGGGTTCGTAGCTCGTGGCTGGCGTCGGCGACGAAGCGCCGCATCCGCTCCTCGGAGCTGCGGGCGGCCGCCTCGGAGGCTTGCTGGGTGCGGAAGGCCGATTCGATCTGGGCGAGCATCCCGTTCAGCGCACTGGACAGCTGCCCGACCTCGGTGCGTGGCGGGTGCTCGGGCACCCGCCGGGTGAGGTCACCTGCGGCGATGGCCCCTGCCGTGTCCTTCACTTCGGCCAGCGGCCGCAGGCTGCTGCGTACCACGAGGTAACCCACGCCGGCCAGCGCGACCAGCACCACTCCGCCGGTGATCAGCTCAAGGAAGGTCAACCGAGCCGAGATGGCATCCACGTTGGCCAGGTTGGTCGACACCAGCAGGGTGCCGGAGTCGTCGGGAAGTGGGATCGCCAGCAGCCGCCACTGCCCGTCGCCGCTGGTCGCCGGCACGGTCATGGCGTGCCCGTGCCGGGCCAGGGCCTGCGCGGGGGTCAACTGCGGGAGGGCTGGACCCGGCTGGCCCGCCCGCAGCGGGGATTCCAGCGCCGCGACCACGGCGCCGCTTTCATCGGTGACGGCCAAGGCGAAGGTGCTGGGCAGCCGGAACCGGCCCGGGCCGCCCCGCTCACCAACCGGCGCCTGCGGTGGCAGGCCCGCACCGTGCAGCAGGCCGCGCACGACCGGCTCGCCCGCGGCGTGCAGCTGGCTGTCCACCTGGTCGAGCAGGTAGCCGTGCAGCGCGGTGACCGTCGCGACCCCGGTAGCGCCCAGCGCCACCGCAACGAGCGCCAGCACCGCGGCAACCAGCCGCAGCCACAGCGGCGTCGCCGCCCACACCGCACCGGTGGCGTGGCCAGCGGACCGTATCGGGCCGTTAGTGGGGACCGCTGCGGTCATGGTTGTGGTCACGTTCCAGGGGTCATGTTCGAGGTACGCGCAGCACGTAGCCGACGCCACGCACGGTGTGCAGCAGCCGCGGCTCACCGGTATCGAGTTTGCGCCGCAGGTAGGAGACGTAGGATTCGATCACGCCGGTGTCACCGTTGAAGTCGTAGTTCCATACGTGTTCCAGGATCTGGGTTTTGGACAGCACCCGTCCGGGGTTGCGCATGAAGTAGTGCAGCAGCTTGAACTCTGTTGGTGACAGCTCGACCAGTTCGCCGCCTTTGCGGACCTCGTGGGTGTCGTCGTCGAGCTCGATGTCGGCGAAGCACAGCTGGGCGCTGGCGGCTTCCGTGCGCGATCCGGACCGCCGCAGGATCGCCCTGATCCGGGCGATCACTTCCTCCAGGCTGAACGGTTTGGTCACGTAGTCGTCCCCACCCAAGGTCAGGCCGGTGACCCGGTCGGCAGTCGCGTCCCGCGCGGTCAGGAACAGCACCGGCATCTGCAAGCCCTCGCCGCGCAGCTTGCGCACCATGTCGAAGCCATCCATGCCGGGCATCATCACGTCGAGGACCAGCAGATCGGGTCTCCGTCGCCGGGCTTGCTGCATCGCGTCGAGGCCATCGGTTGCTGTGGCCACCTCGAAACCGACGAAGCGCAGGCTGGCTGAGAGCAGTTCGACGATGTTGGGCTCGTCATCGACAACGAGTAACCGGGCCTCCGGGCTTGCTGTGGCCACGCGCACCACCTCCTGGAGCATCAGTCTGCGCCGGGAGCCTGCCACGTCCCTGGACGTCGACTGTGAACTACCTGGGAATGCTGCCGGAAGGAGCATCGCGTCATTCACAGCGAACTTGGAGCAAGCTGGCAGCCTGCCTCCAAGGTGGTCGGCGAAGGTGACCACCGTGACCGTAACAGACAGCCACCGCGCCGGTCTCCACGCAGCCAGTGGCGTGGGCACCGCCCCACCGCCGCAACCTGAATCGCTCACTCCCCGGCCGGCCTCATGGCCGGGCGAGCTGGCGATCGCGCTGGCCGCTGGCTCGCTGGTGGTCGCCACTGGACTATGGATGGCCGGTGGCGGCTTGCCGGCTTTGGGTACCGCACCGCTGACCTCGCTGGGCCGCCTGACCGGGCTGCTCGCCGCGGACCTGCTGCTGATCCAGGTACTGCTGATGGCCCGGATCCCGTGGGTGGAGCGCAGCTTCGGGCAGGACCTGCTGGGCCGCCGGCACCGCACCGCCGGCTTCACCTCGTTCTGGTTGATGATCACCCATATCTTGCTGATCATCCTCGGTGATGCCACCGCTGACGGCGGTGGCGCGCTGGAGGAGGCCTGGCAGCTGATCACCACCGCGCCGGGAATGCTGCTCGCCGCGGCCGGCACCGCAGCGCTGGTAGCCGTGGTAATGCTGTCCATCCGGGCTGCCCGGCGCCGGCTGCGCTACGAGTCATGGCACCTGATCCACCTGTATGCCTACCTCGGTGTCGCCCTGGCGTTGCCCCACCAGCTGTGGAATGGCAGCGAACTCACCTCCTCCCCGGTGGCGCGGATCTACTGGTGCAGCCTCTACCTGCTCACTCTCGGCGCGGTCCTGGTGTACCGGCTCGGCCTGCCGGCGTGGCGCACGCTGTATCACCGGCTGCGGGTGGCCGCGGTGGTGATCGAGGCGCCCGGAGTGGTGTCGGTGTATTTGACCGGGCATAACCTGCACCGGCTCCCGGCCCGGGCGGGCCAGTTCTTCAACTGGAGGTTCCTCGACGGACCGGGCTGGAGCCGCGCCCACCCGTACTCGCTGTCCGCGGCACCGCGCCCGGACTGGCTGCGGATCACGATCAAGGACGTCGACGGCAGCGGCCGGCTGGCCCGGCTGTGCCCCGGCACCCGGGTGCTCATCGAGGGCCCGTACGGCGCCCTCACCAGCGCGCACCGGCAGCGTCCGCAGGTGCTGCTTGCCGCTGCTGGGATAGGTATCACCCCGCTACGGGCGCTGCTCGACGAGCTGACGGCCGCGCCGGGCCAGATCACCCTGCTGTACCGGGTCTCGTCTCGCGCGCAAGCAGTGTTTGCCCGCGAACTGGAGGCGATCGCGGCCGATGGCGGCGTCCGGCTGTGTTACCTGGAAGGCTCCCGGGCGACCGGCAACCCGGCATGGCTCCCGGCGCACCTGGCGAGTGTGGGTGGCGCCGAGGTGCTGCGTCGCCTGGTACCTGACGTGGGCCAGCACGACGTCTACCTGTGTGGTCCCGTGCCGTGGACCGAGGCGCTGAGCGCCAGCCTTGCCTCGGCGGGTGTCCCCGCGCCGCAGCTGCATACCGAGCACTTCACCTGGTAGGAGCGCTGACGACGATGCGACGCGTCACGCTGTCCGTGCTCGGCACGGTCGCCCTGCTGGTGGTGCTGCTGCGCTACCCCACCACCTTCGGAACGTCTCTGGCGAGCCCGCCCGTCGCGGTCAACTCCCCGCCGGCACCCAACGCCGGGGTTGCCGACGTGGCCGCGGCGGGCGGCACCACCGTCACCGGGTCCCCCATCGACACCCGGTACGGGACCGTCCAGGTGCAACTGACCGTTTCGGGCAGCAAGATCACCGCCGCTCGAGCCCTGCAGGCACCTGACAGCAACGGCCGCGACTGGAGGATCAACGCCTACGCGGTGCCGATCCTCAACCATCAGGCCGTCGCGGCGCAAAGCGCCCACATTGACGGGGTCAGCGGTGCCACCGTGACCAGCGAGGGCTACGCCGCCTCGCTGCAGTCCGCGATCGATCAGGCGCACCTGTCATGAACGTCCCGCGCGGTGCCTGGGTGGATCAGGTGATGGGAATGCCGGTGAGCGTGCACCTGCGGGGCCTCACGTTGACCCCCTGGCGGCCGGTGTTCCTCAGTGAGGTGTTCACTGAACTGCACCGCATTGACATGCTGTTCAGTACTTACCGGCCAGACAGCCAGATCAGCCGGCTCGCTGCCGGTGAGCTGACCGTCGCCGAATGCGACCCGCTCATCGGCGAGGTGCTCGAGCTGTGCGAGCAGGCCCGCGCGATGACCGGCGGCGCCTTCGACCCGCTGCTGCCTGCACCCGGTGGTGGCTACCTCCTCGACCCTTCCGGGCTGGTCAAGGGCTGGGCGGTGGAGCGTGCCGCCCACCGGATCGGCGAGTGCTTCGACGGCGACTACTACATCAACGCCGGGGGCGATATCGCGCTGGAGTCGCGCAGCGGCGTCGCATGGCGGATCGGTGTCGAGGACCCCCGTCCCGGTGGCGGCCTGCTCGGCGCGCTGCCCCTGACCGCTGGTGGCGTCGCTACTTCGGGCACCGCCCGCCGCGGGGCGCATATCGTTAATCCCCGCACCGGCCGCCCAGCCGGCGACCTGCTCTCGGTCACCGTCACCGGACCTTCGTTGACCTGGGTCGACGTGCTGGCCACCGCCGCGTTCGCCCTCGGCCCGGACAGTTTCGACTGGCTCGCCGGTCTCGACTCGCATGCTGCGCTGCTTGTCCATCCCGACGGCAGCACGGCCATGACCAGCGCGATGGCCACGTTGATCCAGCCGGTTTCATCCGCACACCAGAGGGAGGACTTCCAATGAACCAGACGCCGCTGCCCGATGAACAACCCACGGCACAGCTCGACGCCTCACCGCCTCGCCGGTCCTGGGCCGCTCGCCTGCTCCGCCGGACAACGCTGCTGGCCGCTGCGGCCGGGGTGGTGCTGCTGCTCATCGGTGGCGCGGCCGGCTACCTGCTGGGCCACCAGGGCACCTCGACAACCACGGGCCGGGTGGGTTCTGCCGCTCAAGGGTCGACCCTGCCAGACGGTAGCGGTCGCGGGGGTTTCGGTCCCGACGGGTTCCGCGGCCATGGCAGAGGAGGCCGCGGCGCGGTCGGCACCATCGATTCGGTCGACGGGTCGACCATCACACTGACCACCCGCAACGGTCGCAAGGTGACCGTCACCGCTGCCCCGAACGCTGCCATCACCGTGCGCAGCCAGGGCACCGTGTCTGACCTGAAATCCGGCCAGACCATCATGGTGTTCGGCCAGCGCGGCAACGACGGCACGATCACCGCCAACCGCATCGACGCCGGTCCCGGCGGTACGCGGTGATCATTGCTACCGCCTCGACTCCGCCGGTAACGGCCGCACCGGCGCTCGGTAGCCCGCGGCGCGACCCGCGCTGGGTGCTTGCCGCGCTGGTGGGTCTCCTGGGCGGGACCGCGCTGTTGTACCTGTGGGGTCTCGGCGCCTCGGGCTACGCGAACACGTTCTACTCGGCGGCCGTGCAGGCCGGCACGACCAGCTGGAAGGCGTTCTTCTTCGGCTCGTCCGACGGCGCCAACTCGATCATGGTGGATAAGCCGCCGGCGTCGCTATGGGTGATGGAGCTGTCGGCACGGATTTTCGGGATCAACCCGTGGAGCATCCTGGTGCCACAGGCGCTGGAAGGCGTCGCCGCGGTCGGGGTGCTCTATGCCTCAGTGCGTCGCTGGCACGGCCCGGTGGCCGGGCTACTGGCCGGTGCAGTGCTCGCGCTGACCCCGGTCGCGGCGCTGATGTTCCGGTTCAACAATCCCGATGCGCTGCTCGTCCTGCTGCTGACGCTGGCGGCCTACGCGCTGGTGAGAGCTGTGGAGGCGGGGCGCACGGGCTGGCTGGTCACCGCCGCGGCGTGCCTGGGTTTCGGGTTCTTGACCAAGATGTTGCAGGCCTTCTTGGTAGTGCCCGGTTTCGGGCTGACCTACCTGGTCGCTGGGCCCGTGCTGCTGCGCCGGCGGATCACCCAGCTGCTCGCGGCCGGAGCAGCCCTGGTGATCAGCTCGGGTTGGTGGGTGGCGACCGTCGCGCTATGGCCGGCGGCTGACCGGCCTTATGCCGGTGGCTCCCAGACCAACAGCATCCTGGAGCTGATCTTCGGCTACAACGGTGTCGGCCGGCTGACCGGCGACGAGATCGGCAGTGTCGGTGGTGGGGGCCGGTTCGGCGCGGGGCGGTTCGGTGGTGGCGCGATGTTCGGCGGTGGCGGGGTTCGCCAGTTGTTCGACACGTCGATGGGCAGCCAGATCGCCTGGCTGCTGCCGGCGGCGCTGCTGTTCCTGGCCACCGTGCTGTGGCTGGGACGGCGCCTGCCCCGCACTGACCGGCTCCGGGCCTCGATGCTGTTGTGGGGCGGCTGGTTGCTGGTCACCGGTGCGGTGTTCTCCTTCGCCCAGGGCATCATCCACCCCTATTACACCGTGGCACTGGCTCCAGCGATCGGTGCGCTGATCGGCATCGGTGCGGTGGCGCTGTGGCAACGGCGCTCGATGCTGCTGGCGCGTGCGGTGCTCGCGGCCGGCTTGGCCGGCACCGTGGCATGGGCCTTCGTCCTGCTCGAGCGGGTACCGAGCTGGCAGCCGTGGCTGCGGGTGGTCGTGTTGCTCGCGGGTCTGGCCTGCGCGCTCGGGCTGGCGCTGCCGGGATCGGCCCGGCGCGGTGCAGCAGTGGTGGTGGCGATACTCGGGGTGGTGCTCGGGCTGGCCCCACCGGCTGCCTATGCCCTGGACACCGCAGCGACGCCGCACAGTGGGGCGCTTCCCTTGGCAGGGCCGGCGGTCAGCTTCGCAGGCCCCGGTGCCGGTTGGCGAGGTCCGGGTTTCCAAGGTCCGGGTTTCCAGGCTCCCCATCTCCGAGGATCCGGTTTCCGAGGACCGGGCGCCAGCAGTCAGGGATCGGTGCGTCCCGGGTGGTCCGGCCGCCGGTTCGGGCTTCCCGGCTTTCCCGGCGGAGGTCTTCCGGGCGGTGGTTTCCCGGGCGCCGGGCGTGGCGGTGCCGGCATGACGGGCGGTTTGCTCGGCGGTACCACGTCCAATACTGCGGTCAACGCGCTGCTGAGCCGCGACGCCGACCGGTACACGTGGACGGCCGCCGCGGTGGGCTCCAACACAGCGGCCGGCTTCCAACTCGCCACCGGGTACCCGGTGATGCCAGTGGGCGGCTTCAACGGCAGCGACCCGTCGCCTACCCTCACCCAATTCCAGCAGTACGTGGCGCGCGGTGCGATCCACTACTTCCTGGGCGGCGGCGGGTTTGCCGGCCAGAACGGCGGCAGCTCCAGCAGCCGGCAGATCGCCGACTGGGTGGCGCAGAACTTCACCGTGCAGACGGTGGGTGGCCTTCCGGTGTACGACCTGACGTCACCGCGCTAAGTGCTGCTGCAAAGACAGCGCGACTGGCTCACCGGAATCTCGTATTAGTTAGGGTTGGCAACCATAAAACAGAGTGCGCACCTGCGAAATTGGCTTGTCTATGCACTCTTATGGCCCCTTTTCTACCTTTCGGTCGCGAGCCGAGCGTATGGATGGGCACGGCTCTCGTGGTAACCGCGGCGCTCGTGCTCCGGTGGTTGTCTGTGTGGTTTCAATGCGATTCGCACCGCAACAAACGCCAGGGCTGTGCTCGATCGGCGCCGCCGGCGCGCGCTCTCGCTTGAGAGGATCGGCATAGCTATGTTGCCGTCAACTACCGCCCCGAGTCGGGCCACCGCCGGCAGTGTGATTCCACGCATACGGGGCGTCGTAGGTTGCTTGGTCGTGGTGGCTATTCACATCATCGACCAGGGTGGCGTGCCAGAGTCGAAAGACCCGTGTCGAAAGACCCGGAATATACGCAGGTTCTCTACTACATTCTCGAACTCACCGGAGTGGCCGCCGCGGCCCTGCTGCTGACGCGGTACCCCAGGCTGGGGTGGGTGTTGTCGCTGGGAGTGGCCGCCGGGCCGATCCTGGGCTACGTGCTGTCCCGTGGTCCCGGGTTGCCTGACTACACCGACGAGATTGGCAACTGGACTGAACCAATCGGCGTGCTCAGCCTCATTGTCGAGGGAACCTGCTCATCCTTGCGGCAACGATCCTGGCGAGTGCTCGCCAACGCGATCAGTCCTGATCGCCAGGTAGCCTATCCGCATATACCTCACGGTCGCTCGAATCCACGATCCTGCGCCAACTGCTGACACTGTTATTCTCCCGTTGGTCACAGGGTCAAATATTGCGGGCATTCGCGGTGCAAAACTTGCGCGAGTTCCTGGTGATCTCGGCGTAGCCTCGTAACCACCGTGGTCAAGGGCGTTCCTGCTATCGGCGAATGCTGATTCTGGGCCAGATGGGCAGTGCCATGGCGTTTTGTGTGGCCATCCTCAGTGGGGTTGGTGGCGATCCCCTGGTCAACTGACGGACTTCTGTAGTTTACCCGTGACGGGCAGGGTCACGGCCGTGATATCGCTGCCTGACCCGCCGACTTTCTCGCAAAGCGTTGAGTCTGCCAAAACCTGCCGGCTTGCACCGGCTGCGCGGCCAAAACGGCGCTCGCTGCGGCTGTGGACCGTCGTGCTGGTCGTGGCCTTGTTCGGATTGGTCGCAGCCGGCGCGATGCGCGCCACGCGGCCGGTCCCTGCCCCGTCGTCATTGTCGTCCACGGCATGGGCACGACCGCCAGCCCCGGCTAGCTGGCCATCTCCTGTCTTGCCCTCTTCGTCCCCGTCAGCCCAGTCCCCGTCAGCCCAATCCTCGGGGACGCATCCTGCTACATTGCCCTGGCTGGTCACGCCGCCAGCCGCAGCAGGCCACTCGGCGCGGCCGTTAAGCCCCTCGTCGCGAGCGCCGCACGCCCGTTCGCGCCCGTCGACCTCCCCCAGCAGATCCAGCCCGTCGCTGGATCTCTCCGCGCTCGCGGCCAAGGTCAACCCCGGCCTGGTGGACATCAACGTCCTGATCAGCACCCCGAACGTGCAGGCCGCCGGTACCGGGATCGTGCTCGACGGATCGGGCGTGGTGCTCACCAACAACCACGTGATCACCGGCGCCAGCAGCATCAACGTCACCGACGTCGGTAATGGTCAAAGTTATCCGGCCACCGTCGTCGGTTACGACCGCGCTCATGACATCGCTGTACTCCAGCTGCAGGGCGCCTCCGGCTTGCCGACCGCCACGCTCGGTGACTCCGGCACGGTTGCGGTTGGAGATCCCATCGCAGCGATCGGGAACGCGGGGGGGCGCGGGGGCACCCCCAGCATTGTGGGGGGCACGGTCTCGGCCCTCGACCAGACCGTCACGGTCAGCGATGAGATCACCGGCAGCTCTGAGCAGCTCACTGGGTTGATCGAGGTCGCCGCCGGGATCCAGCCCGGTGACTCTGGAGGTCCGCTGATCAATGCGGCAGGACAGGTGATCGGTGTCGACACTGCGGGCTCCGTGAGCTCGCGGTCCGGGCAGTCCGGGGGCGACGGCTTGGCCATCCCGATCAACGACGCGATCGCGATCAGCAAGCAGATCCAGGCCGGCACCGCCTCGTCAACTGTCCATATCGGAGCAACCGCTGTGCTTGGCATCCTGGTGGCCAACACCAGTGGGCCGAGCTGGCACGGCCGCCAGGCGCACCGGCATAACGGCAGCACCGTGCCCGGTGCCACTGTTGCGGGCTTCGCGTCGAGCTCGCCGGCCGGGCAAGCCGGGCTGGCGGCGGGGGATGTCATCGTGTCGCTGGATGGCACGACAATCGACAGCCCCACTGCTCTTGTCACCGCGCTGACTGCCCACCACCCGGGAGACTCGGTGCAGGTCGCCTGGGTAGATATGGCGGGTCAGCAACACACCGCCACGGTGACCCTGTCGTCTGGCCCGCCGAACTAGCTCGACAGCAGTGCGCTGGCGGTCAGCGCCAGCGCGACGCTGGCCGCTTGCAGCCAGCTGAGCCGCTCACGCAACACGAACCGGGCAAGCATGACGACCACCACTGGGTACAGCGAGACCACTACGGCGCTCACGCTCAGCGTGCCGTGCCGGGCCGCCAGCAGGAACAGGATGTTGGCCACCATGTCCGCCGCGCCGCTGAGTACGATCAGCCCGCAACGCGCCCGCAGCGCTTCATGCAAGCCGCGCCGGGCCAGCACGGACGGAGCGAAGACGACCACTGCCGCCACCTTGGCGGCCAGCAGCGGCCACAGCCCGGAATCCGCTGGGCTGGCGTCCAGCGTGACAAAGAACGATCCGAAGCCAACGCCGGACGCGATCGCGAGCCACAGCCCGCCAGCTGCCGCCCGGTCTCCAGCGGTTCCCGCGGTGGCCAACGCGACCGCCAGCAAGGCCACCACGACGCCGCCAGCAGTCAGCGGCCCGGCGCTTTCCCCGGCCATCACTCCGACCAGCAGCGGCAGTCCAGCGCTGGTCAGCGCAGAAACCGGCGCTACCACGCCCATCGGTCCGCGGGCGAGTCCTCGGAAGTACAGCACCAGGCCGGCGGACCCGGCCAGGCCGGCCAGCGCGCCGGTGGCCGCTGCGGCCGCCGAAGGCCGGCCGGGCAGCAGCATCAAGGCGGGTAACAGCGCCGCCACTCCAGCGAGCTGCGAGACGGCGATCACAACCAGTGTGCTGGAGGTGCGCCGGGTTGCCAGGCCTCCCGCGAAATCAGCGACGCCGTAACTGACTGCGGCGGGGAGTGCGAACTGAACGGTCATACAGTGTCCAATCCACTATGTTGAACTACCGGGTCAGTATATTGAACTCTAGCCCGATGGTGATGCTGGTTCAATGCAATTGACTTAACGGTGCGGCATACTGCACCGAATGCAGGACCCGGATGACGTTGCCGGCGTCGTAGGCCGCAATGTCCGCGCGTTGCGCCAGCAGCGCCGGATGACCATTGATGCGCTGGCTGCCGCCTCTGGCGTCAGTCGCGGCACCGTAATCCAGGTGGAATCCGCCCGGGGCAACCCGAGCATCGCCACGCTGTGCAATCTCGCCGCGGCGCTCCAGGTGGGCGTCGCCTCGCTGGTCAGCGCCGAGTCGGCGCCGCGCGTCACGGTGCGCGCCGCGGCCGAGGCCGCTGCGTTGTGGACCAGTGCCGCGGGCAGCCGCGCCCTTTTCCGAATCGGCACCGACCCGCCCGACGTGGTGGAGTTGTGGGATTGGACTCTGCAGCCTGCGGACGCCTTCGATGGCGAGGCGCACCCGCGGGGCACCGTCGAGGTGCTTGCCGTGCTCGAGGGGGTGCTCGCGCTGCAGGTCGGCGAGGAGCGCCGGTTGCTGGGCGTCGATGATGCAGTGGTTTTCGAAGCGCACGCTGCGCACCGCTATGCCAACGAGGCCGCCGCGCCGGTGCGGTTCATCATGGTGGTCTTGCAGTTCGGTGACAGCGGCCTGGTTCCGCCCACCAGCATCGCCCCAGCTGAACCGGACTAGTCCAGGCTTGAACCGCTGGCCCTGCAGAAGCTCGGAGCTGGGATGTTCGGGGTCAGACCCGCCGCGAGTGCGACGCCGGCGAGCGTGGTGCCAGCCCGTACGGCCAGAAAAGACCACAGGGTTGGCCGGTGGTTGACTTATCGTCGATCGCATGCCGATGAATGCCGTTCACCGGCGGCTGTGCCGGTCGGGCAGGTGGGCGTCCCGGGTGCAGGGCCAGTTGCTGCCGTGGGTGCTGCGCGGCATCGAGCTGGGTCGCGACGTCTTGGAGATCGGCCCCGGCTACGGGGTGACCACGCGGGTGCTCGTGGACCGGGCGCCGCGGCTGACCATCGTGGAGATCGACCCGCATCTCGCCGGGGCGCTGGATGCCGAGCTCGGTGACCGGGTACGGGTGCTGCACGGCGATGGCGCCGACCTACCGCTGCCGGACAGTTCGTTCGATGCTGTCGTGTGTTTCACGATGCTGCACCACATGCCTTCGGCGGCCGCGCAGGATCGCTTGTTCGCCGAGGTGGCTCGGGTGCTGCGGCCAGGTGGAGTCTTCGCCGGATCGGACAGCAGGCTCAGCCTGCGTTTCCGCCTGCTGCATGTGGCAGACACGATGGTGGTGGTGGACCCGGCCACGCTGCCGCGCCGGCTGCGCGCGGCTGGGCTGGTTAAACCCGAGGTCGCGCAGGGTCCCAGGTCGATCCGGTTCCGGGCGTTCCGGGAACCCGCGCCGTGTTGATCGTCAGGGACATCGTCGGCGACGACTGGGCGGCAGTGTGGCCGTTCCTGCAGCGGATCGTGGCGGCTGGCGAGACCTACTGCTACGACCGCGGCATCACCGAGGACCAGGCTCGCCGGTCATGGCTGCTGGAGCCACCAGGCCGGACGGTCGTCGCGGTCGACGCTGCTGGGGCCATCCTGGGCACCGCGAAGGTGCATCCCAACCAGGGCGGGCCGGGTGCGCACGTGGCTACCGCCAGCTTCATGGTCGATCCAACCCAAGCCGGCCGAGGCGTCGGGCGAGCCCTCGGCGAGCACATCGTCGGATGGGCGCGCGCTCAGGGTTACCGGGCAATGCAGTTCAACGCCGTGGTTCAGACCAACACGCGGGCAGTGGCGTTGTGGCAGTCCCTGGGCTTCGAGATCCTCGCCACAGTGCCGGAAGCCTTTGATCATCCGGTGCACGGCTACGTCGGGCTGCATGTCATGCACCGTCACCTGTGAAGCCTGCCAGCTCGCTTTTGCGTACCTTGCCCAGTTCATTGCGGGGCAACGCGGGCAGGTAGCGCACCGTGCGGGGACGCTTGTGCGGCGCGAGGAGCGTCGCGACGTGCCTGGTGAGCTCTTCCACAGCAGGAGGGGGAGAGCTGGCCGCGACCACCCAGGCGACCACTCGCTGCCCCAAATCGGGATCCGGCTCCCCGGTCACCGCGACCTCGGCGACGCCGGGATGATCTAGCAAGGCGTCTTCGATCTCCCCCGCGCCGATCCTGTACCCGCCGCTTTTGATCAGATCCGTTGCCTTGCGCCCGACGAGCCGCAGGTCACCGTCCGGACCCCGGGTGGCGACATCGCCGGTGCGCAGCCAACCGTCGTGCAATACCTCGGCGGTGGCGTCAGGCCGGTTGAGATATCCCAGAAATAGCGTCGGACCGGCCACCTCGATCTCACCGATGGTCTCGTCATCCCCCGCATCGATGATCTCGCCGTGGTCGTCCACCAGCCGCAGTGCCACCCCGTCCAACGGAGGCCCGACAGTGTCTGGCCTGCGCGGCCCGTCACACCGGACCGCGCAGGTGATCAACGACTCGGTCATCCCGTACCGCTGGATGACATGCTGGCCGGTCGCTGCGGCGATTCGCTGATGGTCTGACGGGGCCAGCGCGGCCGAGCCGGAAACCAGCAGGCGTGCCTGCCGCAGCGCCGCCGCGATGCTTGGATCCTGCTCGGCGGCCGCTGCCAACCGGTGATACATCGTCGGGACCCCGAACAGCATGGTGCCCGCGGCAGCCAGTCGCTCGGCTACCCCGTCGGCCGAAAACGAGGTCAGATGGTGCACGGCCCCGCCGACCCGAAGCGGTCCCAGCACGCCGAGCACGAGGCCATGCACGTGGAACAGGGGCAGTGCATGCACCAGCACGTCGCGGTCGGTCCACTTCCAGGCAGCCGCAAGTGCGTCGATATCCGCGGCAAGCGCCCGCCGTGGCAACACCACACCTTTGGGTGGCCCGGTGGTGCCCGAGGTATAGACGATCAAGGCTGGGGACTCGGGATCTGGTTCGGGCGGGATCATCCCGGTAGGTGCCCGCAGGGAGATGTCGAGCCGGGGCACCGTTTGCAGCTCCTCCGGCAGCGCGGTCCCGGGGGCGGCGAGCACCAGCTCGGGGCGGGCGTCGCGGATGACGTGGCGCAGCTCGCGAGCACCCAGTTGGGGATTGACCGGCACTGCAGCCACGCCGGCTGCGAGCGCAGCGACCACCGCCAGGCAGGTCTCCAAAACCGGCTGCGCCCAGACGGCGACCCGCTTGGCAGGAGGCAGGCACCCGGCGATCCCGGCGGCCAGCGCGCTGAGTTCCCGATGAGTCAGCGACCGTTGCCCGAACCGCACTGCCTCGGTGCCGGTGGGCCGGGCCAATGTCGGCAACAATGCAGGACTGCCCACTGCTGATTCCTCAATGACGATCGGGTCCCAGACACCGTACTTCGGGTCACCCCTCTGGACAGCACAGGTGTGGCAGGCTCGTTCTAGGCTCGGGTGGTGGGTGCCGATCCATTGGCGCCGCTGATGGAGTTGCCCGGCGTGGAGGCAGCCGTCACGCGGGTGCGCGCGGCGGTGACCGCGGTGCATCGGCATCCGGTTAACCGGCGCCACTGGCCGGTGACCGCAGCGGAGGCATCCGTGCGGGCGGCCCGGGCGTCTGCGGCACTCGATGGGGGTGCTCCGAAGCTGCCCGGCGACGGGCCGGTGGACGACCCGGTGCTGGCCGGCGCGGTGCGGGTGGCGCAGGCCTTGGGTGGGCTGTTGAGCACCTGGCAGCGCGCCCCGTTGCAGGCTCTGGCCCGGCTGCACGTGCTGGCCGCGGCGGATCTGGCGCCGGAACCGGAGCTGGGCCGGCCGGACCCCTCACCGGCGGTCACCGCTCGGCTCGATGGACTCGCTCACCTCGTTGCCGGCGGTAGCCAGGTCCCGGCGCCGGTGCTCGCCGCGGTGGTGCATGGTGAACTGCTGGCGCTCGCGCCGTTCACCCGGGCCAACGGCGTGGTCGCGCGGGCCGCAGCCCGGCTCACCGCCGTGTCCAGTGGCTTGGACCCCAAAGGCTTGGTCGTACCAGAAGTCGCCCACCTACGCCAGGAACGGGCCTACCGGTCCGCGGCAGCCGGCTTCGCCGGTGGCGGCGCGCAGCCAGTCGGCGAGTGGATCCTGCATTGCTGCGGCGCTGTGACCGCGGGAGCCCGCGAGGCCATATCGATCGCCAAGTCGGTTGCTCAGCGTAATCAATGACCGCGACTGGCTGATCAAGAACAGGTGACGGCCTGACTGCTGGAGCATCGAGTGCTCCAGAAACGACGGCGGCGCTTCTGGACGCTCATCGCGAGCTTCCAGAAGGGCCGCCCGCACGGACTGCCGGGGTACCAAGCGTGCAACTCGTGTCGTACCCAAATGGGTCTCGGCGCCCGCATCCCCCGAGGACACGATACGCAGACCCTTGACGACAAGCCTCCCGCGGCGTGCTGCGCGTGGGGTGCCCGACGCCCGTGCACGGAGCTCCAGTCGGGGTGAACGATGCTTCTCTGCCGCACCGCCCCTGGCCTTCCAGAGGTCCGTGCCGTCATGTCTACTCCGTGACCCGGAGCACAGCAAGAGGCCCGATCGAGCAAATCGCTTCGACTACGAATCGTGATATTAGGCACAGGGCCGTACCCGTTCGCCGTAGGCGGACGCTCGTTGAGCGCACTAGGCTCAATGCGCTTCCTCACGCTGCCCTTACCGCTGGGGCCTAACGCTGCCACCGGCGCAAGCCGTACCAGGCGGCGCCAGCGGCAGCCACGGCTCCCAATCCGACGGCGGCGGCGATCTGCGCGCCGGACGGCGCCGGGATGCGGGTACGCAATGACACGGGGTTGGAGAACGCCAATACCGGCCACCCTCGCTGCTGCGCCTCCCGGCGAAGTGCCCGGTCCGGATTCACCGCGGTCGGGTGGCCCACCGCCTCGAGCAGCGGCAGGTCCGAGATGGAGTCGGAGTACGCATGGCAGCGGTGCATCTCGTAGCCCTGTTCCTCGGCTAGCTGCTGGGCGGCCAGCGCTTTGTTCTCGCCAGCGCAGTAGAACTCGACGTCGCCGGTGTAGCGGCCGCCCTGGGTCACCATGCGGGTGGCCACCGAGTGTGTCGCGCCAATCATCTTGGCGATGGGCTGCACCACTTCTGCGCCCGATGCTGACACCACGACGATGTCCTCGCCGCGTTGGCGATGCGTGGCGATCAGATCGGTCGCCTCGGCGTAGACCAGCGGATCGACCACGTCGTGCAGAGTCTCTTCGACGATGGCGGTCACCTGCGCGATGTCCCAGCCGGTGCACTGAGCGGTGATGTGTGCCCGCATCCGTTCCATCTGCTCGGTGTCGGCCCCGGCCAGCAGATACATGAACTGGGCATAAGCACTTTTGAGCACTGCCCGCCTGTTGATCAATCCCTCCTGGAAAAACGCCCGAGAGAACACATAAGCACTGGATTTGGCGATGATCGTCTTGTCCAGATCGAAAAATGCCGCGACGCCCGTAGAGCTCACAGCAAGCAGCATATGCAGCAAACGTTCAGTGCGTGCTCGTCGCGGGCGAGGTCCCGGCAACGATCCCCTGCCGGCGATCCGGGGTTGTCCACAGCGATCCCGTTATCCACATAGTGATCATGGATGCGTCGCGCCGCTCTGTTACCCGTCCCATAGTGGCATCCCAAGATCACACACTCCGGCAAGCCCGGGGCTGGCCCACAACGGGGGTGAACGGATGCGGGCACACGGTGGGCGACCGGCCGCACCACGGCCGGTGATGATGATGGCGCCCGGCGAGTTGGCCGAGGAGGTATCCCGGCTTGCAGCAGCCGCGGGATGCGAGGTGCACCGGTTCAGCGACGTGAGATCGGATCCAGGCTCGGTACGCGAGCAGTGGAGTTGTGCCCCGCTGTTGTTGCTCGACCTCGCGGCGGCCCGGGACTGTGCCAGCACTGGTCTACCCCGCAGGGATGGGGTGGTGATCGTGTGCTCCGACGCTGACCCGCAAGTCTGGCGATGTGCGGTCGCGGTCGGTGCCCAACGCGTAGCGGTCCTGCCGGACGCAGAAGCCTGGCTGGTCGGCGCGTTGGCCGATGCGGTGGAGGCGCCGGCCGAGGTGGGACGGGTACTGGCGGTGATAGGGGGCCGGGGCGGCGCCGGGGCATCGGTGTTCGCGACCGCTGTTGCGGTGGCTGCCGCAGAATCGGGTCACCAGGCGATGCTGGTGGATTGCGATGCGCTGGGCGGCGGCCTGGATCTCGTCGCCGGCGTGGAGAAGATCGAAGGGCAGCGCTGGTCGGGTCTGACGCTGCGTGGTGGCCGGGTACCGGCCTCAGTACTGCGTGCGGCGCTACCGATGGTGCGCTGGGGCGGCGGTCTGACCGTGTTGTCCTGCGAGCGGGATGCGCCAGGCCCGGATGCGGTAGCGGTGCGCATGGTCTGCGATGCCGGGCGCCGCGCCGGGGAGACGGTGGTGTGTGACGTGCCGCGGTACCCGTGTGAGCCGGGCACCGCGGCACTGGAAACCGCGGACCTGGCAGTACTCGTAGTACCGGCTGAAGTGCGGGCTTGCGCGGCGGCCGCGGCGGTGGCCGCACGCGTGGCGCGTTACGGGACGGCTGTGCACCTGGTCGTGCGGGGCCCGGCACCGGGTGGGATCACGCCGCGGGATGTCAGCCGCGCGCTGAACTTGCCGGTGCTCGCCGCGATGCGCCCGCAGCTGGGATTGGCCGGTGCGCTGGATCGCGGTGCAGTGCCAGGCCGGGCGCGGGGACCGCTGGCCACCGCCGCGCGCCAGGTGCTGGTTGCCCTGGACAGCGCTGTCCGCGCCCAGGGGGCCAGCCGGTCACCGGGCAGCGCGGCGTGAACCCGCCTGGGCGCCCCGGAAGCCCGGCGACGGCGCTGGTCGATCGGGTGCGCAACCGGCTGGCTGCCACCGGCGCACCAGTGTGCCCTAGTGCGGTATCTCCCAGCGCGGTGGCGGATGCGGTGCGCGCTGAGTCCGACGGCGTGCTGGCCGACTTGCAGGTCCTCGCGGCCATGCGGGAACTGCAGCAGGAACTCGTCGGTGCCGGCCCGTTGGAGCCTTTGCTGACCGATCCTGAGACCACCGATGTGCTGGTCAGCGGCCCCGACCAGGTTTGGGTCGAGCAGGGCGGCGAGCTGCGCCGCACTGATGTCCGCTTCGCGGATGCCGAGGCGGTGCGCCGGCTGGCCCAGCGGCTCGCGCTGGCCGCGGGGCGGCGGCTGGATGATGCCTCGCCCTTCGTCGATGCTCCGCTGCCTGGCGGTGTCCGGCTGCATGCCGTGCTGCCGCCGATCGCCGGCTGCTGCACCTGCATCTCGCTGCGGGTGCTGCGACCAGCACGCCATGGATTGGATGCCTTGGAAGGCACCGGCAGCGTGCCAGCGGAGGCGGGTGCGCTGCTACGGGCCATCGTCGCCACACGGCTGGCTTTTCTGGTGGTCGGGGGTACCGGAAGTGGCAAGACAACGCTGCTTGCGGCACTGCTGGGCTGCGTGCCGGCCAGCGAGCGGATCGTCTGCGTTGAGGAAGCCGCGGAACTGGCGCCAGGGCATCCGCATGTTGTCCGGTTGACCACCCGGCAGCCCAATATCGAGGGCGCTGGCGAGGTGACGCTGCGCGAGCTGGTCCGTCAGGCGCTGCGGATGCGGCCTGATCGTCTGGTGGTTGGCGAGGTTCGGGGGGCGGAAGTCTGCGAGCTGCTCGCCGCGCTGAACACCGGGCATGACGGCGGAGCCGGCACGCTGCACGCGAACTCCCCGGTCGAGGTACCGGCCCGGTTGGAAGCGCTAGCGGCGCTCGGCGGCATGCCGCGTCACGCCTTGCATAGCCAACTCGCGGCAGCGGTGCACGTTGTGCTGCACGTGGTACGGCGTGAAGGAATGCGCCGCCTTGCCGCAGTGGGCGTGCTGGAACGCGACGGCGACCTGGTGCGCATCCTGCCGGCCTGGCAGGAGGGGCGCTGGGGACCGGGCCAGCAGCAGCTGCGTGACCTGCTCGAGGCTCGGGGCGGGGGCATGCCGTGGTGAGCATCGCGGCAGCGGTCCTGGCGGCTGCGATGCTCTGCTGGCCGGCTGGTGGCGGCCGGCTACGGCTCGCCGATCTGCGCCGCCACCCGGGCACCGCACCAATCCCTGCTGTGGCTTCCGCCCGGGGCTTCGCTGCGGTGCTCACGTTCCGGACCAGCCGGCGCGGCGGGCTGGTCCAGGTAGCGCTGGTCACGGTAGCCGGTGTCCTGTCCGTTGGCCTTGCTGGTGGGCTCGCCGCGGCGATGGTGAGTGGCACCGTCGGCGCGTGCCACCGGGTGAGCAGGGCACGCCGTGAGATGGCCACGGCGACCATCGAGCTATCCGATGCTCTTGGCATCCTGGTGGCGGAACTGCGGGCTGGAGCCCATCCCGCCGACGCTCTGCAGGCCGCCGCTGACCGCCGCGCTGAGGCAGCTGGTGATGTCGTCCGGGCCCTGGCCACGGTGTCCGCTGCTGCCCGCCTTGGCGGCGACGTGCCGGCGGCGCTGCGCAGCGCCGGTCCGGCTCAACTGCGTTGCTGGTGGGAACGGCTCGCCGCGGCCTGGTCACTCGCCGAGCGGCATGGGATCGCGCTTGCGGACGTGCTCGACGCGGTGCGCTGCGACACCGAGCACCGGGTGCGGTTCGCCACCGAGGTGCGCGCCCGGCTCGCCGGTCCCCGGGCGACTGCGATGGTCCTGGCTTGGTTGCCGCTGCTGGGCCTGGCGTTGGGGCAGGCGGTAGGCGCCGCACCGTTGCGGGTGTTGTGTGGGACCTCATCAGGTCAGGTGCTGCTGGTGATCGGCACCGCGCTGGCGTGCGCCGGTGGGTGGTGGAGTGCTCGGTTGATCTCCCGAGCGATGCCGGCATGACAGCGCAAGCGGTGGCAAGCCTTCTGGTGGCGGCAGCACTGGTGGTGGCGCCGGGTCCGGCCGGACCTCGTTCGAGGTTGCCACAGGCCCGCGAGGCAGGCGGTCAACCAGCTCAAGCCGGAGCCGGTCCCAGATGGTGGTTGCGGTTTCGCCCGGAACTCAGCAACCCACCGCTGGACCTGGCCGCGGCGTGGGAGCTGCTTGCGGCGTGCCTGCAGGCTGGGATGCCCGTTGCGGTAGGCCTGAGCGCGGTCGCGGAGGGACTCGACGCGCCGGCCGGGCCGGCGTTGCGCCGCACCGCGCAGCTGCTTGCTTTGGGGGCTGAGCCCACTCAGGCGTGGCAGCCGGCGCTGAAATGCCCGGCCACGGCCCGGTTGGCCAGCTTCGCCCAGCGCAGCGACCGCGGCGGCAGCGCGCTGGCCGAATCCCTCACCCGGCTGGCCGCGCAGGTTCGAGCGGGCGCTCACGAGCAGTCCGAAGCCAGAGCCCAGCGGGCCGGAGTGCTCATCGCCGCTCCGCTCGGGCTGTGCTTCCTACCCGCTTTTCTCGCGATCGGCGTCGCGCCCGTTGTGATCGGATTGGCGGCCGGCCTCGCGGTTCACTGGTGATCAACATTGAGAGGAGTTCCCCATGATGATTGTGAGCAAGATCCAGCAGCGGTGGCGGCGCGCGATAGGCGGTGACGCCGGGATGAGCACGGTGGAATACGCGATCGGCACGATTGCCGCAGCGGCGTTCGCCGCCGTGCTCTACAAGGTCGTGACCGGCGGTGCGATCACGACAGCGCTCACCGACCTGGTGCAGCAGGCGCTGTCCGTGAAGTTCTGATGGCCGAAGATCTGATGGCCGAAGGTCTGACGGCACCGGTGGACCGGTCCGGTGATCGGGGATCGGTGACCGTGGAGGCAGCACTGGCCCTGTGCTCGCTGGTCGTGGTGCTAGCCCTGGCGCTGGCGGCAGTAAGCGCGGTAGCGGCGCAGCTGCGGTGTGTCGACGCGGCGCGCGAGGCCGCGCGGCTGACCGCACGGGGTGAGCAGGATCGAGCCCAGCAACTCGCCCACCGGATCGCCCCCCGCGGCGCGGCCGTCGTGGTGACCGTCCACGGTGACGAGGTCTTTACGCGGGTGTCAGCCAATCCGGTACCCGGTCTGTTACCGCGGATCAAGGTCGCAGCCGAGGCCGCTGCGGTGATGGAGCCGGGGGAGAGGCCGTGACGCCGTCCGTCGAGAGTGATCGTGGGGTGGCCACGGTATGGGCGGCCGTCGGCATCGCCGTGCTGGCCAGCCTGGCGGTGTTCGGTCTGCACCTGGGCGAGGCACTGGTCGCGCGCCATCATGCTGAGTCGGCAGCGGATCTGGCCGCGCTGGCCGCCGCCGCGCACATGGTGACCGGCGAGCAGTACGCCTGTAGCCAGGCCCGCCGCGTCACTGACCGGATGCGGGTGGCGCTGGTGTCTTGCCGGGCCGAAAACTGGGATGTGCTGGTGGCCGTCGGTGCGCAGCCGCCCGGGTGGCTCGCCAACCTGGGAACCGCCACCGCCCGCGCCCGCGCCGGCCCCGCCTGACCCCCGCCCCCGTGCTCGGTGTGTCGCGCCCCCGTGCCTGGCGTGTCGCGCCCCCGTGCTCGGTGTGTCGCGCCCCCGTGCCTGATGTGTCGCGGTCTCGTGCACCCCCGCCGTGCCCACCCGTAGCTCATCGATCCGGGGTAGGCGGCGACGTTCCGCTAGCAGATCGGTAGCAGCGTCGATGAGTGTCGGTGGTTCATCCGGTGCTGGCAGGTGCTGGCAGAACCGGCGCAGATGCAGCCTCTGCCAGCGCGGCCAGCACGACGTCGAGCACGGTGATCGCGCCGGCCTTGTCCAGCGGGTCGTTGGCGTTGCCGCATTTCGGCGACTGCACGCAGGAGGGGCACCCCGCCGGGCACTCGCAGGCGGCGATGGCGTCCCGGGTCGCGGTCAGCCAGGGCGCCACAGCAGCGTGGGCACGGTCGGCGAACCCGGCACCTCCCGGGTGCCCGTCATGCACGAACACGGTCGGTTCGCCGGTGTCGGGATGCCGCGCGGTGGACACCCCACCGATGTCCCACCGATCGCAGGTGGCGACCAGCGGCAGCAGCCCGATGGCGGCGTGCTCTGCGGCGTGCAACGCCCCTGGCCACGCGGCGGGGGCAAGCCCGGCGTCCTCCAGCACCGCATCGGACACGGCGAACCAGACCGCCCGCGTGCACAGCGTCGATGGCGGTAGATCCAGCGCGACCGCGTCGAGCACCTCGCCCGATGGCAGCCGGCGCAGGTAGCTCACCACCTGTGAAGTGACCTCCACCTCACCCAACGTGACCGACACCCCACCACAGCGTTGATGGTGCAGGACGGACCCGACACGGATGTCCGTAACCGACCGAGCTGAGGTATGCCACGCAGGCTCTTCGGGATGTACCAGTGCAAGGCCGGACTCCAGATCGAGCTCGTCGACGACGAAGGAATCACCCCGGTGCAGGTACACCGCGCCTGGGTGCACCACGGTGCAGGCCGACCCGGCGTCGACGGTGCCCAGCAGCCGGCCGGTGTCGACCTCCACCACTGCCACCTGACCCCCACCCGAGCCGCGGATGTCGACCTCCGGATGCGGGCGCTGGCGGGGACAGGACCAGAACCATCCGCCGGGGCGCCGGCGCAGCGTGCCCCCGGCAACCAGCTCACCGACCACAGAGCGGGCCGTTTCGCCACCCAACAAGTCCAAGCATGCATCGGTCAGCGGCAGTTCGGCGGCCGCGCAGGCCAGCTGCGGGCGCAGCACGTAAGGGTTGGTCGGATCCAGGACCGTGGCCTCCACGGAAGCGCCAAGGAGCGCCGCATCGTGGTGCACCAGGTAGGTATCCAGCGGATCGTCCCGGGCGACGAACACCACCAGCGCCGCGGAACCGGCCCGCCCGGCCCGCCCGGCCTGCTGCCAGAAGGAGGCCCGGGTACCGGGGTAGCCGGCCAGCACCACCGCGTCGAGCCCAGCGATGTCCACTCCCAGCTCCAAGGCGTTGGTGGAGGCAACGCCCAGTAACTCCCCGGCATCCAGGGCGGCTTCCAGCGACCGCCGTTCCTCGGCCAGGTAGCCCGCGCGGTACGCCGCGATCCGGCAGGCGAGATCGTCCGCCGCGGCCGCGGTCAGCGCCCGCTGCGCACCCAACGCAGTGAGCTCGGCGCCCCGCCGGGAGCGCACGAATACCAGCGTGCGGGCGCCTTCGGCGACCAGGTCAGCGAGCAGCCGGGCGGACTCCGCACCGGCCGAGCGGCGCACCGGCGCCCCATTCTCGCCAGTCAGCTCGTCGAGCAAGGGCGGCTCCCACAGCGCGATGGTGCGCTCCCCGCAGGGCGAGGCGTCCTCGGTGACGGCGACCATGTCCAGGCCGGTCAGCCGGGATGCCGACGCAGCCGGGTCCGCGACGGTCGCCGACGCCAGCAGGAACACCGGGAAAGCGCCGTAGCGCGCTGCCACCCGGCGCAACCGGCGCAGGAGCACGGCGACGTGCGAGCCGAACACCCCACGGTAAGCGTGGCACTCATCGATCACCACGAAACGCAGCCGCCGCAGCAAGCGTGCCCAGCGGTCGTGCCGGGCGAGCAAGCCGTGATGCAGCATGTCCGGGTTGGTAAACACCCACCGCGCGTGCGAGCGCACCCAGTCCCGCTCGACTTTGGGGGTATCGCCGTCGAAGCTGGCCGGTCGCACCCCCGCCAGGCCCAGCGCCTCGACCGCCCGGATCTGGTCGGCCGCCAACGCCTTGGTGGGAGCCAGGTACAGCGCGGTGGCGCCAGCATCGGCCAGCAACTCCGTCAGCACCGGCAGCTGGTAGGCCAGCGACTTGCCGGACGCGGTTCCGGTGGCGACCACGACGTGGCGCCCGGCCCGAGCTTGCTCTGCGACGGCGACCTGGTGTGCCCAGGGCGCCGACACGCCCGCCGCAACGAGCGACATGCGCAGCCGGTCAGGCACCCAGACCGGCCAGTCCACCACCGTCGCCGCGCGAGCAGGAATTGTCGTCACGTGCCGCAGTGACGATTCGCCACCACCGGCGAGCAGCCGCTGCAGCAGCCCGTGCCCATCGCGCCGCACCCACGCCACGCTAACGAAGTGCCGTCGTGAACTCGACGCCACCGACCTTCCGCGCCTTAAAAAGCGTCCCTCGCGTCGAGTTCACGGCAACCGGAGCAGGGTGCGTAGCATGATCGATTGAGCTCGGTAAGGGTACCGGGCGCGCTCTATCGTGCCGGCACGCCTAAACTGACCGGCCATGACGCCGCAACATGTGGCGCCACGGGATGTGCTGCGCGGAAATCAGGAGGGCCGATGTCCCGGTATGACCTCGCCCAAGCAGGCGGGAGTCTTGATCTGAGCGGGGGTGACTACACCCTCGTCGGGGTGGTTGCCCTGGTGGCTCTCGCTGCGCTGGCCGTCGGCGCCATCCTGCTCAGAGAGGTGTTGAGCGCGGGCCAGGGCACTCCGCGCATGCAGGACATCGGCCGGGCGGTTCAGGAAGGTGCCTCGGCGTACCTGAGCCGGCAGTTCAAGACGCTGTCCGGCTTCGCCGTGGTCGTGTTCCTGGTGCTGTTCGCGCTGCCTGCCAACGACATGAGCGAGCGTGTCGGTCGCTCGATCTTCTTCCTGGCTGGTGCGCTGTTCTCGGCATCGATCGGCTATCTGGGCATGTGGCTGTCCACCCGGGCGAACATCCGGGTCGCCGCGGCCGCCAACGAGCCGGCCGGTCGCGAAAAAGCAATGCGCATCGCGTTTCGCACCGGTGGCGTGGTCGGCATGTCCACCGTCGGGCTGGGACTGTTCGGCGCCTCGCTGGTGGTCCTGGTCTACGCCGGGCACGCGCCCCGGGTCCTGGAAGGTTTCGGGTTCGGCGCCGCGCTGCTGGCCATGTTCATGCGTGTCGGCGGCGGCATCTTCACCAAAGCCGCCGACGTGGGTGGCGACCTGGTCGGCAAGGTCGAGGCGGGCATCCCGGAAGACGACCCGCGCAACGCCGCCACCATCGCAGACAACGTGGGCGACAACGTCGGTGACTGCGCCGGCATGGCTGCGGACCTGTTCGAGTCCTACGCCGTGACACTGGTCGCGGCGCTGATCCTGGGCACCGCGGCGTTCGGGCTCAAGGGCCTGCTGTTCCCGCTGATCGTGCCGGCCATCGGAGTGGTCACCGCGGTGATCGGGGTCTACGTGACCCGAGTGCGGGCCGGTGAGCCGGGACTGCGCGCGATCAACCGCTCCTTCTACATTGCTGCGACGATCTCCGCCATCGCCTGCACCGCCGCCGCGTTCCTCTACCTGCCCCGCACCTTCAGCGGCCTGGCCGGGGTCACCGAGGTGGACGGCCGTCCGGTCGGCGAACTCACCGGCAACCCAGCCGTCATCGCCGCAGTCGCCGTGATCATCGGTATCATCCTGGCCGGCATCATCCTGTGGCTCACCGGCTACTTCACCGGCACCGAGCACCGCCCGGTCCGCGACGTCGGCACCAGTTCGCTCACCGGAGCCGCCACCGTCATCCTGTCCGGTATCTCGATCGGTTTCGAGTCGGCGGTCTACACCGCGCTGGTGATCGGCGCCGCGGTGTACGCGGCGTACCTCCTGTCCGGCGTGGTCACCGTCTCCCTGTTCGCGGTCGCACTGGCCGGTACCGGCCTGCTCACCACCGTCGGCGTCATCGTCGCGATGGACACCTTCGGTCCGGTCAGCGACAACGCCCAGGGCATCGCCGAGATGTCCGGCGACGTCAAGGGCGACGGCGTGGGCATCCTCACCGAGCTCGATGCGGTCGGCAACACCACCAAGGCGATCACCAAGGGCATCGCGATCGCCACCGCGGTGCTTGCCGCGACGGCGCTGTTCGGTTCCTACCGCGACGCCATCCGGTCGGCAGCCGCGAACCTGGACCTGAACGCGGCTTTCAACGTCTCCGTGCCCAACGTGCTTGTCGGCCTGGCCATCGGGGCCGCGGTGGTGTTCATGTTCTCCGGCCTGGCGATCAACGCGGTTGGCCGCGCCGCCGGAGCCGTGGTCTACGAGGTGCGCCGGCAGTTCCGCGACAACCCGGGCATCATGGACTATTCGGTGCGGCCCGAGTACGGGCGAGTGGTCGACATCTGCACCAAGGATTCGTTGCGAGAGCTTGCTACTCCGGGCTTGCTCGCGGTGCTGGCGCCCATCGCTGTCGGCTTCGGCCTCGGTATCGGCCCGCTGGCCGGTTACCTGGCGGGCGCGATCGTCACCGGCACGCTGATGGCCATCTTCCTGGCCAACTCCGGTGGCGCGTGGGACAACGGCAAGAAGCTCGTCGAGGACGGCCACCACGGCGGCAAGGGATCCGACGCGCACGCCGCCACGGTCATCGGTGACACCGTCGGTGACCCCTTCAAGGACACCGCCGGCCCGGCCATCAACCCGCTGATCAAGGTGATGAACCTGGTCTCGGTGTTGATCGCACCGGCGATCGTGACGGTTTCCGCAATGCCGAATGCACTTGGGATCAGGGTGGGCGTTGCGCTGCTCGCGGTGGCGGTTATCGTGGTCGCGGTCCTGGTGTCCAAGCGGCGCTCCACCTCGCTGGTTGACGCCACACCGGCGCCCCAGGTCACCGCGCGGCCGGGAGCTGCGTAAACCCACACTGTGACGTCACTGTGTCCCAACGAGGAGTTACGTGTTGCCCTCATTACGTTGCCGTGCCGGTGTTGCTGTCGGTGCCCTGCTGGCACTGGCGTGCACCGGGTGTGGCTCAGGCTCCAGCGATGCCAAGTCGGCGCCAGCTGCCGCCCAGGGTTCCGACCCGGTGGTCTGGACGGGTGCCTTCTGTGGCGGTCTGGGTGAGGTGATCAGCGGTGTGGCCGCGATCGCGAAGTCGGACACGTCGCCGCAGGGCCAGAAAAACGGGCTGCTCGAGTTCTCCGACATCGCCCAGCGTGCGTTCACCAACACCGCCCAGAAGCTGGAAAAGTTGGGGCCGCCGCGGGTCTCCGACGGCAAGCATGTCCAGGACACCGCGGTGGGCTTTTTCACCACGGCGGCGGGGTCTGTCGGCGACCAGCGCGCCAAACTCGCCGCGTTGGACGCGAAGGACCCGGATTTCGTGAACAAGGCCAGTCATCTCGCCGGCCCTGATCTGTCCGCGGCCAGCGCCCAGATGCAGGGGTTGACCAGCAACCCCCAGCTGGCTCCCGCGTTTCGCGCCGCGCCGGAATGCAAGCAACTAGCGGCTACGGCAGCTGGGAAATAACGAGCTAGAGGACTGGGTTTACCTGCGTGGCGTCAGGCAATAAGGCTGGTTGTTCACGGCTGGCTGTGCGACGCTGACTGCCCTCCAGGCTTGCCAAGTTGTGCACACTGTGACTTGGCGCAACGGGGCGCGGGGGTCGGGGTATCAGCAGTCTCACACGAGGTGAGTTGAGCGTGGCACGATCGAGCACGAAGGCAGGTCCGGCCGGCAGGTCGGGGCAGGGAAGGCGCGCTGCTACCACGGCAAAGCCGCCTTCTGGATCCGCCACCAGTGCTCGGTCATCCAATGGTTCCGGCGATTCCGGTCGCAGGTTGGTGATCGTGGAGTCGCCTGCCAAGGCTCGCAAGATCGCGTCTTACCTCGGGTCGGACTATGTCGTGCAGTCCTCGCGCGGGCACATCCGGGACCTGCCCCGCGGGGCTGCCGACGTGCCCGCCAAGTACAAGGGCGAAGCCTGGGCGCGGCTCGGTGTGGATGTCGATCACGCCTTCGAGCCGCTGTACATCATCACTCCGGACAAGCGCGCCACCGTGACCGAGTTGCGCAACGCGCTCAAGGGCGCCGACGAGCTCTACCTCGCTACTGATGAAGACCGGGAGGGAGAGGCGATCGCCTGGCACCTGGTCGAGACGCTCAAGCCGACGGTACCGGTGCGGCGGATGGTATTTCACGAGATCACCGAGCCGGCCATCCTCGCGGCTGCGGCGCACCCGCGGGACATCGACCACGATCTGGTGGATGCCCAGGAGACCCGGCGCATCCTGGACCGGCTCTACGGCTACGAGGTTTCCCCGGTGCTGTGGCGCAAGGTGATGCCCAAGCTGTCCGCCGGGCGGGTGCAGTCGGTGGCGACGCGCATCATCGTGCGGCGGGAGCGGGAGCGGATGGCTTTCGTGCCCGCGTCCTACTGGGACCTGGCGGCAACGCTTGATGCCGGCGCCGAAGCCACCCCGCGTACGTTCGGAGCCCGGCTGGTTGACGTCGATGGTCACCGGGTAGCTACCGGGCGCGACTTCAGTGCCAACGGGGCTCTCAAGCGTGCTGACGCCGACGTGCTGGTCATTGACGAGGCATACGCCGGTCGACTGGCCGAGGCGCTCGCGGCGGCACCGCTCACCGTCGCTCGGGTCGAAGAAAAGCCCTACACCCGGCGGCCTTACCCGCCGTTCATGACCTCCACCTTGCAGCAAGAGGCCGGACGCAAACTGCGTTTTTCGGCCGAGCGCACGATGCGCACCGCGCAGCGGCTCTACGAGAACGGCTACATCACCTACATGCGGACTGACTCCACGATGCTGTCCGAGACGGCTATCGCGGCGGCCCGCCAGCAGGCCCGCGAACTCTACGGTGAGCGCTTCCTGCACGACAGCCCGCGGCAGTACACCCGCAAGGTCAAAAACGCGCAGGAGGCGCACGAGGCCATCCGGCCTGCCGGGGAGAGCTTCGTGACGCCCGGTGCGCTGGCCCGCGTGCTGGACACCGACGAGTTCCGGCTCTACGAATTGATCTGGCAGCGCACCATCGCATCGCAGATGGCCGACGCACGCGGTACCACGATGAGCGTGCGGATCACCGGCAGTGCGGGGACTGGTGAGCAGTGCACGTTCGCCGCATCCGGCCGGACCATCACCTTCCCTGGCTTCCTCAAGGCCTATGTCGAGACCGTCGACGAGGAAGCTGGCGGCGAGGCAGACGACGCCGAGCGCCGGCTTCCCCAGCTCACCGAGGGACAGGGGGTTACCGCCACCGAGCTGGTACCGGAAGGGCACACCACGACCCCGCCGCCGCGCTACACGGAGGCCAGCCTGGTCAAAGCCCTTGAGGAGCTGGGCATCGGCCGGCCGTCCACCTACGCATCGATCATCAACACCATCCAGGACCGCGGGTACGTATGGAAACGCGGTTCGGCGCTAGTGCCATCCTGGGTGGCCTTCGCCGTAGTGGGGCTGCTGGAACGGCACTTCGGCTGCCTGGTGGACTACGACTTCACCGCCGCCATGGAGGACGCGCTCGACTCCATCGCCTCCGGTGCCCAGCAGCGCACCGACTGGCTGACCGGCTTCTATTTCGGCTCGCCAGACGGGAGTCCCCAAGAAGGGGGCAAGCCAGACGGTGCCATGTCGGTGGCCCGCTTCGGCGGGCTCAAGAAGCTCGTCGGGGTGAATCTGGAAGAGATCGACGCACGGGAGATCAACTCCATCCCGCTGTTCACCGATGACGCCGGGCATGACGTGGTGGTCCGGGTCGGGCGCTACGGCGCTTACCTGGAGCGGATCGTTGACGGTGTGCAGCAGCGGGCGAACCTGCCCGACGACTTGCCACCCGATGAGCTGACCACCGAGATCGCCGAGAAGCTGTTCGCCACCCCGGCGGAGGGCCGTTTGCTCGGCACCGATCCGGTGACCGGCCATCAGATCGTCGCCAAGGAGGGGCGTTACGGTCCCTACGTCACCGAGGTGCTTCCCGACAGGGATGTGGCCAATGGCGCCAAGAAGGCCAAGCCGCGCACCGGCTCGCTGTTCAAGTCGATGAGCCTGGAGACGGTCACCCTGGACGATGCGCTGCGGCTGCTCTCGCTGCCCCGGGTGGTGGGTGTCGACCCGGACACCGGTCAAGAGATCACCGCGCAGAACGGCCGTTACGGTCCCTACCTCAAGAGGGGAACCGACTCCCGATCGCTGGCCGACGAGGAGCAGATCTTCACCGTTACCCTCGACGAGGCGCGCAAGATCTACGCCGAGCCCAAGCGGCGGGGCCGGCAGGCCACCGCCAAGCCACCGCTGCGGGAACTGGCTGCAGACCCGGTGACCGGCAAGCCGATGGTGGTCAAGGAAGGCCGGTTCGGGCCCTACGTCACCGACGGTGAGGGTGTCAACGCCTCGCTGCGCAAGGGTGACAGCGTGGAGACCCTTACCGACGAGCGCGCTGCTGAACTGCTGGCCGACAAGCGCGCGAAGACGCGTGCCGCCGCGCGCGGGTGATCGCTAGAAGCGGGCATAACGTTGTTATGCCGGCCCGTGCGACCATGGACGTATGAGTGAGCCGTGGCCGGACGCGTTGTTCGGCGTCGACGGCACGGAGCCGCCCGTCCCGCCCGATCGCAGCCGCCGGCCGGAGCCCGCAGTGCCGCCACCGTTTGTGCTGCCCCCCATCCAGCAACCCAGCATGACTCCCGAGGCGGTGGCCGCCGCGCTCGGTGAGGAGCCCCCCCGGCCAGGCGAGCAGGAACCGGCCACCGCCGAAATTCCGAGTGAGACGGCACCCAGCGCGCCGACGCCCGATGTTGCAGCACAGCCGCCAGCGTCGGCTACCTCCCAGGCAGCAGGGCGATCTCGCGGCTACAACCTGCGACCAGTCATCGCCGCTCCGGTACCCGCGACTCAGCTGCCGCCGCGTGGACGGGTGGGAAACCGTTACCACCAGCCGCTGATCTCCGGGTCCAGTTCACTTCGTGACACCGGCCGCCGGGTCGTGCGCCGGCTGCCAACGCACACCCGGTCCGACGGTGGCGCCAGCGCCTTTTTCTTGGTCATGTTCATCGTCTTCGCGGTACTGCTCTACTTCATCATCAGTGGCATCGTGGACGCCTTCATCAGGCTCATCCCGTAGTACGTAGTGGCGCCGTTGACCCTCCGTGGGTGCTGGTGACGGGCACATGGCAGACTCCGCCCGTCGTTGACCTGCGCTCGGGGAAGCTGTGATGCGCATGCGTGCCCACCTGGCGGTGCTGGCGATGGTCGTGGTTCTGGCCGGCTGTTCATCGGGCAGCGCGCAGCCCGGTGATGCGGATATGACGCTGGGAGCACCACCATCCTCTGCTCGGGCATCGGATGACCCCATCCCGCCGGTCCGCAATCCCCGCAACCTCACCGCCATTCAACCGTGCCTGCTGGTGATGCCCGCCCAGCTCGATACCAACCGGATCGACCAGCCCGGCACGCCGAAGAATGTCCCGGGCAATACCGGTTGCGAATGGACCGACAAAGCGCGCACCCGCGAGTTCGCCCTCTTCGTCGACATCGGCAACGACGTGCTGGGCAATGTCTACAGCCAGCGAAACAACATCCCGGTCTTTGAGGTGACGGAGGTCGGGGGACTACCGGCGATCCGCACGAAGGACGATGTGGACGGCACCAGCTGCTATTACCGTGTCGCGGTCTCCGACAACCAGACGCTGATCGTCCGGTACACCTCGCTGCGTCCGTCACGCGAGGATCCGTGCGCCCCGGCGAAGCAGTTCACCGAGACCGTGATCAGCAACCTGCCACCGCTCAACGGCTGAAATCTCTGCGAGCCAGGACCACGGCCCACTGCCGCCCCTGACCGATCCTGAACCGGTCACCGCTCATCCGGCATCGGATCGCCAAAGAATCCCACCGTTTTGACTCGGCACTCCGAGGCGGGTACACCATCGAGCAGAAACGGCGTCGACCGCAGCCGCTGGTTCACTGTAGTTCCCGCGTCGCGCCCCCAACTCGCGCAACGCCTTGCAGACCTGCTTGACTCCATCCGGATGTAACGACTGCCACCCGCCAAGCCATGGAGCCGCATGGACCGCCAAGCCGAGCCCGACCTGGCGGCATCCACCGCGCAGCGAGTACGCGGTGTGCTGGCCATACCGGCGTTTCGCAGGCTGTGGGGCGTCACGGCGATCACCTCGGTTGCCGAGTGGCAGTCCCTGCTGGCGCTTTCCGCCCTGGCCACCCACCTGACCACGGGTTATCAGGCACAAAGTTTTGCGCTCGGCGGTGTGGTCGCGACCAAGCTGCTGCCTGCCCTGCTGCTTGGCCCGCTGGCCGGAGCGCTGGCGGACAGACTGGACCGGCGGCACCAGATGGTCGTTTGCGACGTCCTGAGGGCCGGGCTGTTCCTGTCCATTCCGCTGGTGGGGGAGCTGGCCTGGCTGTTTGTGGCGACGTTTCTCATCGAGCTGTGCGCGCTGTTCTGGATCCCAGCGAAGGATGCTTCGATCCCCAACCTCCTGCGCCGCCCCGACCAGGTGGAAACCGCCAACCAGCTGTCGCTGATCATGACCTACGGGGTCGCGGTGCTGGTCGCCTCCGGAGTGTTCAGCGCACTGTCCAGGTTCGGCCCCACATTTTCCGGTCCCGAAGGTGCCGCCTATCTGGCGTTGAGCATCAATGGCGTCGCCTACGCATTCTGCGCACTCGTGGTGGGCACCCGAATCCCGGAGATTTCCGGCCGGGCCGCTACTCAGCGCGACGCGCAGCCTGGGCTTCTCGCGATGTTGCATGACGGTGTGGTCTTCGTCCGCGCTACCCCTCTGGTCCGCGGGCTGGTCACCGGGATCACCGGCGCGTTCGCTGCCGGCGGTGCCGTCATTGCCTGCGCGAAGCTGTACTCCACAAGCCTGGGTGGTGGTGACGCCGCCTACGGTCTGCTGTTCGCGTCGCTGTTCGTCGGGCTGGGTCTCGGTATGGCTGTGATGCCGGTGGCGGCCCGGCGGATCCGGCACCGCGGGTTGTTCGGGCTGGCAATCGTGGCGGCAGGGTCCGGGCTTGTCGTCGTCTCGCTGGCGCCGCACCTGATCGTCGCCCTGGTTGCCGTCATCGGTGTGGGATGCGCTGGGGGGATCGCATTTCTGACCGGCCTGACCATCATCGGCGCCCAGGTTGCTGATGAGATGCGAGGGCGCACCATCGCGTTCGTTCAGTCGCTGGTCCGCCTCGACCTGCTGGCCTCGATGGCCCTGGTTCCGTTCGCGGTCGGACTCGTCCAGCAACGCACGATCACCCTGTTCAGCCACCTGGTGACCATCGACGGCACTCGCCCAGTGCTGCTGTGCGCGGGGCTGCTGGCCGCAATGGTCGGCGTGTCGGCGCACCACCAGATGGACGACCGGCACGACGGATCCCTGCTTGGCGATCTGCGTGCTGCATTGCGCCGGCGATCACGCCCGGCTGGTCGCAAATGAAGGTGTGGGCCGATCTGGTAGGGCAGGGCCCGGCCATTGCTGCCCTCATCGAGGCCGCTCGTTCGGCCAGCGGCACTGGACCAGCTGGGGTGATGACGCATGCCTGGCTGTTCACTGGCCCTCCGGGCAGCGGCCGCTCGGTGGCGGCGCGGGCTTTCGCCGCCGCGCTGCAGTGCAGCGATCCCGAAGCTGGGCCCGGGTGTGGCGCCTGCTCAGGTTGCCGTACCACCCTTGGCGGCACCCATCCTGATGTCCGCCAGGTGGTTCCGGAAGGCCTGTCCATCTCGGTGGCGGAGATGCGTGCGCTGGTTGCCGGCGCCTCCCGGCGACCCTCGGTGGGTCGTTGGCAAGTGCTCCTCATCGAAGACGCCGACCGCTTGACCGAGGGCGCGGCCAACGCGTTACTCAAAGCGGTGGAGGAGCCCCCGCCCCGCACCGTCTTCCTGCTCTGTGCGCCATCGGACCACCCCGAGGACATCGCCGTGACGCTGCGCTCGCGCTGCCGCCCGGTGGGCCTGCGCACACCGCCGGCTGCGGCGATCGCCGAAGTGCTGGTGGCCCGGGACGGGATCGACGCTGCTGTCGCTGCCTGGGCTGCCTCGGTGTGCGGCGGCCACGTCGGCCGGGCCCGGCGGTTGGCCACTGACCCGCAGGCCCGGGCCCGCCGGGAGGCCGTGTTACGCGTGCCGACTGCGCTGCACTCGCTGGCAGACGTATTCACCATGGCCGACGAGCTGGTCGGCGCAGCCGAATCAGAAGCCGACGGTTTGACCGCGGCGCGCAATGCCGCCGAAACGTCGGAGCTGGAGACGGCTCTGGGTGCTGGCGGAACCGGGAAGGGTGCTGCGGCGGCGGCTCGGGGCGCGAAGGGGGCTATCCGGGAACTGGAACGCCGCCAGAAATCTCGGGCCACCCGTACCCAGCGCGATGCGCTGGATCGCGCCCTGGTCGACCTCGCAGGCTTCTACCGCGACACCCTGGTTACCGCTCTCGGGTCGGTGGTGGCACTGACACATCCTGACCGCGCCGCCGATATCGCCACCGTGGCTGCGCAACTACCGCCGGAGGCATTGCTCCACCGGCTGGAGGCCGTGCTCGCATGCCGCGAGGCGCTGGAGCTCAACGTCAAACCGCGGATCGCTATCGAGGCTCTGACGAGCGCCCTGTATACCGCATGACACAACCGGAGCCCACCGATGGTGATCATCGCTGAGGGCTGAACCGCGATGACCGTGGCTGATCCGTCACCGACGGCGATCATCGTCAGGCGGGCAGGCGTAGCTCGCCCCGCGGCAGTAGGGCCAGCCGGCGGGTGAACGGGCTCCCGCTAAACTGGGTTTCGCTCGCTGGCTCGCATTGCCGCCTTAGCTCAGTCGGCCAGAGCGGCTCACTCGTAATGAGCAGGTCCGGGGTTCGATTCCCCGAGGCGGCTCCACCTCTCACCTGGGAAATAGTCCCAGGTGAGAGCTGGGCTCGTCCGCAGGGAATCACATATGGTGCGAGTTGGGTTACAGCGCGTGCCATGGCCGCACCGTCCATACGTCGTGCCAAGCGCCAGCGCGGGAGCATCGAGGAACTGCCCAGCGGTGCGCTGCGGGTCTCCGTGTACGCCGGAACCGATCCGCTGACCGGCCGCCGCCACTACCTGCGCGAGCACATCGGCGCTGGGCCCACCGCCCACACCGAAGCCCAGAAGGCCATGCGCCGGCTCGCGAACCAGGTCGGCGAGCGACGAAATCCGCGGACCAACGCGACCGTCGACCAACTACTCGATCGGCATTTCGAGCTCGCTGAGCTTGAAGTGAATACGCTCGCCAACTATCGCAGCCTGGCCGACAATCACATCCGATGGCACCGTTGCGTTGGCGGATGATCTGCTTGGGCGGGCTGGGTTGATGCGTCGCCGCCTTGCTCGAGGGTCTGCGCCGAGATCGGGTTTCGCCGGATTCCGATTTTCCCCGGATGTGATCATGATCGCAGTGCGCTGGTATCGACATGCGCCACGAGGCGCCTCGTTGTATCCCCGGTGCAGCTGGGAGGAACTCGAAGGGAGGTTCTTGGGTCTGATGGCTTACCTGGACGCGAAAGCGCGAGGGGACAGTAGCCTGCCAGAAAAGCAACGGTCGTGTTCAGGCGTCTGAAGCGAGGTGTTGCGGGGCCCGTGCGATATGGCTAAAGCTTGATTGCCTGAATCCTAATCTCCAGATGATGCAACCAGCCAACTCGACTTCGACGCTTCGCGGCGAGTTTTGCCTTCGGTGATGCGGTGGGTGAGGTAGTCGCGGGTGCGGTTGTCCCGGCGCAGCTGCGAGATAGCGATGCGGTAGAGCGCGGCGTTGGCTTGGCGGTTGCCGCAGCGATTAAGTCGGCGACGGGTGGTTTTGCCCGAGGATGCTTCCAGGGGTTGACGCCGCACAGGGCGGCAAAAGAGGCCTCGCTGTGCAGTCGGTCGGGGTTGTCGTCGGCGGTGAGGAGTGCAGGGCTGCGGCGGTGTCGGGGCCGATGCCGCGGTGGGTCAGCAGGGTTGGGTAGTACGTGGTGTTCGTGTCGGTGATCCGGTGGACGAGGTCGTGGATTTGCTCGGTGGTTCGAAGAGCCGCGCTAGCAACCGCAAGTGTGTTGCCTAAACGCTACCTCGCCCGCGAGATCTACGAAATCATCACATCCCCACCCGAATCTGAGTCGTCTGCGGCTTGACATCCATACGGGGCATCTACGGACTCCACAACCCCCCGTAGAACCATGACAAACCGGTCATCCGAGCCCCACCACGGAGTTTCTGGACGGGCAGATGAGACCAGCTCGAGTGGACCGATCACTGAATGCACTGTGCCATCAGGGGGCGTATCTGGAAGGTGCCATAGACACGCTCGTGGCTATCTCAGACGGTTATCAGTCAGGAAGTCCGACCCACCAAGGGAGAATGCGAGATGAAGTACATGATCAGCTGGTTCGAACGTCCGCAGGGCTCGCCAGTGGAGTATGAGAACGTCCAAAAGCGAGTGCTTGAGGTGTTCTCTAAGTGGGAGGCGCCCGAGAACTTCAAAATCGAGGTATTCGTGGTGCGCGTAGGTGAATGGGGAGGACACATGCTAGTCGACTGCGACGATCCGCTGGCCGTCCACAAGGTGTGCTCCACATTCCCCGCCTTCACGTTCAAGGCGGAGCCCGTGGTTCCCGTCATGGAGGCGGTCCGAGTCGAACTAGAGGCGATCGCCTGGCGCGACGGACTCGAGGGAAGCTGATGCGCGAGGCGAGCCTCACCGGCTCGACCGGCGCTGTTCCAGCCCGATCCCCGCTGGAGGTCGTCGCTTCGGCGCCGCTCGGGGCCGGATCCGTCGAATCCAGCCAGGCTCGCCTACGCCGGGAGGGGGCAGGCCAGCCCGTGGCGGCGACAATCGAGGTCAGTCTGCGCCGGCTGACCCCGAACGACCAGGTCCGGTACCGGGAGATGTTGGTGTTCGGCGAGGACGTCGCTATGCCTGGTGAGGTGGTGGCGCGGCGACATCCGCCGATACGCGGTCGGGGGTGGGACGATCCCGGAGGTACTCCCTGGCAGCCGCACGCACTCTCCTCGTCCGCGTCACGCTGCTCTGCGTGGCCGTCCGCGCCGCCCTTGAAGCCATCGGCCTCGCGTCCCTCGCCGCTGGCGCTGATAGTGCCTGTGTTTTACGCCTCCGATGAGAGTCGCAAATGTGGCGGCGGGGCTGTTGAAAGCGCCGCCGCCTCCGCCCCGGCGCCCCGGCCGTTACCCTGGGAGCCGCCTCCGCCTTCCCCGCCACCCCCGCCGAAGTAGCCGCCGCCCCCGCCACCGGCACCGCCACCGATATTGCCTCTGTTGATGGCCTGGTTCTGCGCGTTGCCGTTCCCGCCAAGACCAGCCTGGCCGTTGCTACCAGGTCCGCCGCCACCACTGGTGGCCGAGTTGGGGTTGACCGCACCGGTTCCGCCCGCCGTCTGGTCGGCACCTGAGCCGCCAGCGCCTGGGTTAGGGCCTCCTTCGGGCGCGCCGTTATTCCTGTGACAGCACCCACTTCGCCCGGCGCCACCACTTTGATTGCCGGTGCCGCCGTCGCCCCCCGGTACCCCCACCACCCGGACCGACCAACAATCGGGTGCTCAGTCCAGAGGTTCGGGCGGGGCAACCGTTTGATGATGGCCGGAGACGGTGGCGGGTGGTGCGCACGAGCAACTCCTCGTATCAACGCGCAATCGGATTGAAATCTGGCGGGTTCAAGCACCACAGTCTCTGAGAAGGGCTCACCAACGCTCCGGCGCCACCCGCCGCACCGGTCGTAAATGCGCAGTGGTCTCGTCGACTTCGACGGTCAGGACATGGCCGGCATAGCGCAATCCAACTCGGCTTGGCCTGGACCGAGTCGGTTTGCCGTCCGTAGTGCGGCTTGTCGCAATGCCACCGTTGACTGTCCGGTGGTGCTCGTTCACCTTCGGGGCACAACGTCCGGGTGTGGAATCCGTTCGTCGGAAGATGGCGCCGCTGGGCTTGCTGTTGGTGTTCGTGGCGGTGGTGGTCGTGGAGCTGGCGGTACTGGTATCTGTGCCGGTCACCGCCAGCGCAGCGGGCGGTTCGTTGACCGCCTATATCACCACTTCGGGTAGCAACACTGTCACACCGATCGACCTGGCTGCCAACACGCCCGGCAACCCAGTCGCTGTTGGCGACAGTCCGGACGGGATCGCCATCACGCCCGACGGCGCCGCCGCCTACGTGGCCAATATCAGCGACAACACGGTTACGCCCATCAACCTGGTCACCAATACTCCCGGCAGCCCGGTCCCCGTTGGCCGCCAACCCTCCGCGGTCGCAATCACCCCCGACGGCTCCACTGCCTATGTCACCAACAGCGGCAGCGACACCGTCACCCCGATCGCGGTGACCACCAGCGCTCCCGGCAACCCCATCCCCGTCGGATCCATCCCTGATGCGATCGCGATCACGCCCGACGGAAAAACCGCCTATGTCACCAACAGTGGCAGCGGCACGGTGACACCTATTGGGGTGGCCACGAACACGCCTGGCAGCGCCATTCCCGTCGGTGGACCTGGCTTACGCGGCATCGCGATCACCCCCGACGGCACGACCGCGTATGCCACCAATTCCACCACCAACACGGTCACACCTATCGCGATCGCCACCAACACACCCGGTCAGCCAATCCGGTTCCCCGCGGGCAGCTACACGTCCGGCATTGCCATCACCCCCAACGGCACCACCGCCTATGTCACCAACGTCGGCAGCGCCACGGTGACACCGGTCATGGTGGCCACCAACACCCCTGGCACGCCGATTCCCGACGCCGGCAAAGGCGGGTTCGCGATCGCGATCACCCCCGACGGCAAGGCCGCTTACGTCGCCAATGACGGCACCGGCACGGTCACCCCGATCGACCTCGCCACCAACACTGCCGGCACCCCAGTGCGCGTCGGCTCCGGCACCTTCGGCATCGCCATCACGTCAATACCGCAGGCGATACCGACATCGACGCAGTTGACCGTCACTGCGCCCTCTCCACCTGCTGCAGGCACCACGGAAACGCTCACGGCAACGATCACGCCTGCTACGGCAGCGGGCAGTGTGCAGTTCACCAACTGGACCATGCCCCTTGGCAGCCCGGTGACCGTCGCCGGCGGCTCGGCCTCCATGACGACGACTTTGACCCCCGGAACTCACCCGCTGACCGCGGTGTTCACTCCGGCCGGCTCAACCGCGTTTGATCCATCGAAGTCCGACACGCTGTCCTATACGGTCAGCGCTCCCACGACGACACCATTGCCCCCGACGCCACCTGCGTTCAGGTTCTCACCCACATCTCTGTCGCAGCTCATCCCCTGGCTGCTGGGACAACTCCATTTGCCGACGTTCTGAAGCATCACTCGTCCTGGCCGCGTGCAGGCTGCTCTCACCGCTGGCTTTGGGACCGGCCACGCCCGCCGATCATGCGCCCATCAGGTGCCGAACGCGAAATGCCCCATGGCCGCCGAGCATCGAGGACCATGTTGAGCGGGTGATGACCCCAAACCGCTACTGGAACGCCACGTTCTAGGTGCCGCAGTAGGTGACGTAGGGGCCGCAGCTCGCGGGTGCCGGCTCGGCGTAGCGCTCCAGGCCCGGACGCTGGATGAACGGACGGGCAACGACCTCGACGAGGCGGCGAAACGGCGCGATGTCGCCGTCGGTGGCGGCGGTCAGGGCTTCCTCCACGCGATGGTTGCGCGGGATGTAAATCGGGTTGACCCGGTCCATGGCTGCCGTTACGGCGTTTCGATCCCGTGGTACCAGAGCCTGCCACCGCGCAGCCCACGCGTCGAACGCCTCCGGCTCGGTAAACAGCGACCGCGCCGGGCGTCCCTGCAGGTGTGACGACAGCGCGCGGAAGAATTGCGTGAAGTCCATGCGCTGCGCGTGTAGCAGCGCCAGCAGGTCCCGGATCAGCGGTTGGTCGGGCGCGTCGAGGCCGAGCTTCGCGGCCATGCCGCTTGCCCAGTAGCCCTCGTAGCGCTCGGCGAAAGAGGTCAGCGCGTCGGTAGCGGCCTCGACCGCGGCGTCTGTGTTCCCGTCGATCAGCGGCACCAATGTCTCGCCCAGCCGGGCCAGGTTCCATTGTGCGATCCGGGGCTGGTTGCCGTAGGCGTAGCGACCACCGTGGTCGATCGAGCTGAAGACCGTTGCGGGATCGAAGGTGTCCATGAACGCGCAAGGGCCGTAGTCGATGGTCTCGCCGGAGATTGTCATGTTGTCGGTGTTCATGACGCCGTGCACGAACCCGACGAGCATCCAGCGGGCGACGAGCGATGCCTGCGTGTCGATGACGCACCGATAAAACTCCAGGTACGGATTGGCCGCCTCGGCCGCGTCGGGATAGTGGCGTGCCATCGCATAATCGGCCAGCTTCCGGACGAGAGCCGGGTCGCCGGACGTGGCGGCGTACTGGAACGTGCCGACGCGCAGGTGGCTCGCCGCGACCCGCGCGAGTACGGCACCGGGCAGCATCGTGTCCCGCATGACCTCCTCGCCGGTGGTTACCACCGCAAGCGCCCGGCTGGTGGGGATGCCGAGCGCGTGCATAGCCTCCCCCATCAGGTACTCCCGCAGCATCGGCCCGACGGCCGCTTTCCCGTCCCCGCCCCGGGCGAACGGGGTGCGACCGGTGCCCTTCAGATGCAAGTCGCGGCGGCGCCCTCCGCCGTCGACCAGCTCGCCGAGCAGCAACGCCCGGCCGTCTCCCAGCCGGGGCACGTAGGCGCCGAACTGATGGCCGGCATAAGCCTGCGCGACTGGGCGCACCCCGTCCGGGCTCCCGTTGCCCACGAGCAACGCGACGCCTGGTGGCTCTCGCAACGCCTCGGCGTCGGCCCCCAGCTCGGTGGCGAGTTCCTCGTTGAACATCAGCAGGGTGGGCGCCGGCACTGATGCTGCGATCCACGGTTGCGACAAGCGGGGCAGTTCACGGGCGTAGGAGTCGTCAAACTCCAACTGCGACCCGGTGACGACGCTCATGACCCGAGGGTACGTCGTCGGGCGAGCACGAACCTCTCGATCCAGTCCCGTGAGCATGACCGCGTCAGCGCAGCCGCGGGCTTGGAATTGCTTCTTCGCTAACGTCCATGATTCGGCGTTGACATCGCGGCGCTTCCCTTGGCTACCAACAATGACGTCGCACAGCTGCCGCCCGGCCTGCTTTCCGCCATGTCAACGTCACGATGCACTAGTACACGAAAGGGAAGTCGCGAGAAATATCATTCGGAAGCAAGCGGTAAGAGAGCAATTTGTCTGGGTCTGCGTTGCGTGGTCATTTCATGCACCCGTCGGCTATTCCGGAGAAACGCCGGATCATCTCGACTGCCAACCGGAGCAGGACCTACTCTCTGGGCATGCATCCAGTTGTCAGTTGGAGCGCGCCGGACATGGCCCGTGAGCACTTCCACCGCGATGGGTTCGTCGTGATGGAGCCGATCTTCACAGCCGAACAGTGCGGGTGGCTTCGCGAACGTCTCAGCAGGCTGTTCACCGGGGCTTTCCCGACTGGTATTTACCCCGACGAGTGGTACTGGCGGGAGGGAATCAGCCTGCCCGATGCGACCCGACACATGGCTAATGCCTGGAAGAGCGACCCGGCTATCGCGTCGCTGGTCCAAGCCGACTGGATCGGCCGGTGGGTTGGCCACCTGCTTGGCTGGGACGGCTGCCGGCTCGGGCAGGACACCATCTGGATCAAACCGCCGCTAGCCCGGGCTTCTGCGTTGCACCAGGACAACTCCTTCGTCGACTATCTGGTCCCGGCCACACTTGCCACCTGCTGGATGACCTTCGACAACACTTACGCCGATGCCGCAACAATCGAGTATGTCCCCGGATCGCACAGTTGGCCGACTGTTCCGCTACCCCGGGACTTTCATGCGCCGGGTGACGACCATCGGGCGCGCATGCGAGCTTCGGCTGAGGCTGTGGGTATCGCGGACCCACGCGTCGTCGCTCTGGAGATGCCGGCAGGGTCGGTCGTCTTTCACGACGGGAACGTCTGGCACGGGGCCGGGGCAGGTCGCCGTGCCGGAACATGGCGACATTCGCTGGCTGCTCATGTCCTGCCGGCGGCGACGTGTTTCTCCGATGCCCCAGGGGGCTACATTTACCGTCGCTATCAGCTTCCCGGCGACGATGTGCTGCACGACGGGTTCTTCCCCCCGTATCCGGTCCATTCGGGTTTACCAACCGTGCCACTGATCACTGTCTGTGAGGCTGCCGGCTCCCCGTGATACAGCATTGATGCCCCTGGATGCCTGCGCTGACAACTGGAAACGATTCAGGCTGGGTCTACAACCAGCTCCTGGAAAAGGAAGAGTGCATGTCATGGCCATGGAGTCGTCGATGAAGAGGGTGTGAGCCGTCAAGGTGCCTATGCGTTGGTTTTATCGATGGTCGGCAGCGTGACATGCATGAGGGAAACGTTGTAACGATCGTATTGGCTCATCGTGAAATAAATATCGGACCCGCGTGAGTCCGGGTGTAAGAAACCGCCATACAGGGTCGGGTACTGCTGGGAAGTCGCCACTGATACGGGCTTGCTCCAAGGTCCGGTGGGCTGCCGAGCAAGCCGCACCACGATCGCCTTCCGTCCCTCGTCGAAATACATCATTTCCCAACTGTGCAGCGTCTGGTCATAGCGCACCGACAGTTCACCAACCGGTCCGGTCATGATCGGGGCCGCGATCGCGCTGGCACCCCGCTGCCAGGCCGTCCCGGTCCAGTATTCATAGGCGGGTAGATCGAGCACTCGCTGCTCGGGCACCCGGGCGACACATGCCTGCCCGAAACGACCATTCGGGGTGCCGAAGGCGTAAACGAAGCCATCGCTCCGCGCGAAAGCGATCATCTGGAAGTTGTCGTTGAACGACGTGGTATTAGGCCGCCCTGCGCTGGGAACATCCACCCAGGTCTGGCCGTCGTCGTCGGAATAGGCCACGCCACCGTAGTTGGTCAACCACTGCCCCGAGGGGCCGAAGTGGCGCACCGACATGTAGGCCAGATAATTACGCCCTCCGACGTTGACGCCCCCGGTTGGGATCTTCGTGATCTCGTCATTGTCCTGCTTGAACGAAGCCAGCAATTCTTTGGCATGGCCCGGCCGGTCGGTGACGAAGTCGGTAAACGCCATGCCATCGGCGAGATTGTGGTCGCTGCTGCGGGCCAGCGTGTTGGAGCGCCAATCACTGCCCGTTGGGTCGTTGACCTCGCTGCCCGGGCCCGCCCACCCTGGTCCGAAGGTGTCCCCGAAGGCAGCCAAGATCTGGCCCCGCTGGTCAGCCCAGAGGATCCCCAGGTCGGTGCTTTTCACCTGGTATCGCGCCTCCGTCGCGTTCAGCGAGTCCGCGCCGGTGAGTACGGCTACTCGACGCGCCTGGCCTGGCTGAGCGGCATCGGCTGGCCCTGGTGCTGCCATGCCAACCGTGACTGCGCTTACCAGGGCACCGACCGCGGCTCGCGCACGAACCTGCTGACAGATCATCACTTCCCCCCCGCTGCCTCACCGTGCACGGAGGTGCACCGGTGCTGCGCGCCCGGCAGGACGGACCCCACCACCAGAGTCGAACGTCCAGTGCGTTGGCGGCACTTGGGGGCTAACGCCGGCCACGACCGGGGGTCACGGCGATCGGGCTGGTCTTTCGGGTGAACCCATCACCGTTGGCCCCAGACCACCAGCAGAGCACGTTGACCCCATCGCGCCAAGACGCCATTCGGCCCTCGGTGGGCATGATGCGAGCGCAGGGCGGCGCTGTGTCCTCGCGTCTACTGTGTGCCGCGGCGCGGGGTACGCAGCTAAGGCGTGCACCTACGAGTAGTACGCGCAATCATGTCTGGCGGAAAGTTCAACACCAACCCTTACGGCTTAGGCGGATCGTGTGCAACCGATTCGCTTCGAATTGGTTGCAGTGTATTGCCGAAATGAATGCCCCTGGCTTCCTTGCCGATTGCAGTCAGCACGATCACCGCAACCAATACCGGTATCACGGTCGATGCTAGGGCGAACGAATAGCCATGGTGTTCGGCGACCGCCTCCTGGATAGGCAAGTTCAGGGAGGCCAGCAGGTTGCCCAGCTGGTAGGTTACACCGGGGTAGAATCCGCGAATGGCATCTGGCGACATCTCGGTAAGATGGGCCGGGATCACGCCCCAAGCGCCCTGCACCATTACTTGCATCAAGAATGCGCCGAGCGCCAGCGTCCCGGCACCGTGTCCGGCGAAAGCGAAGATGGGGATCAGTGGCAACCCGAGCGCCGCGCACAAGATAATCGTGTATCGGCGGCCGAGCCGTTCTGACAGGCTGCCGAATATGAGGCCACCGGTGATGGCCCCGATGTTGTAAATCACCGCGATCCACGTCGCTGTGGTCGCTGAGAGCGCGGCGCCGCCGTGGTCGGTGGCTTTGAGAAACTTGGGGTAGATGTCTTGCGTGCCGTGGCTCATCCAGTTGAAGGCCGTCATCAGCAGGACTAGATAGAAAAACCGCGCAATTACTTTCCGGTCGAATAGAATGTCCTTGATCGAGGTCTGGGTGGCACGCATCTTCTCCCGGGAAGCTTCCCAGACTTCCGACTCCTTGACTCGGGACCGCACCAGCAAGCTGATCAATGCTGGGATAATGGAAAGCACGAAGATCCATCGCCATTGCAGGTGCAGGGCCGAGTGGAACAGCAGATAGGCTAATGAAGCCAGCAGGTAGCCCAACGCGTAGCCCTCTTGCAGCAGACCGGAGAAAAATCCGCGCCGGGACGGGGGAATTTTCTCCATCGCCAGCGCGGCGCCCAGACCCCACTCGCCACCCATGCCGATCCCGTACAGAAACCGCAGAATGAGCAATACTGTAAGGTTGGGGGCAATTGCGCATAACGCGCCACAGGCCGAATACAGCAGTACGTCTACGATCAGCGGAATGCGGCGACCCACCCGGTCGGCCCACAGTCCAAAGATTAACGCGCCGACCGGCCGCATCACCAGGGTTGCGGTGGTAACGAATGCCAACTCGACGGCGAACTGGCCCTCGGGAACACCGCCGCGAAATGTACTGTCCTTCGCGATGTCACCCAGGACGACCACGACTAGGAAGTAGTCAAAGGCGTCCATGGTCCAGCCGAGCAGTGCCGCAATAAACGAGTTACGCTGATCTGAGGTCAGTGGCACGCGGGTCGGCCGAGTTCGCGAAGCGGGTAGCGACAGCGGCATCAAGTGGTCCTTTTGTCGACATGGCTCTGTGCTGCGTCACAGCATGCGTGATTGCCTGCCCACGGGTCACCCTTTTGTTCCTTGCGGTCAGCGTGGACATTTCGATCGCGGCGCCACTGGCGTGCGACGATGAGCCGCGAGGCAACGCCCGGATCGTGCTGGGGTAAGGGCCATACGGCTGGCCACGCCGGGCACGATCCTGCTCTGGCATCGTTGCCTGGTCGGCAAGGAATGGACGTATCGCACTACTCGCACTACGTCGGGCACCTGCGCGTCGAGAGTGCTGTGGCGCCGATCGCGCGCATCGAGACAGCGCGAGAAAGCCACCGCTTGACCATCTTGGCCGGTCGCGCACGTGTCTGGCTGGGTGGCCAGTCGTTGGTTGCTGGCATGAGCAGCGACAGGTCGGCTGCTGCGTCCCGCGGGCAACCCAGGACCGGAGCGTGGTGGCGGGTACGCCGGGTTTGGCACTACGGGTTGTGCGCCATGGTCTCCAGCGGCGCGCTGGCCTCCGCGAGTCTGATGGCGGCGGTGTTGACCACGATGGCCGCCCTGTCGCCCGAACGGGGACTGGCTGCGTCGGCCCCCATGGTGATGTCCGCACCTCCTGCACTGCCCGATGTTCCCGCGCCCGCTGCCGCGCCAGCCGGTTTACCACCTGCCGCACCGATCGCTGGGCCCGCCCGGACTGTCACGGTCCCCGTCCAGATTCCCCCGTCGGCCACGTCTGCGGGTGGGCCGCAGATGGCTTACGCGGCCTGGGCTAGCCGGCTTTCCTGGGTTACCGGGATCCCCACGCGAGCGTTAGAGGCCTATGCCTACGCGCATGCGGTGATGGCGGCCAGCCACCCCACCTGCCAGCTCAGTTGGGCAACCCTGGCTGGCATTGCCGCTGTGGAGTCCCAGCACGGCACCATCGGAGGCCGCACCCTGCTGGCTGATGGCCGACCCTCCGCGCCGATCATCGGTATCCCCCTCAATGGCGCCAACGGCACCCGCAGGATCGCGGCCACCGATGGGGGCCGGTTGACCGGCGACAAGATCTGGGAGCGCGCCGTAGGGCCCTTCCAGTTCATCCCGTCAGCGTGGGCCATCTGGCGCACCGACGCCCATGGCGACGGGATGACCGACCCGCAGAACATCGACAACGCCGCGTTGGCCGCAGCGAGGTATTTGTGCGCCGACAACCGCAACCTGGCCTCTGGCGAGGACTGGCTGCGGGCGATTTTGTCCTACAACAATTCCTTGGACTACGCCAGGACTGTCTACTACTACGCTCAGGCCTATTCCCGCCGTGCCCAGGCCATCAGTTGACCATAGGGGTAACAATAGCTGCGGATTGACGTGTCGACCCCGTTGATATCGAAATATACTTACGTATAGCATTCGTGGTATACGGCCACATATTGCCATACGGATCCCGTGCTGCTCGGTGTCCGACATGCTGATGTACGGGCCAACGGCCCTGCTGCCCGACGTGAAGTCCAGTAACGTCGGTGCCATCGCCACCATTGAACTGCTGGATCGCCACGTCAGGCCGCTACCCCGCAACACCGGAGACCATGCTGGTTGGGTCTGGGGGGCATCAAGCCGTTGGCGGCCGTGAGCGAGGGAGCTGATGCCTGACGTGCGGATCCGGGCGCGGTGGCGTATCGATCCGTACATCGCGACGCTCCTGGCCACCGCCGCGGTCGCTTCGCTGCTGCCGGCGCGGGGTGTGGTGGCCACCGGATTCCACTACCTCACGACCACCGCCATCGGTTTCCTATTCTTTCTGTACGGGGCACGGCTGTCGACCATGCAGGCGATCGAGGGGCTCAAGCACTGGCAGCTGCACGCGGCCGTCATTGCCAGCACGTTCCTGCTCTTCCCGCTGCTTGGCTTGGTGGCGAAGGTGTTAGTGCCCGGTGTCCTTACCCCGGAGCTTTACCGGGGCTTGATGTATTTGTGCTGCCTACCCTCAACAGTGCAGTCCTCTATTGCATTCACCTCGATCGCCCGGGGCAACGTGGCTGCGGCGGTCTACAGCGCGTCACTGTCCAACCTGATCGGGATCGCCCTCACCCCGCTGCTGGCGGGCCTGCTGCTGCTCAGCGACCGTAGTGGAGGCGGGGTCTCGCTGAACTCGATGCGAGGGATCATGTTGCAGCTGCTGGTGCCGTTTGTGGCCGGGCACATGCTGCGGCGGTGGATCGGCGGTTTCGTCGCCAAGTACCGGCACGCGCTCGGCTACGTCGACCGGGGTTCCATTCTGCTGGTGGTCTACGCGGCCTTCAGCGGGGGTGTGGTCGCCGGCATCTGGGCACGCTCGAGCCCGGTGTCACTGGTGGTGATGCTGGTGGTCAACATCGTGTTGCTGGCGATCGTGATGGTGACCACCACGGTCGCCGCCCGCTCGCTGGGCTTTTGCCGCGCGGACGAAATCGCGATCGTGTTCTGCGGATCAAAAAAGAGCCTAGCCAGTGGCGTTCCGATGGCCATGGTGCTGTTCCCAGCGTCAACGGTGGGCCTGACCGTGTTGCCGTTGATGTTGTTCCACCAGATCCAACTGATGGTGTGTGCATGGCGAGCACGCCGCTACGCCACCAGGCATGTGGTGTCCCAGGGAGCGGAAGCCACCATCCGATGTCCGCCTTCACGCCCGGCAGCTGGCTAGTTCTGAGGGCTCGTGCCTGTGACTGGCCGCCCCAGCCTTGCTTCACCGGCCTTATCCGGTCGTCGTGACCTGATCAGCGCCCGCCGGCCAACTCATCGCAGCAGCTACCGCGCAGACTGAAGCCTTTTCCGCAAGGTCTCCTTGTACTCAGGAAAATACCTAGAAATCGCATCTAAGGAAAATTCAGGCATGATCGACGATGCTGGCTCTCGTTCCAGAAGGAAAATAAATGACTGCTGCACCACTCGAGCAAGGTCATCTTCGGAAAGCTTGAACTCGCGAATGAGCTCTTCTGGCACTGTGACGCTGTAGTGTCTGGTCTCGCCTTCATTGAGTTGAACGCGGAACCTGCGCAAGCCCGCAGGAGTGATGACGATATCTCTCATGGACTGTTCAATCCCTTGCGGTCCCATGAAATCGAGGGGTTGGTATGGCTACCGTAGCTGGCAATCGATGGAAGTCAAAATGTCGTCGCCTGCATGATGGCAGAATATCCGCCTGTATAGAGTTCCCTCTAGACAGGCATATACTTACCGAGCGTCCGGTGGGGACGGATGCGTTGGCCTGGTGGGGCCCTCCTGGGCCCGGGGCTGAGCTGCGGACGTCTGGGCGTGCATTGCCTGGTACCTGTTCTGTCCGCGCGGTGCTACGCGCGGCGGTGGGCTCGGTTCGACATCGATCTCTTTCATTCGGCGGACATAGTTTTTGTAGTGAGCTCGTGCTTGGCCGAGGCGTCCCGCGTCGAAGAGCATCCTGACCAGGCTGAGGTGCGCTTCCTCGTCATAGCGGTCCTGCCTGAGCAGTTGCAGCATGTATTGCACTGCCGCGTCGATGTCACCAGCGTCGCGTAATCGTCCCGCCAATGCACGCAGCACGGCAATGTGAGTAGCCCGGACTTCTTCGGCCAGGTCGATGGCCCACTCCTGGTAAGGATCGTCCTCGAGGAAGTCCCCGGTATGAACGGCCACAGCTGCGACGAGTCGGACAGTGGCATCCGGTGCTGCTGATCGATGAGCTTTGAGGGCGCTGTTGGCTTGCGAGAGGAAATCCTCAACATCAACACGGACCTGAGCGGGGTTCAACGTGATTGCGCCATCGATGGTTATCAGGGGTTCCTCGTCCCCCGGCTCGGTTTGCATCAACTCGCGGATTGTAGACAGCAATACAGACAACCGGTTGCTGGATACGGCTGGTTGTGCCTCCGGCCATAACAATTCCATTAATTGATCGCGGAGTGTCGGGCGGCGCCGCGCAATCAGGATTTTTAAGAGCTCGCGAGCTTTTTTTGCTTTCGATGCAATGGGAACCGGTGCTCCGTTGCGGGTTATCCGGAATAGCCCGAGGGTCTGAATGAACACCGGAGGCGAGGAACGGACCAGCACACCGAGTGGCCCAGCAGCCTGCCGGGATGCGACGTCGACGCCGTGGTCCCGAAGTATCCGGTCGGCTAGATGGTCGTCGAGGCGAGGAATGGGCGCATCGAGGCGCGCAGCCACGATTCTGGTTGCCGCTTCCTCCAGGCGACAACCCGTTTCCTGCCATATGTCAATGGCCTCCTGCAACGAGGTGGCATGCGCCGGATCGCGCGAGGCCAGGACGCGGAGAGTGATCACCTCGGCTAGTCCGGGGTTGTCCCGTCGTTGCCGCGCGGCCACAGCAGCCCGGTTAGCATCCGCCACCGCATCATGCCGGTCACCGCTGATGAGCTCGACCCAGCCACGGGCGAGAAGTGTCGGGACCTTGCGAAGTCCCTCCTCTACGGCTACAGCCCGATCCGCAAGCTGATGAGCAAGCTCGGGATCATCGGCCACCGCGACGCGAGCAAGCCCGATCAGTGCAGACGTGAGACCGAACACTTCGTGATACGGCTCAGCGAGCGTCAAGGCTTCCTCGTAAGCCGTTCGTGCGCGCATCAGCTGCCCGCGAGTCCGATGCAAGTCCCCGACAGCATTCAGGGGCCAAGCCAAAAACCGTGAACCAATGTGCTGGAAAAGGTCGATCGCAGTAGTGAAGTCGTCCCCCGCCTCCTCCAGCATCCCCAAACGAGCGAGCGCACGGCCGCGGGTGGTGAGTGCGTGCGCGATGAAGAACGGGTTCTTGCAGCGCTCGGCAATGCTCAACGCGACCTCAGAATCTGCCAACGCTTCTTGCGGCGCACCTGCTTCGAATTGGTGAAACGCTCGGAAAATCCGTATCCATGCCAATTGGAGCAGATCGTCGGTCGCCGTGGCGCTGCGCATGGCGTTGGTGCATTGGGCATCGGCTTGCCGCCAGTCGCCTTCCGCAGCAGCCAGCATCGCAAACAGCGACTGGACTCCGGCCCACGCGCCTGGATCATCGCACCGCCGTGCTGCTGCCCGGGCTCTGGTTGCCATCCTCCGCAGGTTCGTCAGGTCACCGACCATCCGGTAGGCGGTCGCAGCGAGGACCAGCATCCGCGTTTCATCAGCCGTGTCCTCCCGATCCAGCCGCGCGCGTCGTAATAACGCCTGGATTTCGGGAAACTCCCCCTGCGTGAAGGCAATCAGCCCGGCGCGCCAGGCCAGCCCAGCGTCCAGCTCATCACGGTCCAAGCCAGCACGGCGGAAGTGCTGCAGCGCCTCTGCCCAATGGCCGCGAACCTGGTGCGCATGGCCAAGAGTGCGGCAGATCCGTGGATCGTCGAGGTACTCGGCCGGCAGCTCGGCGGCCTCAAGAACAGCCTCGATGTGCCCGCTCGCCACCATCGCATCACCACGCTCCCTGAGCAGGGCGGCGCATCGAACATGATCACCGGCGGCGAGCAGATGCCGCAGTGCGGCAGCCGGAGCGTCACGCTCGAGACACTCCTGGGCCGCCGCCAAGTGTAACGCCTTGCGTTCACCGGACGTGGGCGTCACTTCTTGGTCAAAGAAGTCCTGCAACGGACGTACCAGCACCCAGCCTGAACCGCCCTCGATGCGCCGCACGAGTCCTTGCCGGGCCAGCTCAGCGAGCAAGACCGTTGAGTCACTCGCTGTCCACATCGTCTCGGTCGTGTATCTCGCCTGCTTGGCGATCGCTAACCTACGCAGCTGCTGCTGCACGCACTCGGGAGCCGCTCCGATGACCTCCTCGGCCAGGTAACTATGAAAGCGTTCTCCCGGCCGGCATAGCGCACTCACGGTGCCCAAGCGCTGGTCCGTCCCGACTACCCGGAGCATCTCCACGGCACATTGCACCGCTGCGGGCCAGCCGGCGGTCTGCTCCCACACTCGTCCGGCCAAGCCCGGAGGGTCGTCGCCCACGGTCTTACGCAGCAGGGCGTCAACCTCGGCCACGGTAAAGGCAAGGTCGGGCGCGTAAATCTCCATCACGAGGCCTCGGCCGCGCAACCGCTGCAACGAGAAAGGCAAGTCTTGCCGCGAAATCAGCACGAGATGCAGCCAATCCGGTAAGCGCTGGCACAGACCTTCCACGACAGCCACCGGATCGCTATCCGGTTGCAACCAATGCAGATCATCGAGGACCAAGGTGAGGTCTTCGCTTGCCGCACCGTGCAACCAGGCGCACAGTGCTGCCACCGAGGGTGCTGGCTGGTAAGGGTTTGCCGCCACCGCGGCCTGACCTGGCGTGGCCGGCGAGACGGAGGCTTGTACTGCTTCCACCAGTCTGGCAAGCAGGCAATCTGCGTTGCCTTCGTGGTCTTCATGTCGCAACCACGCAGTACGACGACCGCGCGACCACGTCGCTACCGCGGTGGTCTTCCCATAGCCGGCGGCACCAATAACCACGCAGATCCGGCGCTTGACAGCACGGTTTATCAGTTCGTCAACCAAAGGACGCTCGACGCGTTCATCATCTGGGTCGGGCGGCTTTGGCGCAGCAAGCGCCACCACCGCTATCGACCCCCGTTGGTCTCGTGTTCCTTGGGCGCACCCTGGTCAAGCCTGGCCTCGCAACTGAACTCTCGTGCGCCCCCCGGGGAGTTCGTTCCCAGGCGTAGCTCGATCACTGCCCCGTACAGGTGCGTCGGCGATCACCTCGTTGTCCTGGGATGGTGATCAGCGCGATAGTGCCTGCTGGATCCGTCGGGGGTGGAGGCTGGTCAGCCATGGCATCTCCCTACTCACAGATGGCTCTCCCGCCTGGTGTCGCTCGGAATGCTTGTGGGACCCCGTCGCGCCACCTAGCACGCTGATCAAGCGCTCTGCTAGAGCCACCTTCGTAGTTGTTTGAGAAGGTCCTGCCTGCGTCTGGCCAGCCTTCTCTGAGGCACATGCTTGGTCGTCACCTATAAAGACCATATTCTATCTACCACATTTGAGGCATGCGCCGTACATCTGACGGTGTAGAAATTCCAGAAAATGTATAAAGTGGGGGGAAGGCCGCTTGCGGGTGACTATAGGTGCCACTATATGTCAGTATCCAGTGACGGTAGGCAAAATCGCTGCCATCGACGCGCCGCCGCTTAGCGGTGTCGCCGGTTCAGCGTATCTGTTGAGGAGTCAGTCAACGACAGTGGCATTCTCGACGTGCATCGCTGGCCAGCCACCACGGGCACAGCTGATATTTCTGCGATCCGGAGCAACAGGAGTCAGGCGTGCTCCAAATCTCGCACGCTTTTCCCTGGGTTGTCACCTTTGCCTTGTGGCGTGCCCAGGCAGCGAGACGGAGAGTCCCCCCGTGCAGCGCATTGCTCGGTCGTGCTCGTCTCGACGCAGTGGACGGTGCGGGAAGTCATTTGGTCAGGAGCTGTGTGGTGGCGAGGTTGCGGTAGAGGTCGCTGGATGTGACCAGTTCGGCGTGGGTTCCATTGGCTCGCTGCTGGCCAGACGCCATGACCACGATTTGTTGGGCGCTTGTGACGGTGGAGAGTCGGTGAGCGATGACGATGACGGTGGTGGTTCGAGCCAGGTCGGTGATGACTTGCCGTAGCGCGGCCTCATTCATGGCGTCCAGTTGAGAGGTGGCTTCATCAAGGAGCAGCAGGCGAGGACTACGCAACAGCGCACGGGCGATGGCGATTCGCTGGCGTTCACCCCCGGACAGCGTGCTGCCGCGGTGGCCAACAATGCTGTCCAGGCCGTCAGGTAGGCGATCGAGTAGCTCGGTGAGTTGGGTGCGAGTGACCGCGGCGCGTAGTTCGTCGTCGGTGGCGTGCGGGGCGGCGTAGCGCAGGTTGTCGCGGAGGGTGCCGGCCAAGATCGGGGTGTCTTGTTCGACGTATCCGATGGTGCTACGCAGCTCAGCGAGTGGCCAATGGCCGATGTCATGGCCATCGACGGTGATGGTGCCGCGTTCGGGGTCGTAGAAGCGTTCTAGCAGGGCGAAGACGGTGGTTTTGCCGGCGCCGGAGGGGCCGACGATGGCGGTGATCTCGCCGGGTGGGGCAGTGAAGGTGAGGTGCTGGTGCACCAGTGGGGCGTTCCCGTGGTAGCGGAAGCACACGTCGTTGAAGGCGACCGATGCCGGTGCCTGCGCGGTGCGAGCGGCAGCATGGCAATTTGTGTGCGGCTCCCTGGGTAGTTTGTTCACTTCTTGCATCCGTCGTACCGCGGCGAGACCGATGTGCAGTTGCGTGACAGCCTCGATGAGGGCCCCGATCGGATCGATGAGATAGAAAAGGTAGAGGAGGAATGCGATGAGCGCGGAGACCGAAAGCGTGCCGGTGGCGACCCTGGCGCCACCGATGCCGAGGACGACCAGGAAGGATAGTTGGACGGCGAGTCCGGCGGGGATGCCGGCCAATGAGGTCCAGCGCGCTACGTTGACGCCGTTGCGGTAGGCGTTGCGGGCGAGCCGGGTAATCTCGGCGATTTCTCGTTGCTCGGCGCCGCTGGCCTTGACGGTGCGGAATGCCCCGAGGACGCGTTCCAGCACGGAGCTCATCTCGCCGACGGCGGCCTGCGATCGTTCGGTTGCTGATGAGATGCACGACATCACCAGTGCGACGGCGCTGCCAATGGTGCCGATCACCAGGAGCGTTACCCCGAGCAGCGTGGCGTCCAGTACCGCCATCAGCACGATCGCCCCGATGAGGGCGAAGATCGCATTTGCCCCGCCGACCAGCCCGTGTGCGCAGACGTTGCGCAGCAGCGTGGTGTCGGAGGTGACCCGGGAGAGCAGGTCCCCCGGCTTGAGCCGGTCAAGCGCGCCGACCCGCAGTCGCAGTATCCGGGAGATCAGCTGGACGCGAGTGGCTAGCATCACCTTCTCCGCTGTGCGTTCTAGCACATACCGTCCTGCCGCCGAGATGCCTGCGCTGGTGACAACCAGAATGGTCAGCACCAGCAGCGGTTGCACGAGCGACTGGCGCTGACCAAGCGCGTCGATAACGGCCTTGGCCACCAGCGGCTGGGCCAAGGCGGCGGCGCTGCCAACGACACCGAGTGCGGCGCCACCGAGAAGAACCCAGGTGTGCGGGCGGAGGTGGCTGAGCAATGTCTGCCATGGGGCGGCGTCCCGGATGACGAGGAAGTCTGGTTGTTGAGGTGTGCGCATTCGCAACTTGCTCCGCAGCTGTCCGCGTAGTAGTGGAGGTCTGGCAAAGGCGTTTGAGTCAAGGCACCGTGAACAGGGTGCGGAAGTAGTCGGGTGGGTAGTCCTCGCCGACCGGGATTCCGTCGGCTTCTACCCAGGCGTGGGCGCCGAATGGTGCGAGCTTCCGGACTCCGACGCACCAGGTCGGCCACTGGCCGCGCAGCCGGCATAGCAGGATTGTGGCCAGCGATCGGGGCAGGCATCCCTCTCGTCCTGCACACGCCAGGCTCACCGTGACCACGGCGTCCCGGGCTGCCTTGGTTTGGGCGAACGTGGCTGGCTGGGCTCCTCGGCGTAGCCAAGTCAGCACCTTGCGGATTTGGTGCGGTGACTGGCGGGCCAGCAGCCGGGCGGCTCCTACTGCCAGTCGAGTCGGGATCCGGCGCCGCAGCGGCACTGTACGGGGATGGTAGAAAACAGCCTCCGGTACCGTCATCTGGCTCCTCCTGCGTTGCTGTGCGGTAAGCAGTTATCGTGAGGGCCTATTTTTCGACAAGCCCGGCCGAACGCAGTTCCTCGACCAGTTGCTGGACGTCTAAATTGGCGGTGTCGATCTCTACCTCGTATTGCTCAGCAAGTGCCCGCGCTGCCTGATCGTTGGTTCCGTCGCCCAGCAATGTCTGGAGAACAAGAGCGCCAGTCGGGTTGAGGGTCCAGTATTGACCGCGGTCTTCGTCGAGCAGTACGGTTCCGTAGTCCACCTCGGAAATTGACACGCCATTACGTAGTTTGAGCGCCATTACCTTCTCCTCAGCTCAGAATGGGCGCACCTTGGATGGTCCGAAGCCATACCTCGCACGCCATAGTTTGGTATAGCGCGTTGAAGGGGAGGGATGGGGGGATCGGCCGATTGCATACGTCGCGCAGTGCATCCGCGTCGATTAATCCCAGCCGGGCCAGTCGAGAATCCTCACACAACGCCAGCAACTCGGCACGGTGTTCCCGCAGCCCGACCTCGACTTCATGCGAGCCCTCGTCTTTGGTACGGCGGGTCAGGCTTTGCTCGGGCACGATGCCACGCATCGCTTCGATGATCAGCGGCTTGTATTGCCACGGCGTGATCTTTTCCTGCGGATGAATCGCCATGCCGGCTTCGATCACCTGGTGGTCATAGTATGGCGCGGCCAGCACCACACCGACCCGGGACGCGGCTTGGCTCAGTTGCCGGACCATGCGCGAAGTGCCGCGCATTGCTTCGAGCTCGACGTGCTGTCCGCGCCGTTTAGCCAGTGGTTGAGCGCTACGGGACGCAGCGCACATGAGGTCTCGCACCGCCTCGACCGCATCTGGTGTCGCCCAGGGGGGCATCCGCGGCGGCGTGCCCCAGTCCAAGGTTGGAGTGTTTTCTGGGTGTGGCGACGCAGTGAGCTGGTGAGCAGCCCGGGCCAACCACGCGCGATATGGACGGTTGTCCAACAGTTGCCGGAGCGTTTCCCGGTATGGCCACGGACGTTGGGCAGCGAAACCACGCGCGCTTCGCAAAGCGATCTTGGGGTGAGCACGCAACATGGCATGGAGGTGCGCTGGTGAGCCTGCCAGCAGCTCGTCGCCGCCAAAGCCCGTCAGGTGCAGCCGCGAGCCCCTGGACGCGGCCAATTGCGGGATCACGAGCCACCGGTTCAGGTGGACAGCAGCAGGGCACGGCTCGTCAAAGCGGTCGTTCATGTCACGCAGGCCGTGATACACCAGCGGTAATTGCTCCCCGGCAATGACGTGGTGCTCGACTCCATCCAATCCCGCAACGGTGCGCCGTGCCCACGTCACGTCGTCAGCCATGGGGTCCCGGCCATCGGCGGTGTAGGCGACCACCTGCGCGCAGCCACGGGCGGCCACACAGCACACCGAGGTTGATTCCAGCCCACCCAAATCACAGCTAACCAAGTCGCGACCCCGGATGCGGGCGTCAACCGCAGCCGACAGCGCCTCCCGCAACGCCCGCGCGCCCTCGACCATCGGCACCACCGGTTCCGGAACAGTCCACCACTGGACCGATCGCTGCCGGTTGCCGCCGTCAAGCACCAGGTAATGGGTGGTCGGCAGGGCGCTTACTCCACGCCACACCGGCTCACCAGAGAGTGGGTACAGTACCGAAGAATCAAGCAGATGGACCGCCAAACGCTGCTCGTCGAGGTCCGCATCAAGCAAATCAGCCAGCACGTCAGCGCGGTCCGCAGCCACGGTGACATCACCAACGCTGGCGTAGAGCACGCGTCGCAAGCCGGTGACGGTTCCCTGCACCCTTACCCGCCCGTCGACCGATGCGGCCAAATGGACACTTCCGACTAAAAGCCCGGTTAACCCATCAAGCTCCGCGACTGTCTTTACCTGATTGGCGGCGCTGGTGAGTTCACCGGTACTGACCGCGTGTTCACCAATGACTGCAATCTTTGTCCGGCCTGACTGGCCAATTACCAAAGAGTCATCAGGCCAACAACCAAGCAGCCACGGCCGGCCAGACGGGTGACTGACCTGCTGCCTGGCCTGGTCGCGCAACTCGTCGCCGACAATGGCCGCCGACGCGCAGTCTGGAAGGACGACAAACCAGCACTGAAGCTTTTCCGAACCCTGACTCATAACTGGTGGCCTTTCCGCAGCGCCAACCGCAGTGACCCGGGGCCCAGGTGGCGGTGGGAGCGAACGGCAATTACCAGTACCTGGGAAACTCGTCGAGCCGACTGGCCGGGACGGACCAAGCCAGCCCGGCCAGTACCCTCGACAACAGTCCATTTGCTACAGGCTAAACCGGAGAGGGAGTACCCGTTCCGGACCCCTGTTGGTGCCAAGGCCGGTCACACGGAAAGAGCCGGCCAGGGTCAGGGTTGGACGCTCGTAGATACGCATCGATTACACCTCCTTTCCTCGGATCGGTCATACGTCAACACAAACCCGGCGCAATGTTGAAACGTGGCAGAAACCAGTAGCTCCTATTGTGGGGCACCGCCACCCTGCGGATGATGCCCACCATGGGGAACTGCGTTGCTTGTGGCAACAGCGCATAACGATAAAAGGATCACCCAAATTCGATCTTATCGATCGCTTAGGTGCTTCTTAGCCAGATCCTACATCTTTTGGTGTACAACGATTGATGTACGCCGGAAGATCCACAATTCGACACGACTGCAGGTGGAGGCGTTGCTCACGGCCTGGCGTGCCCGTTAAGCGCAGCGGACACGCGCAGTCCCGCGTTATTGCACAGTGTGTTACCAGCACCCTTCGTGATCGATGCGAAACCTGAACAAGAGATAGCTCCGAGGCCTACCACTCGATGTCGCCCACGGGGCACAGCCATGGGAAGTCGTCATCTCGCGGCCAAACCGAAATGTAGCCAGGTCGCGAAAGTGATCGTCCATCTATGCCGCACATTATGCCAATGCGGGTGCGGTTGACATGCCCAGCTCTGCATCCGGTGAACGTTATTCTTCTGGCGACGCCATGGCCGGGCCGACGTTGCTCAATAGTTGGCCACTCGTTGGGCAGCCGGATGTGGGATTGTCATCGTCGGGAAGCAGCGGGCTCATGGGTGGAGCAGGCTCACGAGGCCGATCATATGGAACGCGGAGCGTCATCCACTGCGCGGTCCGGGATGTGATCCTGTTGTTGCTGTTCCAGTTCGGCGATGCGTTGTTTCGCGGCGGTGAGCTGGTGTTCGAGGCTGACGATGCGGATGGCCGCGGCGAGAGGCATGTTCTCATCGAGTAGCTTGCGTACCCGCTGAGCGAGGCTGAGTTCGGCGCGGCTGTAGCGGCGCTGCCCGCCGGCGGAGCGGTCTGGGGTGAGCAGTCCAGCGGCGTCGAGGCTACGCAGGAAGGCCGGTTGGACGCCAAGCAGATCGGCGGCCAGGCCCATGGTGTAGGCAGGAAAGTCCTGGTCGTTGAGTTTGGCGTCGATGCCCTGCGGGTCGCTCACCTAGCCTCCGGTGATGAACAGGAGCCCTGGCCGCGGTAAGCGCTCGCAGCCAGGGCCCGCGTGTTATTGCTGCCGCCCGAGCGCTGCTGATGCGGGCGGCGGGATGCCCTCCTCCTGCCGTGGCCCAGCCTTGATGGCTTATGACCACGGGCCCGTGGTCTGTGCCCGGGTCAGGCAGGTGACAGCGGCGGAGAGCAAGCGTCGCTGTCACCGAACTCGCAGTCGGCGCTATCACCTCCCATGAAGAAAGCAACCTCGTGCTGTGTGTGCACACGAGTCTATGCTCCGTAAAGTAGCTTGTCTACTGCTCGGAAGTAGCGAAGCGAACAGCGCGTACGCCATCGGCAGCATTGCGGTGAGGGTCAACCCGGGCGCCGTCCTGCGGGCCTGGCACGTCGACGTGGACACTTGCCTCACGAACACTGCAAGCTGCCAGCGAGTCTGCCAAACCTGCGTCAGCAGGTAGCAGGAAATCTCGGTCCAAAACTAGAACTTGACATCGATAGCTAACGGCGGTATTAGTTAGGCGCCACTACAGTGGCGCCTGTTGGCCGCGTCGTGATGACGCTCAGGAAGGAGAGACCCTCGATGCTGATGCGTACCGACCCGTTCCGGGAGCTCGACCGGTTCACTCAGCAACTGTTCGGCCAGAACGGCACCTGGTCGCGCCCCGCGGTGATGCCCATGGACGCCTACCGCGCCGGTGAGGAGTTCGTGGTGCACTTCGACCTTCCCGGAGTCGACCCGTCCACGGTGGACCTCAACGTGGAACGCAATGTGCTCACCGTCAGAGCCGAGCGGACCCACAGCTACGGAGACGATGTCGAGCTCCAGGTCGCCGAACGCCCGCGGGGAGTGTTTTCCCGTCAGTTGTTCCTCGGCGACACGCTCAACACCGACAACATCCAGGCCACTTACGACGCTGGAGTGTTGACCCTGCGCATCCCCATCGCCGAGAAAGCCAAACCACGCAAGATCGAGATCAGCGCGGGTGGCGCACCCAAGCAAATCAACGCCTGACCCGCGCCAGCACGCCTGAAAGCCAGTCCATCCGCCGGCGGGGTGCCCAGAATGTCACCGCGGCACCCCGCCGGCTGCTTCCTCGCGAGCACCGCGATACTCGATCACCCTGGTACGGGATATCACCATGTTGACATCCCCTAACGCTCAACAGCTGTCCACGCTGCTGCGGATCAGCAATGGCCTGGACATCGTCGGTGACGTCACGGCGACCGTAGACTCCCCCTCGGCTTTGCTCGCTTGGGCCTACGCGCTGCCTGCGCCGACCATTTGCGCCTGGCGTGCCGAAGATTCCGGCAACCGCTACGTCCAGGTCGCCGCCACCTGCAACCGGACCCCGTTGCATGGCCAGGTCGCTGCGGTGCTGCCCGGAGACGATCACCGCTCGTTCTGGTCCGCCCTGCTGCCCGGCGGTGATCTGGCCGCTGGGGAAGAGCGATTCTTGCCGCTGAGTGCCCTGGCTGCCGCCTGGTCGACCATCACGGTCGAAAGTGCGGGTAACCCCGGACCCGTTGTCCCGCCTACCACGGACAGTCGCGATGGCAGCTGACGAGGATCCCTACACGGTCCTGGGAGTAACCCCCGACGCCACCCCAGCGCAGATCGCCCACGCCTACCGGCGGCTGATCCGCACCCTCCACCCCGACACCCAGCCCAGTTCAGGCTCCACCAGTTCTGACTCCACCACGCTGGCCGCGGCGGCGGCTGCTTACGCCATCCTGCGCGATCCCGCCCGCCGAGCCGCCTACGACCGCAGCCGGCGTCCTCGCCGGGATCAACACGCTGCCCCACCTCCACCGCAGCCCTATCACCGCAAACCCGATCTTCGCGCCGGCCCGGTTTACTGGCACCACCAATGAGCCGTCACGAAAATGGGCACCGCCCTGGCGGTAGCAATGATTCCCAGGCTGCTGTGCTGGGTACTCGTTGCCGTGCAGGAGTTTCTTGGCATTTATTTGAACGACCAACTCGCGTTAGGCACGCTGTGGCGCGAGCTGGCTCGGCGGTCGCAGCGCAACAACAGCGGTACGGAGCTCGGTGACGCACTCGTCCGCGTCTCATCAGGAATTGCCGAGGACGTCGAGACATTCCAGCAGATCATGCGTCGGCTAGGCATCCCGATGAACCCGATCAAGATCGGCCTTGCGGTCGGCGCCGAGCGCATCGGCCGGCTGAAACTCAACGGCCGGGGGCGGACCTACTCACCGCTGAGCCGGTTCGAGGAGCTGGACGTGCTGGCCATGGGCCTGGAGGGCAAAAAGCTTCTCTGGGCAACCTTGCGTGATCTGGCAGGTCTCGCGTCGCGCCTGCCGGACATTGACTTCGCTCACCTGATCGAGCGTGCGGAGCGGCAGCGTGCGGATCTAGAGCCTTTCCGTGCCCAGGCAGGAAAGGAGGCGCTGTCTGCTGCCTCTGGGCAAGGGCGCCGAGACCGGTCCAGTGACCAGGTGTCCCGCCGCTAGCGCGAGCTCACACCGTTTGGCCCACACCGGATGGGGGTAACGCCCGCAATCGTGCAACGGACGACACGTGATCAGTTGCGGCGGGTGGCCGCTGAGACCTTTGGGTGGTCGCAGCTAAGTGCCGAACAGCTGCATGCGATGGAGCACCTCATGGCTGGGCATGATGTGCTCGTAGTGTTGCCTACCGGGGCGGGCAAGTCGGCGATCTACCAGGCGCCTGCACTGCTGTTGGAGGGGTTGACTCTGGTGGTGTCCCCGCTGATTGCGCTGCAGCACGACCAGCTGGAGGGCATTGAGGACACCAGGGCGCCGCAGGCGGTTGCCGTGAATTCCGCTCAACGCAGTGGCGACCGCAAGCGGGCATGGCAGGCAATCCGGCACGGTGACGTGGAATACGTATTTCTTGCTCCCGAACAACTGGCCAAGGACAACGTCGTAGAAGCGCTGGCTGATGAGCACGTGTCGCTGTTCGTGGTCGATGAGGCGCACTGCGTCTCGGCGTGGGGACACGACTTCCGCCCCGATTACCTGCGTCTTGCCCCGCTGATCGAGCGGCTGGGCCATCCCAGGGTGCTCGCACTGACCGCTACGGCGGCACCGCCCGTTCGCCGCGACATCGTGCAGCAGTTGGGCATGCGTGGGCACCGTGAGGTGATCGCTAGCTTTGACCGTCCGAACTTGTACCTGGCCGTGGAGCGGTTCACCGACGACACCGGCAAGCAGCAGTCCGCTTTCACACGAATACGCGCCCTGACCTCGGATCCCGCGACTCGGCGTGGATTGGTGTACGGGGCCAGCCGCAAGGAAACCGAGTTCTACGCCGGTGAGCTGGCGCAGTCCGGGGTGCGGGTTGCGGGCTACCACGCCGGGATGACTGCGGCTGACCGCGAGCGCGTGCACGAGCAGTTTCTCGCCAACGAACTTGATGTGGTGGTGGCGACCTCAGCGTTCGGCATGGGTATCGACAAGCCCGACGTGCGGTTCGTCGTGCATACCTCGGTACCCGACTCAGTGGATTCCTACTACCAGCAGATCGGGCGCGCCGGTCGGGACGACCGGCCAGCCGAGATCACCCTGTTCTACCGCCCTGAGGACCTCAACTTGCAAGCGTTCCTTACCAGCAGCAAGGTGTCGGAGGACGCGCTCGGTGAGGTGGCGCAGGCCCTGCAAGAGCACGCAGGGCCGGTGCGGCTGGCACAGTTGAACAAGCGCGTGCAGGTTGGCGCGGCGTTGTGCACGAAAGCCGTGAATCTGCTCGAGGAAGCTGGAGTGGTCGCCACCATGCCGGATGGCCAGCTTCAGTATGTCGATCCCGGCGTCGCCACCGACGAGGCGGTGCAACGAGCCGTTGAGGTGGCGCGGACCCACCAACGCCTGGTCACGTCCAGGATCGAGATGATGCGTGGCTACGCCGAGACCACCGGATGCCGGCGGCAGTACCTGCTCGGCTACTTCGGCGAGCACCTGGGCCATCCGTGCGGTAACTGCGACACCTGTGCCGCCGGTACCGCCAAGGAGCAGCCGGCCCTCGACGGCGAGTTCGTCTGGGGCGGCCTGGTACGTCACGCTGAGTGGGGCGATGGCGTTGTCATGTCCATCGAGCAGGATCGGCTGACGGTCCTCTTCGATGACGTCGGGTACAAGACGTTATCCCTGCGTGCCATCCACAAGCACGATCTACTGGCGCCTATCCACGCCGCCGAACCGGCGCCGGATGGATAGGTCCGCGCCCGCGCACTCGTTGATTCTCCTGGCTCCTAGCCAGCTCCTGGTTCCCGGTCAGGCTCGCCGCTGTTCGCCGGCTGTAGATGAGTGATCAATCAATGCCAGCAGATCGATCACGGCATGAATCAGAGTCGGGTGGCTGCTGAATACGCTGAGCAGTCCGGTGAGTCGCAGGTGCTGGCCGGCCACCTTACGGTTGCCCACGCTCGCCCCTCTCGTTGCTCATCCAGTCCGCCGGATGCCCCCTCCGGTCATGGCTTGAACACCGATGCGACGGGGAGAGGAACTGCCAGGAATCCGATGCGGCATGGCAGGGCGCTTTGGCCACTTAATCATCGGTGTCCATGCGTTCTCGTAGGAATGCCAAAGTCTGGCTGAGTACGCGTGACACGTGCATTTGCGAGATGCCGACCTGTTCGGCGATTTGGGTCTGAGTCAATTGGCGGAAAAATCGCAATGCGAGGATGGTCCGATCCCGGGGTGGCAGCTGGGCTAGTAGCGGGCGTAATGCCTCGCGATCCTCGATGATTGCCAGCTCATCGTCGAAGTCACCAACGAACTCGCCCAGAGCCATGGTGGCTTGCTCGCCGAGCATCTCATCAAGAGACGAGCTTCGGTAGGCTTCGCCCGCCTGCAGCCCTTCGATCACCTCCGACATTGATATTTCCAGCTGGTCGGCGATCTCGCTGGGTCGGGGAGCCCGGCCCAGCTGCTGCGACAGCTGGGTTTGGCTGTTTCTGATTTCCAGATGCAAGTCTTTGAGCCGGCGTGGCACCTTGGTCGACCATCCGTGGTCGCGGAAGTACCGGCGCAGCTCTCCGGTGATCGTCGGTATGGCGAAGGAGAAAAAGTTCGCCCCACGGTCGGGTTCGAACCGGTCCACCGCGTTGATCAGACCGATAGTGGCGACCTGGATGAGGTCCTCGAGGGACTCGCCCCGCCCGGCGAAGCGGCGCGCGAGATGCTCCGCCATCGGGAGGTAGCCGCTGATCAGTTGTTCGCGCACCCGCTGCCGCTCGGGATCAGTCGCCGGCAGCTCGGCATAGCGGCGATGCAGCGCAGCGAGATGCGCGTAGTTAGCCTGTTCGGTCCCCGTCGGGGACACGGAGGCACTCACAGCAGTCCTGCGGTCAAGGCCCGCTTAACCAAGATGATGCACACCCGGCCACCCTGGCCGGTTTTACCGGGCAGCACGAGAGCAGTGACTTCGTCTGCCAGACACCGCAGGACCCACCAGCTGAATGACCCTCTGGGCAACGGATCCATGATCTCTTTGACGTCAACTTCGGCGATCACCTCAATGCGCTCGAACCGGACAGCAAAGCAGCAGCTCAGTGTCGCGTCGCGGGCTGCCACCCGGACCAGCCGGGTGCAGGTGTCATCCACTGCCATCCGCAGGTCAGCAATCGAGTCAAGATCGAAATCGGCGCGGGCGGCCAGATCGGCGGCCACAGTACGGATCGTGGGAATAGCGACGGCGCTCGCTGCGGTGTAAACCTCGGTGACACCGGTCTGCCCAACGCCGCCGGCTGCGCCGACCATCATCGTCTCCTCTGCTTCCGGATATCCTGCAGCCAGCCGTCGTGCATCTATTCGGTTCCCAGCCCCGATCTCTGCCAAACCATCGTTGCGGCACCCAGACACCGAATTTGCGCCTCATCGATGCACCGACGGCATGGCCCTCGCTCTGGTCTTCTCGCCGCATAAGCAGCGCAGTCAGCGGTGGTGGGCTAGCCTCCCACCATGCCCGGGGTTTCCGCAGTGCTATTCGATGTAGACGGCACTCTGGTAGATACCAATTACTTGCACGCTGTAACTTGGTGGGAGGCTCTGCGCCAATACGACCATCACCTGCCGATGGTGAGCATTCATCACGCCATCGGTATGGGGTCGGACAAGCTGCTTGACCACCTCCTGCCGGATGACCGGGACCGGACGCTCGATGACGAGCTGCGGTCCGCGCACCGAGCTCTCTACGCCCCGTACTGGCCACGGCTGAGAGCATTCGACGGGGCAGCGGATCTGCTACGGGCCTGTGCCCGCCGCGGCCGCCAGGTGGTGCTGGCGAGTTCCGCCAGCGAGCGGGAGATGCAGGCCCTGCGAGCGGCACTCAATACTGATGACGTGATCACCGCAGCGACGTCAGCCGACGATGTCAAGCAGAGCAAGCCCGCACCTGACATCGTGCAAACCGCGTTACAGCGCGCTGACGTGGCCCCCGATGCTGCGGTGTTCGTCGGCGACACGGTCTGGGACGTCCAGGCCTGTAACAAGGCCGGGCTGGCCTGTATCGCGTTTCTGACCGGAGGGATCAGCAGCCAAGAACTGCGTGACGCCGGAGCAGCCGAGATTTACCCGGGCCCTGCCGAGCTGGTCCGGTGCCTGCCCGACAGCCTGATCACCCGCTGATACGGGGAGCAGGCCAGATCTGATACGGGGAGCAGGCCAGATCTGATACAGGGAGCAGGCCAGATCGGCGGGGAGCACACGTGACTGGGATGGACGACGGCGGGCTCAAACAGCTCGTGATCGGGTCTCGTCACACAAATCTGTTACGCAAACCGGGATGGCAGGGACGTTGACGACCCGAGGTCGCCGAAGGGCTGACGACGCTCGTCCAAGACCTCACCGCCCGGCAGCTGGAGTGGTCTCCGCCATAGCCACACCCCGCTCAGAGCTGCCAGCTCGATCCGAGGCCGAAGACAGATTGCGGCCGCTCGCCGCGATGAATACCTCACGCCGCCCGAGTCCTCTCCAGCAGCGGCCGCGCTACCTCGTCGCCGCCGTGCACTGTTGGTGATTGAGGAAGGACGGGATTGCCATGATCTTCGCAGGATTACCGGGCGCCGGCCACCACGCCTCAACGGTTTCTCTGGTCCATGACCTGGTGCTGCTGCTGGCGCGAATCGGGCTCGGGGTGCTGATGGTGGTGCACGCCAAGCTGGAGTACGACTTCGCAGGCGGCAGCATTACCGGCGTCGGGGCGCTGTTCCAGAAGTCCGGCGTCCCCCTGGGAGCTGTTGCTGGGCCGGCGAACGTGCTGTTCGAATTCATCGGCGGCGCTGCAATGATCCTCGGTTTGGCGGTCCTTCCCGTCGGTGTCCTGATGGCACTGAACATGGTGGGCGCCTGGATCTTCGTGCACACCGGTGGCCTCTATGCACTCGACCACACCGGGCCCGAACTGGTCATCGCAATTGGTCTGCTCAGCCTGGTGCTCGCCGTCTCCGGCTCCGGACGGTTCGGGTTTGACCACCTACTCATCAGCCGCGTCCGCCCCGGGGTCAGGACTGCATGAAGCCGCGAGCAGCAACCACAGCGGGCTGTGGTGGTGACGAATTTTTTCGGACATGCCAGCACGTATCGGGCTGTCTGTCGTTTTCTTGGCATGACGACCAGACATGGCGCGGTTGCGCAAGAACGCGACCAGTGCACCGCGGACCGGATGGCGGCAACCGCTGCCGGGAAGGCCAAGCGGTTATGGCCAGGTGTGATCGGCGAGGTGCTCGCCGACGAGATCATGGCGCTGCTGGATCTGCCCTTGTGGTTACGATCTCAGACGCGTACGCAGCAGCTCGTCGACGCAGTTTTGAACCTTGCCGAAAAGCCTCATGCCGCCTGATCACCCGGTTGCTCGCCAGGTACGTGCGGGCGTGCCGCGGATGGCAGCGATGGTGGTCGCGCTAGGCCTGGCTGGCAGTGTGAGCGCCCAGGAGCACCCGTCGCCCGTCAGGCCGCTGGCGAGCGTCGTTCCCGCGGCGGCAGCAAGTTCCGGCCTCCCACCGGGAGTCCCGGTTCCGCCGGCCGGGACCAGCCAGTTGGTCACCGTGCTGGTGCCCACGGGGAGCAGTACCTCCGGTGTGCTGCGGGGATGGCGGCGCGAGTCGGGTGATCAGTGGACCAGCGTGCTCGGTCCGGTCACCGTGCGGGTGGGTACCGCTGGTGTTGGTGCGGCGCAGGAGGGCACCAGCCGTACTCCTCGAGGAACGTTCGACCTGCCGTCCGCCTTCGGTCGGCAGCCCAACCCGGGTACCCAGATGCCGTACCGGCAAGTCGGTACCAGTGACTGGTGGGTCAGCGATCCGCGTAGCCCGAGCTATAACACGTACCGGCATTGCGCGCCCGGCACCTGTGATTTCAACGAAAGCGCGGGCGAAAATCTGGGCCGGGCCGGTCCCAGTTACGACTACGCGGTTGTGATCGGCTACAACACCACGCCGGTGCGCCCGGGTGCGGGTTCGGCTTTCTTCGTGCATGTCGATGCTGGGGTGCCCTCGCAGGGCTGCGTGGAGGTGCCCAGAGCTGCTGAGGTCGCCCTGCTGCGCTGGCTGGACCCGGCTCAGCATCCCCGCATCACCATCGGCCTGGGCTGAGCGGCAGCGGCCCGGCCGGCGTTACGCCGAGCCATTCACCCCGTCGTCTTGATGGTGGTAATGCCAGCGTGTTGAGGCTGTTGTAGCCAAATCTGCCCGTACGGTCTCGCTCCGTGAGCGAAACTCCGATCTATGATCAACTCCGTGGGGAGCGGCTCAACGCCGACGTTCCGGCCGACAGTGCTGCCAGGCAACCGGTGAGTCACCGCGGGCAGCATCATCTGCCCGCTGCGGCGCTGGGTTGGCCGGAGGCAACCGGCCGGCCGGCATGGTCAGGATCCCGCCCGGCGGCGGATCCGCAGTATTCCGCAGTGGTCGACCAGGCTGTGCAGGCCGCGCTGAGTGCCGCGCGCCGGGCCAGATTCATGGCGGGGACACGCGCCACCCGCCGGCCCGCAGCGCACGCGCGGCACCGGCTAACGCCTGCCGGCGGCGATCCGGGACCGCCGGCAGATCAACCCAGCTCGCCAGCGCCGGGCACGGCAGCGTTCTCGTGGTTTGAACGCCCGGCCTGATTCGATCGATCGCGGCGTGCGTTATCCCTGGTCTGCGTCAAGTGGCCGCCGCCTGACCGCCCGCTGCAACGAATTCTCCACCGGGTCCGGCTACCACCCGAAATTGACTGCTTAAAAGGATATTAGGCTGGCTGGAACGCCGATGCCTGCAGTTCGTGCGACGCTCACGGTAAAAGCGGAGAGCTCATTCCTCTGCTGTCAAGAAGAAATACCGTTGCCGCCAAGTGCTTGGCCGCTGTCAAGATATCGACGCCTAGCGCTGGTGGAGTGGAAGCAGTTCCGGCTGGTATGAAAAAAATCATGGCCGGAATCATCAAGATGCTGCCCGGTGTGTTGGTGAGTTAAGCATCTGCAGTCGCTGCCGGCGGCTGGCGGTACGAGTGCGGCTCGGCCGACTCAACCACCTACCAATAGGACGCGCTGAACCTTGTGCGTGAATGATCAGGCTGATTCCCCGTCGCCCGGACAAGTTAGCCACAGGTAGTACGGCTGGGCAGGCGATGCTCGGCACTGCCGGGTTGGTCCGTGGTCCAGCCTAACGCCCATGCTTGGCCGGCTGGCAGTTCTCCCGCGGCTTCGGCGAAAGCACGCAGTGCAGGGACCAGATCGCCGCGGAGTGCAGCCGGCATCTTGGCCAGGACGCCCTTGATGGCGGCGCGCCGATGGTCGGTCATCTGCTGCACGATGTGCCGACCTGAGGGAGTCAATCGCAGCACCAGGTTGCGGCGATCAGTGGGGTCTTCGCTGCGATGTACCAAGCCCGCCTCGACGAGTTTGTCGCATCTGCGAGTGGCATTGGACGGGTGCACGCCAAGGGCTTGCGCGACGGATGCGAGATTCTGCGGACCACGGCTGGCGATCATGACCAGGATTCGGAGCTGCGGTAACGTCACCTGGTCTTCCACGCTTGTCACCGACTGCGCGGTTACTGCGACCAGTACCCGAGTTGCGAACATGACGGCATCAACCTCCTCCGCGGTCGGAGGCGCATCATCGTCGCGTCGGCTAGGTCCCATCCGCCAAGTGTCCCTCCAATCGGCTGGGCCAACACCGGCATCTGGGCTTCTTATCGGGTCACCACGGCCGGTAGTGCGTGACACTAGCTAGGAACCTGCTCTATCGCAATAAATGTAAATACGCAACTTCTAGCCCTGGATCGGCTCGGCAGGGGCGGTTGCGGCCCGCTGGGCCGATGATGACCAGGTCGCCGGCAGGCGAGCCAAGGCTGTGCTATGCCTGGCATGAGGCGCTCAGCGTAGGGGACTGGACCGCCACCAGAAAACGCTGACGCTGAGGCTAGGACGGCTTCCGGGGCTCATCGCGGGTTTGACTGGCCCGTACCGTCGCGACCAGGTTCTCGAGGGTCTCGAACTGGGATTTGATCGACCGGTGCAGGCGGGCTATGACAATCAAGGCCACGCAGGCCAGGACAGCGATCGCGGATACCCCGACAGCGAGCACGATCACGATTTGGGTACTCACGGTAACGTCCTCCCGCCCTCATCATATGCGCCGCACGGCAGCCACGCGGTGGACTGTGTCATTGTGCCGCTGCTTGCCCCACCCGAGCCCGCAGGGGCCTCGTTTCCCGCAGTCTGGATGCAGACTGCGGGAAACGGGGCCTCAAAAACAGCAGTCTGCATCCAGACTGCGGGAGGAGGTGCGGTTATGCGCCGGCGAAGGCGTGCCAGGCGCTCACCATGCCGAGGGCAGCCATGGTCAGTGCAGCAGCGCGGGCGATCCAGATCAAGTCAATCCAGCGCAGCAGCTGCCGGCCGCCCAGGATGGCCAGCCCCCCGACTGCCCACAGTCCCAGCGCCCCGCCGACTCCCACGGCGAGCGGGTCGTGGTACCGGGCAGCCAGGTTGGCGATGGCGATCTGGGTAAGGTCGCCGAATTCGGCCACGAACAGGATCCCGAAGCTGGTCGCAGCAACCTTCTTCCAGGGCCGGTTGCGCTGGACGTCTCGCTCACTGCGGGGCCGGGTCAGCACGGCCGTCGCTCCCGGCTGGATGGGCTCGTCGCCGGTGAAACCCGGCTCCACCTCCTGCGCTGGCGACGCCTGCGAACTCGCCGGTCGTTCCTGGTCGTCCCGATCGTCGCGGTGGCCTCGCTGGCCGCGGCGCAGCATCAGCACTGCGCCGGCAAGAAAGAGCACGGCGACGACGGACTCGACGATCCGGTGGGGAGCCAGGCTCAACGCGCTACCTGCGGCGACAGCAATGATCACGTGCAGTGCAAACGCGGCGGCCACCCCGGCGAACACGGCACCGGGCCGGTATCGCGTGCCCAGCACCAGGCTCGCCAGCGCGGTCTTGTCAGGCAGCTCGGCGACGAAAGTGATGCCGAACACCGCGGCCAGCAGGCTGAGGTTCACCGGCGATTTCCCTCCGTCGCGCTGTGCGGTACCGGACCATGCTCACATACGATCAGTTGGTTTCGCAACTAATTGAATGAACACCGAATGAATGCTGCACCGACTGGCGCGGGTCACAATGGATCCACCATGACTAACGAGCGCGCCCACGCTACAGCCGATCTCATCGGAGGGGAGCGGGTGGAGCCGACCGGGCCGCAACTGTCCGCCGCCGCGAATACCTTCGACCTGCTGTCCTCGCCGGTGCGGTTGCACTTGGTGTGGCTGGCTGCGCAGGGTCGCTACGACGTCGGCACGCTGGCAGCCCGGGTCGGCGTGAGCATCGCCACCGCGAGCCAGCACCTGGGCAAACTACGCCTGGCCGGCCTGGTCAGTGGCCGGCGTGAGGGCAAGCGGCAGATCTACACCGTGGACGATCCCCACGTGCTCACGCTGATCGAGCAGATATTCGCACACATTGCACCCGACGGCACCCTCGCTCCGGACCCTCCGCTACCGCGCTGACCGTGCCCCTGCCACCTTCTGCCCCGCCCACCCCGCTATGGCCATACCGGGGACCATTGCTCGACGATTGCTTCCGAGGAGGCTGCGGTGTCTGAGCTGCTCGTCGTCGTTGACATGCAGAACGGGTTCCTTCGAGAGGGCAACCTGGCCAGCGACCGGTGCCTCGCGGTCCTTCCGGCGGTTCAGGCCGAGGTGGATGCGGCCCTTGCCGCCGGCCAGCGGGTGCTGTTCACCGCCGACACTCATGAGGTTGGTGATGCGGAGTTCACGGTGTTCCCCGAGCACTGCATCCGCGGCAGCCGGGAAGCCGAGTTGGTCGACGAGTTACGCCCGTTGCTGGCCCGGGAAGATGTCCTGCTGGTACGGAAGCGCCGGTACTCGGCGCTGTTCGAGACCGAGATGGAGGGCCACCTGCACCGCTTCGGGATCGACTCGGTGCGAATCTGTGGGGTATGTACCGACATCTGCGTTCTGCACACCACTGCGGATCTGCGTAACCGGGACTTGCCGGTGACCGTGGCGGTTCGCGCTACCGGCACCTTTGACGGCCCACGCCACCCCGCCGAGGCCGTGCAGGAGTTTTCCCTGCTGCACCTGCAACGGGTACTCGGCGCCAAACTGGATTACGGCTGAGCACCGGATCGGCGGCCACTAGGTCAGGCGAGCGCATGGCGTTGTGCCCAGATACCCGACGATATCCGGGCGATAAGCTGCGCGGCGGGATCGTTGACGGCATGCCCGGTGGCCAGCGGTCCGCTGTAGCAGACCGCGATGACATAGGGCGCTGAGTCAGCGGGATACACGACTCCGGCGCTGTGGCGTAGGCCCGGGAACCAGCCGTTCTTGAAGGCGATCTGGGTACCCTCGGGCAGCCCGGCGGCGAGATCGACTCGATGCTGATTACCCGCCAGCACGTCTAGTTCACCCGGGCCCAGATATAAAAACAGTCGTGCCAGATCGGCGGCGGTGACCACGTTGACTATCCCGATGTTCTTGGCGGCATAGTCTTCAATCAAGCGATTGGTGAAACTGTTGGTTGCGCCTGCCAGTCGCCAAATTTGGTTGACGGCGGCCAGCCCGACATGACTCAGGCACAGGTTTGTGGCGAGATTTGACGACTGGGTGATCATCCTGTTAGCCAGCCAACGCAGGGTCGCCCGGCCGCCCAGCCGCCGCCACGGTTGCGGGTCGGAATCCATTGCAATCGAGTTGCGAAACGTGCTTCCCGGTACGGCCGACGGGAAGCATTCGAACACCGGAACTGGCGCGTCGAGATCCAACTTGCTGCGGTACAACGCGGCCAGAACCGCCGCCTTCATGGTGCTGGCGGCATCGTGTGCAACGTCGGCATTCACCATGCGAATCGGCGCTGAACCGGATCTGGCCACATAGATTGACAGCATCGGATTATAAAAGGTCGAGCGCCAAATTATTGAGTAGGTTGATGCGCACGTGTTCGGGATAGCCCCTCAACTCGAAAAAGTCCTGGCCCATGCTGAGAAAACGAGCCCGTGACATCCGTGGTCGCGCGAACAAAAAGTAGCCGGTTTCTACCTCAAAGTGCCTGTCGACGGCACCTTTTTCCAGCAGCATGCGATAATTGCACTGGGCGTAGCTCAGCAGTCCATGGTTGCCGGTGTGCATCATCACGTCGCAGGCTTGGTGGGCGAAGAGCCGATCTGCCAAGGAGGCCTCGCCGTGGAGGTTGAGATGCAGTTGGGCGAGCTCGTCTCGGAGCCGATGCGGGAGCAGCAGCCATGCGCACCGGTAGCCGTGCAGGGAAAGGAACTTTGTTGGGCAGATCATGCGCAGCGTCTGGTCTTGGGGTAGCTGCGCTGAGGCCTCAGCGGCTGTCCCATCCCATTGCATGTATTGGAAGGTCCCGTCGACGAATACCAATGAACCTGTCTTGAGTTGCCACGCCTTGATCGCATCCAGTGCTTCGGAGGGCACCTTACGGCCGGCATGCCAGATAGGGTCGGTAAGCATCAGCACGGTTCGGTGTTTCGGCAGCCGGAGCTCGAAATCCGGCTGGAAGGCGTGCGAATCGCTGACCGGCTCCGGGTTGATGTTGTACTGTTTGAATAGGTAGGCGAATTTGTAATAGATGGGCGGCAGGTAGTGCACTCGCAAGTGCCCGGCGAGCATCAACCACGTGCAGAATGTTCCCAGCAGCATGCTGGATCCGGTGCCAGCGAAAATCTGATCCGGCGAATAGTCGACGCCATCGTACTTGTGATGAAAAAGCGCGATCTTCTCCCGCAGTCGCCGATCTTCATCGATAGCTGCGTAACGTGTGACGTCCCCCAATTTACCTAGTGGTGAAGACGCCAAACCGCCGAGGTAGTCATCGACGAAGGGATGTCCGCCGTGATAGTCGGAAATGAAGGGACGCGATCCTGGCGCTCGCCGCTCGGCATCAAGCGCCTCGTAGCCGGGCATAATCGAAAACAGTCGTCCCGAGTGCACTGCTCCTCCGTCATGGTCGGCGGCCTGGCCTGGTGCGTCCCGGGTGGGCTGCCGCCGCGGTTGTCGTGCTTGCTCCTACCGGGTGGCCGTCCGTGGTGACCCGCTTGCCTGCAATCACCATCAGCGATCAATATGCCACGGAGAGCACCTTGCGGACGCTGTCGCCGGCACCAGGCATCTAGGTAGTCAAACTTGGTGACGCCAGGGTTGATCGCAATGGCAGACGGGCTACCGTGGGATCTGCCAGGCACGACGGCGCAAAGGGGTGAGAGGTGGACGTAGGCCGCAAGCCCGAAGAGTTGTCCAGAGAGCAGCGAGAGCAACTGCACCGTGCCCATCAAACCCTGCGCAACGCATCCCATGCCCTGGAGGCGCTGACCGTGGTCGAGCCGGTCCGAGGCCGGTGGGTACCCACGCCCGCGCCGGTCGAGGCGCTCGAGGCGGCGCAGAATGCGCTGCACCGGGCATGCCAGGAGTTCTGGCGGGTCCATCAGGAGTTACTGTGCTGCGATCCGCCGGTGAACGCCTACGGCGCTGGTCAAGGCAGCCAGTAACCTGATCGGGGGACGTTCGTCCCGCGCGATCCGGCCAGAGCGGTTACGCTGCGCTGGTGATCGAAGAAGAGCACGCAGAAGGCACCACCCCCGCCGGCATGGCCGAAGCGATCGAAGATCTCAAGTCCCAGGACCCGTCGTTGGCGCAAGCGCTGGGCTCCGCCGGCATGACGCCTGACAAGCTGGCCGAAGCTCACAAGAAAGCCACGTCTGGAGAGACGGGGGACAAGCCCGAACAAAACTAGGCCGGCGCGTCGACTCGCCAGCTTGTGCAAAGGTTAGCCTAAGTTTAATCTCTTTCGGGTGAACACCATCCAGGTCGCTGTGCTGGACATGGACATCCGGCATGACGACACGACTGATTGGTCGCATCGGGTTGATCGGCTCGACTGCTATGCGATCGGATCGCTCGACCTGGCGCGGTATGCCGGCCTGATCGTCACACCGAACATCGACCAGGAACACCTCGCGCGGCAGCGTCGCGTGATCCGCGACTACCTAGACCGTGGCGGTGTGGTCGTCTTTGGTGGTCACCTGCATCGGGACTGGTTGCCTGGTGCCTCGTTATTCGTCCCGCTGGCCAGCCGGTCGCTGGACGGGTACCGCGTGGTGGAGGTGGCCGACCATCCGATCTTTCGCGGGATGGGCACTGAGCTGACCTTCCGGCGTGGCGTTGCCGGTTTCTTCGCCCGCGGCCACCACCCGGTGCCCCCCGGTGCAGAGGTACTGACCAGGCTGTTCGGTGGCGAGCCGGCGACATATCTGGACCGGGTGTCGACGGCGGGCACCATCGTCGTCCAAGCAACCAGTAATCTGCTCAGCTACTGCGGCGAAGCGCTTGTCGACTGGATCGTCGCGGAAGCGGCGCAGCGGCGGGCCCGGTGCGCGGGCCAACGACGCGGGCTTGCCGCTGTCTACGGCGGCTCGGCGCAGCATCACCGGACCCTCACCACGCCGAAATATGCCCAACACATCACTGGTGGGACGATCTACCTTCCCGAGTTGGCGGATGTCGACCTCACCGAATACCGCGGCTTGCTCATTCCGGAACGCTTGCACCGTGGCCAGCTCGAGCGTGCCGCTGACCGGATCATCGAGTTGCTCGATTCCGGTGGGACGGTGATCGCCTTTAGTGGTGGCGAACCGCTCCCCGAATTCCTGCCCGGCGTGCGCTGGCAGCACCGACCCACCAACTTCTGGTGGTGGCTGGAGCCGGACGCCGACCTCGGCGTCCGGCTCGCTGACCAGGCGCACCCACTGTTCCAGCGGCTTACCGTGCGCGACTGCACCTGGCACTACCACGGCGCTCTGGAGCCGCCAGAGGGGGCGCAGGCGCTCGTCACGCTGACCACGGGAGAAGCCCTTCTCTATATCGACCAGGTTTCCACCCCAGGAACAATGGTGATCTCGACATTGGATCCGATCAGCCATTACGGCGGTTATTTTATGCCGGCCACCGAGCGGTTCCTTGATGCTTTCTTGCCGTGGGTTGCTGGAACATCGCTAGAATTGATCATTCGATCTCCGTGAGAAGTGTTCGGCTACCCGTTGTTCACGCATGGATCGACGTTGAGAACCATTGTTCGTTTCGATGTCGTCATTTTCGGCGACGAGAATTATGAGCTACGATTTTTCTATGACTGGGCCTGGGCGCGTCTCATCAGATTTACCGGAACTGGACCGGGCAGATGATCCGCGCGGCGGAGCCGTTATCTGGGCCCTGTTCATCGTGGCTGCCACCGTGGTAGCTGCCATCGTGGCGTCAATAATCTGGTCGTGGTAGCCGATGCGCTACCAGACTCCGGTGACCCACGTCGCTGCAGCGAGTATGCCGGCGGCGAGAGCCGTGCCCACCGCAAGCACCGCCCACGCGGCTGCGCCGCCCCGTGGATCATCTGCCCGGTCCAATTCCGGCAAATCGGACCAGACGCACCCCGACTCAATCATCCCTGCCCCCTGGCCAGCGTTTTCCGCCGGAAACCGGCGAAGGACCACGTTGCTGGGCGCACGTTATACCCGCCTCGGTTGTGGCGTTTCATGGCCTTGACCTAACGAGCTGGCGATCTACGCCGGGGTACCCGGCGTGCTTGAGGGCTCGGCAGGCGCGCGTGACGGCTAGCGGGCCGAGTGGGTGGCGGATCAGGTGCCGCGCGATTGCGCGCCGGACGGGTTCGGCGAGTCTCGAGTGGCGCCCGCGTAGGGGATCAGGTGATGATGCTTAGCGACGATGATGGCAAGCTCCTCACCACTATGCGCCGCGTCCGGTCCGCCGCAGCCACGCATCCATAGTGCTGATAGAGGGCCCGAGGTAGTTCGGCGAGGTGAGTACGTCGATATCGTGAAAGGCTGCGGCGATGGCCAGCTTGTCATCGCGGTGATCCTGGTCGGGCACCAGCGTGGGGGACGGCCCGCGGTGCTGCGCTGATACTGAGTAGTTGACTACTCAGAATATGGCGGACCTGAGCATCGAGCACAGGTGGTCAGCCGCCGAAGGTTTGCGTCCAGTAGAGCCGCCCCGAAGGACTACGCGCCACGGCGAGTCCCGTATCGGTGAACGCACAATTGAGCATGCTGGCGCGGTGCGCGCGGCTGGTCGACCAGAAGTTCACCGCTTGTCGGGGGTTTGGGAATTGTGCGACGTTTTCCGCCCATTGTGAATAGCCTAACCGGCCAAGCCGGTCGCGGGACGTGCTGCCATTGGTCCCTCTGTGGCCGAGTCTGTCTCCAGCAGCTTGGTCGTGGCTTTGCTGCGCAGCCGGCCGCTGCAGCCGGGGAACGGTGCGCAGGGCAACACATCTGGCTTTGACGCGTTGCTTGTTGACCAGTTCCAATGCCTGGTCGGCCAACGTATGAGCGTCCACGGCTGCGGCAGCGGGGAAGGCCACGAGAAAGCCAGGGAGCATTGCCATGATCGCAACGGTAAGCGCCAGGACGTGCAGCCGAGCGCCGGTGCTCACGGGTGCGTTCCTGCTTCCTCGTCTTGATGGTCTCGGGTAGGGGCCATGCCTTCGCCCCTTACGGACAAACGAGAGGGTGAAGGTCTGGACGCGCCTTCGCTGTAGGTAGCTTCCAATATCGCGGCCAGCTTGGCTTCGGCAACTTGCAAGAGTAGATCGAGTGCCTCTTGTTCCACAGCCAGGCATTCGGCGATCAGTTCGTTATCCAGTCCCGCGTCGCGCAGACGCAAAGCCAACGAGTAGGTGCGCGGCAAGTGGCGTATCGCCTCGGCGCGCTCGCATTGCCAGGCGGCTACTACCTCGTCGCTCATGTCAGGCTCCAGGCGGCTCGCTCACTGACTTGGCCGGACTCCGGCGTTGGCAAGCCAGCCATACTGACGCCGAGCACGGCGCCATGGTCACCGCTTGTCCTGTTCGCGAAGGCTTCCCTTTGAGTGTCCAGATTCCAGTTCGGCTTTGAGGCGGCGCAGGCTTTCGCGCATACCGTCCCGGTTGAGCTCCACGCGATTATTTTGGATCTTGCCAATGAAGATCCGTCCTAACACATCCGCCCCGCGAGTACGTTGGTCGACCCAGTATTCGGTGACCTCGGTCCCGCCCGCAGTAGGCTTGAATCGATACCCCCACCGAGCCACCGGAAAACCGAGCGCGAAGACATCGAAGGCGAACTCCCGGCCCGGATCCGCGACACGCACGTGGCAGCTGGAAAACCAGAGATGCCATTTATTCCTGTTGAATCCGAGGAACTTGGCTGGCAGGCCGTTGCGCTTACGCAATACCACAGTGGCAAAGCATTCGGGACTTCGACGGGCCATGCGGTGTACATCGGCCACCGCATCGAAGGCCTCGGCCGCGGGCGCGGCTACCTCGATATGCTCTTCCAGTGTCTTCGTCGACGTGCCGCTGGTCATGACTGTTCTCCTTGTCACTGCCTCCCCGGAGCGGGTGCTCCAGGGACTGATGTCGGTGCGTTGATGATGTGCCCGATGCAAGGTGGCGATGCGAGTAGTCGACTACTCGGATTCGGTGCACGAGCAACCGGTGGGGATTAGTCGCCATGGATCAGCGCAGCCAGTTTGGTGCGGTCACCAACACCGAGTTTGGCGCATGCGCGGTAGAGGTGGCCTTCGACGGTGCGGACTGAGACGGTCAGCCGGTCAGCAATCTGCCGGTTGGACAATCCGTTGGCGGCCAGCATGACGATCTCGCGTTCTCGTGTGGTCAGTGGCAGGGGCGCGGCCAGCGCCGCCAGAGCGGGGGTGCGGGCACCCTCGCAGGCCTGCGCCAGCCGGTCCGCGCGGCTGCTTGCAGCTTGGGCCGAACCTCGCTGCCCGTGGCGGTGGTGGGCGGCGGCGGCTTGCGCGGCGGCGTCTGCGGCCAGTAGTAGCGCGCCCATCGCCTCAAGTTGCGCTGAGGCGGCGTGGAGCGCAGCGCCGTCGTCAGCCGCTAGCGCGGCGGCGTGCGCGGCCGCGGCGGATGCGCGCGGGCCGTCAACGTGGGTGGCCAGCTCAGCCAGCCGGTCGGCGACCGTGCGATCGCCGAAACACACCGCGCTGTGCAACGCGACGACTTCCACGGCGGGCTGATCTTGGGTTGCGGCCAGCAGTGCCGCTTGTCGGGACAGTCCGGCAGCCTCGCTGAGGCTCCCGTCGGCGGCGGCCATCCATGCCCTGCCCAGCAGGAGCTCTGACCTTATGTGGGCGAATCCCGGATGCTCCGCGATGTCAGCTATCCGCCGCCACGCATCGCGCGCGAAGGCCGCATCACCGGCCATCCCCAGCGCCCCGTACGGCTCCACCGGCAGGGTGAAGGTCGGAACGCTTGCCGCAAGGGCCTCTCCGAACCACCGCGTGGCGGTGCGTACCTGGCCGCGGGCCTGGGCGACAGCCGCACACATGGTGCAGACAACCCCATACCCGAATCCGGTGGTGCCGTCGCAGCGCTCGCGATAGCGCCGTGCGGTGTCCTCGGCGGCATCCAGTAGACCGGCCAGCAACAGCCCGTGGACCCACGATGAGCCAATAATGGCTGCCTGGTGCAGCCGGTTTCGAACCTATCCGCGCGAGCATCGATCCACTGCACTTTGCTGGCGAGCCCGTCGAGGTGGCCCTGCGACCCGCGGGCCGCGACCAGGCCCCAGGTCGCCAGCTGTGCCGCGGGCGGTGTACAGCGCGGATGTGCCAGCACCGCGGCGGCGCCTTCAGCCGCGTGGCGGGTTCGACCAAGGAAGACATCCAGAACTGAGCGCATCGCCGACAGTTCCAGCCCGGTGGCGTCGTCGGAAATCGTCTCCGCCACGGCGTCGAGCACGGCCATCCCTTCGGCGGGACGGGCGAGCCCGAAGACCAAATTGGCTGACCGCGGTTGTGCTGCCAGGACCCGTTGAGTATCGGTACGGGCCATGGCGGCAACCGCGGCCAGTTCGCTCTCCGCCTCCTCGGCGCGGGGAGGACCCGAGTAATGCAGCGCGTTACCCAGCAGCAGCCGCGGCTCGAACCCACCGCCTGCGGCTATCGCGGCGCGGGCAAGTTGTTCGGCCAGCGCGAGGTCTCCCAATTCCGTCGCGCGCTGCGCTGCTTTGGTCAGCAATGCCGGATCCGGTGGCAGGTCCGACTCCAGCGTCAGCAGCGCGCGGCGCAGGGTGTCACCAGCGCGCCGCTCCCCGGTACCGGCCAGCGCGCCGGCCAGCCGCCC
>JAJPIR010000322.1 GCA_021324675.1 Actinomycetota bacterium
CAGAACTTGAGGTGGCAAAAACCCAGGCAGCAGAACTTGAGGTGGCAAAAACCCAGGCAGCAGAACTTGAGGTGGCAAAAACCCAGGCAGCAGAACTTGAGGTGGCAGAAACCCAGGCAGCAGATCCCGAGGTGGCAGAACCCGAGGCAGCAGATCCCGAGGCAGTGGATCCCGAGGTGGGGCAAACCAACAAGGCGGAATCCGAGGTGGGGGATACTGCGGTGCCGGTCGAACCGGGGCGTCCATGATGCTCGAACGCTGGCTCACCACCTTGGTCATCGTTGGTTGTGCTGCGCTTGCCGGATGCGCCGCGATCCCAGCGAGTTCCGACCTCGAGGTGATCCGGTCCATGCCGGTCGGGGCGCAACTGGCGCCGCCGCCCGGCCCGGAGCGGGGCGTGGACCCGTTCCGACTGGTCCGGGAATTCATCGAAGCTACTGGTAGCGCGGCCAGCGGGCACGCCGCGGCTCGCGCTTTTCTGACCCGGAACGCTGCGGCCAGCTGGGACGATCGTGCCGGCGTGACCGTTATCGAGGACGCGCCCGGTGCGGCACCGGAGACCGGCCCCGGCGACGGAATCCGCCGCATCCGGGTGGGAGGTTCCCGGCTGGGCACGCTCACCGCGGACGGCAGCTTCATACCGGCGATGGGAAGCTTCTCCGTGCTGCTGGACGTGGTCAGCGAGCACGGCGAGTGGCGCATCTCGAATCCCCCGCCGGGTGTGCTCGTGGAAGCCAGTGCAGTGCAGCGCAACTACCGCCAGGTCCGGGTCTGTTTCGTCGACCTCAACCGCGGCACCCTGGTTGCTGACTTGCGCTGGGTACCTGCTCAACCGGCGGCCACGCTCCCCGGGCGGGTGCTAGACCTGTTGCTCGCCGGGCCGTCCCAACGGCTGGCGGGAGCAGTCCGGTCGGCGATCCCGGAAGGGGTCCGACCCCGATCTAACGTGTTGGTTAGCCGCTCTGGCCGGACCGTGATCAACCTCAGTGGGGTAGATGCGCTGACCGAAGCGCAACGGCGGCTGGTTGCCGCGCAGATCGTCGGCTCCTTAGACGGCCTCGTGCCCACCCCGCTGCGGTTGCTTGCTGACGGCGAGCCGCTGATGGCCGGGCAGCCCGAGTTGCGCCCGGCTGACATCGCTTCCTACGCACCGCCGACCGGCCCGCGACCAGACATCCCCGGCCAGGTAGTTGTCGGCGGACGGTTGCGCAGCCTCAACGGCGCGCCGGTACCAGGACCCGCCGGAGACGGCCGGCTTACCGTGCTCAGTGCGGCTCGCTCGAACCCGAACGGGGAGATGCTGGCGGCTGTTGTCGCCGGCCCGGACGGGCACCCTCAACTGCGGGTGGGTCCGGCCGACGGGGATCTGGCGGTGGCGCCGGTCGAGGCGCAGACCATGAGCCGGCCGACGTGGAGACCGTCAGGGACCGAATTGTGGACCGTAGTCAACGGGCGCTCGGTCGTAGGTGTGGCCCTGTCGGGAACGGGTCCGCCGCTGGCGTACTCAATAGACGCCAGCGAACTCACCCGGCTGGGCACCATCTCACAACTGCGGCTGTCCCGTGACGGGGTCCGGGTGGCTGCGGTTATTGATGGCCGGGTGGTGGTGGCTGCGGTGGTGACAGAGTCAGGCACGGTGAGCTTGCGCCATCCGCAGGTGCTCCGTGACGGGAGCTTGCCGCCCACCGCGAGCGTCGACTGGGCTCGTCCAGAACTTCTGGTTGTGGCCTCAGCTGGACCATCCCCGCAGGTCTTCTCGGTCTCCGTGGACGGCCTGACCCGGCGCCAACTGTCCAGCACCAACCTGACTGGCCCGCTGACGGATATTGTCGCTGCTCCCGGCCGGGAGATCCTGGCGGCCGATGCCACCGGTCTGTGGACCTACTCCGACACTCAGGAGGTGTGGAACCCGCTGCTCGGCGGTATCGGACCGGGCTCAGTACCGCTATATCCGGGCTGATCCGCCAGCACAAGCAGGCGGTGCCGGGACTGGGGATGGCTGGGCCGGTGTGCGCTGCTGCGCCGGTACCGGGCCGTAAATCGCAGTGCTGCGCCCGGCGGGGGGCAAGCTTGTGCGTGTGTTACGTGACTTGCTGGACCTGCTGCTGCCTGTCGAGTGCGGCGGATGTGGTGCGCCCGGCGCTGCGCTGTGCACCCGCTGCGCGGCGCTGCTGAGCGCGCCGATGCAGATTCATCCGCCCTGCTGCCCGTCCGAGCCACCGATATACGCCCTAGGCATCTACCAGGGCCGTCTACGCGCCGCCATCCTCGCCTACAAGGAACGAGGCCGCCGCGACCTCGCCACCCCACTGGGCACCGCGCTCGCTTCCGGGCTGCTCCAACTCTGCCAGCTGTCCCCGACTTTCCAGCCTTCCCCAGCATGGAGCCGAATCGGTGTCAAACCAGCCGCCAGGAGCCCGATATCGCTCCATGCCGGGGATGAGATGTGGATGGTGCCGGTGCCGTCTCGAGCCAGCGCGGCGGCGCGGCGCGGAGGGCAGCATATGGGATTGCTGGTGCGGCGTACGGCCGCGGCGCTGGCGGCGGCGGGGGTAGCCGCGGCTGTTGCGCCCGCGTTGCGGATGGGCAGCGGGGTTCGCGACTCCGTCGGGCTGGCGCTGGCGGCCCGGCGAGCCAATCTGGCTGGCCGCGTGTTAACCCGGCCCGCCGGGTTACCGCCCACCGGCATACCTGTCGTTCTGATCGACGATGTCGTCACCACCGGCGTGACTACTGCAGCATGCGCTGCTGCCCTGCTCCAGAAGGGTGTAATGGTGTCCGCCATCTTGGTGTTGGCAGCCGCCGTAGGTCACCCGCGGTCGCAACAAGCAGTCCTCGGATACCAACCACAGTGTTGACCGTGGGACTGGGCGTGCCAGGCTCTGGCGGGAGACCGGTCAGGGGACTACCGTCCGGGCATCAGCATCGCTGAGGCGCGCGGGAGGAGGCGAGAAAGCCATGGTCCTGACGCCGGTGGCCGAGTGATCCAAGCGAGCGGCCCGAGCTGCTGCTTGAGCACCACGTTGAAACGATCACTGCTTTCGGCGTCGATGAAGTCCCCATTTGGACGACAACGCGAGGAGGTCGCCCTGTGAATATTGTCGTGAAGGGTCGTAACGTCGAGGTGCCCGATCATTACCGGGTGCACGTTACCGAAAAGCTCGCCCGCGTCGAACGGTATGACCAGAAAGCCGACCACTACGACGTCGAGCTGTTCCACGAACGCAATCCCCGACAGTCCAAGAATTGCCAGCGTGTGGAGATCACCGGTCGGTGCCGCGGCCAGGTCGTCCGCGCAGAGGCATGTGGTTCCGACTTCTACACCGCGCTGGATGCAGCGGTCAGCAAGCTCGACAACCGGTTACGCCGGGTCGCTGACCGCCACAAGGTGCATTACGGGCGCCGCCACCCAACTTCTGTCGCCGAGGCCACCGCACCGCTGGCGACCGTCCTAGCCCCCACGATCACTGACACTGAAGAGCAGACCAACGGCCATCGCGATGAGGTTGATTCGGTTGCGCCGCCTGACCCTCAAGTCGACTACCTGGTGCCCACACAGCGGTGGGAGTCGCCGGACCTCGATGGACCGGGTCGCATCGTCAGGCGTAAGCGGCACTCTGCCACGCCCATGACCGTTGACGAGGCGCTCTACGAGATGGAACTCGTGGGCCATGACTTTTATCTGTTCTCCGACGCCGACTCCGGGCTGCCCAGCGTGGTGTACCGCCGGCACGGCTTCGACTA
>JAJPIR010000043.1 GCA_021324675.1 Actinomycetota bacterium
AACCAGGCGGCCGCGTTCGCGGGCAACCTCGACCCAACAATCTTCAACGCTTACAACGGCAAGCCCTGGGTCCAGGCCGTCTACGCCGGGCCGGTCAGCGCGAACCTGACCAGCGGCCATGGCGGACGCTGAGAGCTGACAGCTACTGCGCGGGCAGGATCTGGCGCATCAGCCCCACCACAGCAGGTGCAGCACGTAAGCCAGGCCGGCAGCGAGCACGTCCACCAGTAGCCCGTCCGCGGCCGCCAGGTTAGGAACTGGCAGTGGCGAAAGGTTTAGTGGACGGCTTGGCGACGTCGGGGAGAACGGCACTTGTTGGCGCCGACCCCGGCGTCGCGGTTGGCCACGGCCAAGACACCCGGGACAGCACCGGAAGGACCGCGGTCACAGCGCTGGCGGCAGCGGTGACGGGCTGGAAAGCCAGACCATTCACGCTTCGGCGTCACGGCCGACAAAGTTCTGCTCACCTGTTGGCGACCCGAGCTTGCCTACTTGTTAGTGGCTGTGGTGGTCGCCGTCAGCAGACGGCAGTAGGCGACCTGTAGTTCAGACGCGGACCGACCTCGGTTTCACCGTGGAAGCGTCGGTGATTCAGCTTGTCGATCTAGTCGATGTATCAGCGTCCGACCAGCAGAGCAGGGACAGACAGCGCCTGTCAGCGAACAGGCGACCCTGATGGTGACAGGGCACAGATCTTTTGTCGTCGACTTTTCCTATTGCCACCGTTACTACTCTCCGGTTGATTGTCTGACACGGCGTCATGATAGCCGTGCGAGGAGTGATGAGGTGAGGTCACCAGTGCCGCGCCCTAGTAGTCCTTGTCATCAGCACCCGACCAACTTGATAAGCGACCCAATGCGGCTGGTGGGCAGTTGATTCCGGTGACATCGGTGACAGTACCGTTCTTATGCGGCAAAATGTAGGAGCAAGTGCCGGTGACACCGTTTCTCCCGTAGACGATTCCTGGGCCGGCGCCAGAGCCGCTACAGGACGTTCCCGAGCCAAGACCTTCGTGATCAGTAAATGTTTGGCAGTAATAAGTGACGCTGGCGGCGTTGGCGGTTCCCGTGTTGATTACCGAACAGCCGATACCGAAAACCGTCGCGGCCATCAGCGTGAGGAGAGACCTCAAGCGAGTGCTGGCCATGTCTTCTCCCGAAGTGGTCGATATTCTTCCTGCCGGTCGTGACGTGATAGCAAGGCCAAGTCATCGATTGATTGGGTGCTCAAGAAGTAACCGCCCCGTTGTCCAGGGTCCGCTACTGACTGACCGAGCTGTTCAGCGCACCAAACGTCGTGAAATCTGCTTTCAGTCAGATCACCTGGAGCAGGGTCTGCATCTCACTGATCTGAGCTTGCTCCGCGCTGATGATCTGTTGGGCAAGGTTGCGGGTGGCAGGATTGCTGGCTTGGGCCAGCTCGATCTGGGACATATCCACCGCGTCCTGATGATGGACGATCATCATTTCGAGAAATGCCCGGTCGACCCCGGCGCCGCTGACCGTCCCAGGCAGCTGACCGTGTCCGACGGCGTTCGTGGTGCCTGTGGCGCCTGTGGTGGCCGGCGCGGGGATACCCCACTCGGTGAGCAGAGAGTTCATCTGCTGGATCTGGGGGCTTTGCTCGGCCTCGATTCGGGCGGCGAGATCTTTAACCTGCGCTGCACTGGCCTGGTTGCGGGCGATCTGGGACATCGTCATGGCCTGGGTGTGGTGCAACACCATGTTCTGGAGGAATACGACGTCGGCTTGGTTGTACTGCTGTTGAGGACTGGCCGGCGCGCTGCGCGCGGCCGATGGCGGCGGTGCGGGGTTAGAGCTGGTCGTGTTGCCGCATCCGGTGAGGAACAGTCCTGCGGCCGCCGCCGCGGCGAGCACGCCGATCATATGAGGGATAGGCATCTCTAATGGTTCTCCTTTGCCTGCTGGAGAAACACCCAGCACCGGGCCAGGTCAAGGCCGAAGGATGACGAGTCACCACGGGGTGTGGCCATCAGCGGCTCACGCCGACTTTGATGTGCCGTTGTGTACAGCGTATTGGGTTCCTGAGGCATTCGCGCATGATTCTCAGCGTGCGCTGCTGCGTCATGATCGCGAGCTTTGATGTCCGCAATGTACCCGATGTTGCCCGTCTTACTGGATGCACGCTGGGCCGCCCATGGGTCCGATTACTAATAACGGAACTAAAAGTGTGGACAACCGGTGCCACGATAAGAGTATTGATGCAAGGCGCAGCGCACCAAGCCGTCTGTGGTTGCATATTCAGGCCGGATGGCGCCCGGCAAGGGTCTTTTCAATAGCGCTCATGGTATGGCTGTCTGTTTCTGACGATGCGGCGACATGATCCGACGTCGAAGCTTATGCGCTGGACTTACGTCGGCGCGCGCCACACCCCTGAGGCGCACGCTGGCCGCGGTGTGGCGGACCAGACCGATGATCGTCAACCCCAAGCCAAGATTGACCGTTGCGGTAGCTAGTGCAGCCGGCAGATGCTGGGTCAGGGGTAGGAGAACCGCGATGGCCGTGCCGATGCCACCCAACCAGGCAAAAAACCACTGAGGACGGTGCGTAGTCACCAACAAGATGTGCATCGCGGCAGTGGCCAACAGCGCTGCGACAGCCGCGCTGACGGCATAGCCGACCATGGTCACATGCGCCACCTGTGCACTTGCGCGGTCACCGAGGAGCGGGTAACGCAGGATG
>JAJPIR010000209.1 GCA_021324675.1 Actinomycetota bacterium
ACGTGTTTGATGTGCATTCGCTCTCCAATGAAGTCGGCTTGAACGGTGTTCCCTACCGGGAGTGGTGAGGTGGCAGCATGAGGCCCAGGGGATTTACATTGATCGAGCTGCTGATCGTCATGGCGATCATCGCTACGCTGCTGACCATCGCCGTACCCAGATATTTCCACTCTCTCGAGCAGGCGCGGGAGACCGTATTGAAACAGGATCTCGCGATCCTTCGCGAGGCCATCGACAAGTATTATGCTGACGTCAATGAATACCCGGAGACGCTGCAGGTCCTCGCGGAAAAGCATTACGTTCGTTCGTTGCCTGTAGATCCTTTCACGAAGCTCGCGGACACCTGGACGGTGATTCCGTCTGACGATCCTGACCACGCAGGCATCCGCGATGTACATAGCGGGGCTCCGCAGAACGCGTCCGACGGGACAGCGCTCGCGACCTGGTGACGAAGTGTGCGGCGGTCAGCAAGCTGGCGCGGTTCATCGAGGGGGGCGGCAACGAGGGTTCACCTTCATTGGCCTTCTCATCGCCGTCGTCATTCTGGGCGTGATGCTCACCGCAGTAAGTCGCGTCTGGAAGACTACCGTACAGCGTGAACGCGAGGCGCAACTCATTTGGGTGGGGCACCAGTATCGACTCGCGATCGCGTCCTACTACTCGAGAGGCAACCGCTTTCCCGACACTCTCGAGCAACTGGTGGTTGACGAACGGTTTCCTCTCCCGCTGCATCATTTGCGCCGCCTGTACGCCGATCCCATGACCGGTAAGGCGGATTGGACGCTGGTCCTCACCGCCGATGGACAGAGAATCATGGGTGTGGCCAGCAGCTCGAACGCGAAGCCGATCAAACAGGCGGGCTTCGATCTCGTCGATACGGATTTCGAGCACGCTGACTGCTACTGTGCCTGGCAGTTCGTCCATAAGCTCCGTGGTTTCGGACGCAGCGCCGTGCGTGATTCCACCTCGAGCCCTCCCGCGCCAGCAGACCCGGGCTTCAACCCCGGGCACCTCGAGCCCCTGCCGCGCAATGGCGGGCTCCTCACGCCGGATATCACGCCTCCGGCGCAGCCAACTACGCACTAACCCTACCTGACCTGCTACCGAGTACCCGGTCGAAGCACCAGCTTCAAACGGATGTTTTCCTGGCGTCGCAACAGGCACCGTGTCTACCGTCAAGAACAAGCAATCAGTACAAGCACCAAGCGATTGCGCACGCGGCGAATCTCGTGGAGGCGTTATGTTTAATGCGCGCTGTTGGGTCTCATTGGCGTTGCTGAGCCTGGTCGCGGCGACACCCGCGCTGGCCCAGTCGTTCCGGGTTCAATGCCCACAGAGCACCGTCACTCACCCGGATGCGACAAAGACCAGCTCGGAGCCGCTTTACACCGGTCCGGTCCCGATGTCGTACGTGAAGTTCGACGCGAACGGCAAGCTCGTGGCCGCGGATGCCGCGACCGGTTTCCTCTATCCGAGCGGGGCGGCCAACGGCGCAATCAAATGCCAGCAGATCTCGGGCGGCGATGGCTACGCCACGATGGGAGACGGGACGCAAACGTACCTGTTCGCGTTCGGACCGCTCTCAGGGCTTGCCAACATCGCGCAAGGTCTGCCGGGTACGACATTCCCCTCGGAATTCATGAGCCCCGTTCCATCCGCGCAACTCGCGTCCCTGACGCCCGGCTATCCGACCGGGCTCACCGACTACACCACCGCCTACAACGGCGCGATCGGCGTCACTGGGACCAACGTCAACTACACGTTCTCGATCTACGACATCTTCGAGGGCACGAACGCGGCGGCCGGCGTGACCGTCACCAACCAGCACACCGTGACGGTGATCTTGAACGCCGCTGTCCCATTCAAGCAGGGCGATACGATCGTCATCGGGGAGGGCAACGGAGCCGACCTCGAATTCGCTGGGGGCTCGAAGTACACGGGGAGCTACACGGTTTCGAAGGTCGGTATCGTCCTGAATCAGGCGAACCCCACCTACGCTTTGCCCGCCGCGTACGTGTTTCAGTTCGTGTCACCCTACCTCGGCATGCCGGAGGTTATGACTTCACAGGACGCCACGGCGTCATCGGCGCCCTCCACGGACGGCCATGTAGATCCGCGTCAGATCATGGATGTCGCGGTGATGAACGGGAACATCCCAGCGCCGCTGATGGCGATCGATGAGGACGACGAGTTCTTCATGACGCTGACCAACGTCGGCATGATCATGCGACCCGACCTCTTCGAACAGCATACAGTCCACTTCCACGGCTACCCGAACGCTTCGGCTTTCTATGACGGCGTGCCCGACGCTTCGGTGGCGATCAACATCGGCGGCAGCTTCACGTATTACTATCTCGCGCCCGATGCGGGCACCTACTTCTTCCACTGCCACATAACTCCGCCCGAGCACTTGCAGATGGGTATGGTCGGACAACTCTACGTGCGTCCGAGGCAGAACCGCTGGGTAGGTACTCTCTACACCGGCTTGCAAGCGCAGCAGGGCGATCTGCGCACCGCCTGCAACTCGGCGACCGACGTGCTTTGCTCGAATCCCCTGCCGAAGGTCAACACCAATGCCGCTAACGACGGTACGAAAAAGTACATCTACAACGACGGCGACGGCAGCACTCAATATGACGTGGACTATCCGGTGCAGCTCCACGGCTTCGATCCAAACTTCCACTTCGTTGGCATGACATTCAACCCGGAAGGCTTTGCCGACATGAAGGACAAATACTTCCTCATGAACGGCCGCAGCTATCCGGATACGGTCTCCGCCTCGGGCCCGATGCAGACTCAGTCCGCCGACGGTGTCGCCCACTACTCGCAGCCGATGAATTCGGTCATCAACATTCCGGTCGGCGGGAAGGCGGCGCTGCGGATCTCGGAGCTCAATGTCTCGGAGTACCACACCCTCGCGACGCTAGGGATTCCAATGCACGTCGTCGGGTGGAACGCGAAGCTCCTGCGCGATCAAGCCGGCAACAACATGGACTACTACACGAATTCGATTACCCTGGGCGGTGGCGAGTCCGCCGATGTGATCCTGGATGCCAGCGACACGAGCAAATACCAGAGCGGGCAGGTGTTCTACGTCTACACGTCGAACCTCGATCACCTTTCGAACGATGCCGAGAACTTCGGCGGCCAGATGACCGAAGTCCACATCTGCACCTCGGTCGATCCCACCACCAAAGCGTGCTCGATCTAGGAGATTGCCGTGAATAACTTCAAGACTGGCGCCTGGATCGCGACCCTCGCAACCGCAGCCGGAGCCCTCCTCACGCCAGCGCACGCCGCCGCGCCGGGGATCACCGGCCCCACGTTCAACCTCGTCGCGAGCCCGGCATTCATTCAGCAACCCGACGGCCAGGCGATGTATTCATGGGGCTACGGTTGCAGCAGCGCGCCGAGTGGCTTCTCGCCCGGGGCGATCCATGGCGCCACCTGCAACGTGATGCAGATTCCGGGTCCCACACTGGTCGTCACCGAAGGGGATGCCGTCACGGTCAACTTGCTGAATGGTCTGCCTGGGCCAGCCGGCAACACGTCGATCCTGTTCCCCGGGTTCAATGTCTCGACGAGCTGCTCGGCGAGCACACCCTCCGGCGCGCAAGGTCTGCTGACCTGCGAGGCGGCGCCCGGCGGCACGGTTACCTATAAGTTCACCGCCGGATCCCCCGGCACACGCGCTTACTACAGTGGCACTCAGGGTGACTTGCAGGTGGAGATGGGCTTGTTCGGCGCCATCATCGTGCTGCCGAAGAATGTTCCGGCCAATTGCACCGCCGGATTGCCTGCGACCAATCCGGGGGCCAACGCGGCAGCGCAGAAGGCATGGGGCGAGAGCGATTTCCGGCACGCGGCGGCCGCCTTCGACAACGCGAGCACCTGCTACGACCGTGAGTATCTGTTCCAGTTCTCGGAGATGGATCCGAACATCCACAACACCGCGCTCGCTCAGGTCACCGCGCTCGGGAGTTGCACAGCGGGTTCGGCCGGTTGCAGCTTGAACGTGCCGACCGAGCCGTATCACCCCGGCTATTTCATGATCAACGGCCGCTCGATGCCGGACGACATGGATCCAAACTATGCCGTGCAGTATCCGCATCAGCCCTACAACGGCAATCCGCACATGCATCCCGGCGAGATCACTCTGCTGCGGATCATCGGTCAGGGCAGGTGGCAACACCCCTTCCACGAGCACGCCAATCATGTCCGCATTCTCGCGCGCGACGGAAACATGCTGCTCAGCGCCAGTGACGGCACCAGCCTTGCCGGTCCGCTGATGTTCACCACTACGACCACGCCAGGCCTGGCGATGGATGGGCTCTTCTACTACACCGGCAGGGGTTTGAATTGGGATATGTATGGCCACAACCCTTCTTCCACCGATGCGAACGCCACGCTCCCGTGCACTCCGGACGCGAATGGCTACAACACCATCGGAACGGACGGGAAGGCGTACACCCGAATCAACTACTTCGAATGGTGTCAGGATCACAACAAGCCGGTGCAGGCGGCGCCTTTCGGCGATGTGCCCGCGGGCGGTCCGGTAACCTTGCCCGACCCGAACATCTTCACCAACGGCGCCTGGTACGGTGGCAGCCCCTATCTGGGCCCCGACGCGACGGCACGCGCGACTTTCGGTTCACCGGGAGCTGGTACGACGGGTACCACGCCGCCCTCCGGGACCATCGCGAACAGCCCGGGCAGCGAGGCCGGCTTCGCCTTCATGTGGCACTCGCATAACGAGCGCGAGATCACCACCAACAACATCTTTCCTGGCGGCATGCTGATGATGATGCTCGTCGATTCGCGTGAATTCCCGATCGACGAAGCGCAGTAAAGGCAGGAGAACGAGATGAGAACAATGAAACAGAAATCCGCCCTGCTCGAGTTGTCACTGGCGGCCTCCGTTCTTCTTCTGGCCGGCGGCGCTGCCTCCGCGCAGACCGTCAATCTCACCGCTGCGCCGACGCAGACGGTGTTGCCTGACGGTAATGCGGTGCCGATGTGGGGTCTATTCTGCGGCGATGGCGGTGCGAGTGGTGCGACGTGCGCTGGGCTGAGCTCGGCGAATGCGACAGCGGCTGCTCCCCCAGCCGGAAAGTTGGGAGTGTGGTCGCCGCCGATCATTACCGTGCCCTACAGCGCATCCGGCACGAGCCTGACCATCAATCTGACCAACAGCCTGTCGTTCCCTGTCGGGAGCAAGACCCCCACTACCAACATACCGACTTCGTTGGTCATTGTCGGCCAGCTCGGTGGTGGCCTGGGAACGCGGACCGCGAGCTGCGATAGCACCAGTAGCGCAACGGCCGGCGCAACCTGCACGCCAAGCCCCGACCATACCGGTGCTCAAGCCAACGTGACATGGCCGATCGCCAACAACGGCGGCGGCACCGGCACGCCGCCAGCCCAGGCACCACGCGTGCAATCGTTCGCTACGGAGGTTGCCGCAGGCACTCAGACTACGTTGACCTGGGCATCGCTACGGCCTGGCACGTACCTGATCGAGTCGGGCACACACCCGTCCATTCAGGGGCCAATGGGCTTATACGGCATCCTCGTGGTGACTGATGCAAGCACCGGAACGGCCTATCCGAAGGTAGGAAACAGCGCCGCGGTTACGTACAGCGCCGACGTTGCATTGCTCTTGAGTGAAATCGATCCGGTGCAGAACACAGCGGTCAGCACAGCGGTCAGCACCCCTGGTTTCAGTGAGACTATGGTGTGGTCCGGCCTGCCAGGCGGTTGCGGCAACCCGTCATCGCCGACCTACAACCAGTGCTACCCACCCGCGGTGAACTACACGCCGTTGTATTATCTCTTCAACGGCCGCGCGTTCGATAAGACGAGTGCCGCGTCCTCTGTATATCCGTTCGGCGCAGCGACCCCTGCAATCAGCTCGGGTGTCTTGGTGCGCCTCGTCAACGCAGGTCTGCGCATGCACGTGCCGGCCATCGTGGGTTCGACCACTGGTGGTGCGGCGGCTACACCCGGCATGACGCTGATCGCCGAGGACGGCAACCTCGTCCCGGGCGCGGCGCACGTCCAGAGCGAAGTGTTCATGGCGGCGGGCAAGACCTACGACGTCATGATCAACGCGCCGGCCGCTGGGGCCGTGGCGCTGCCGGTCTACGACCGTGAGTTGAGTCTGTCGGCCAACAGCACGGCGCGTGACGCGGGCATGCTGGCCTACATCGGTGCCCCAGGTGCAAGCGCGCCCAGTGCGACCCAGCTCGGCGCGGCGATCGCCAAGGATGATCCATACAACGCGTTGATTGCCGGGCAGTCCCTGACCATTTCCGACCCATCAAAGGGCGTGATCGCTAACGACACGAATGTACAGGGCGTTACGCTTCTCACCGGACCTTCGCACGGAACCGTGACCCTGAACCAGAACGGTACATTTACATACGTTCCGAACGGGGCTGTTACGTCCGATTCGTTCACTTACTGCGCCAACGGAACCGTCGCCTCCGGGACCTGCTCCTCCGGGGTTACGGCGACGGTGACTCTTGGCGCCACGACGGTCACGGACACGGGCATCAGCTGCCTGGATGCGACGTTCACCTCGAGTATCGCGACCCAGATCTCCATCAAGCCACCAGGAGTCCTGAAGGATTGCAAGGATGGCGCGGGGCTAGCGTTGACGGTGAAAGGCGCGACCTCCACGGCACCGATCACCGTGGGATCCGCGATCATCGACATCAACGGTGGCCTTACAGCCTCCGGTACTGCGAAGAGCCAACAGGTCATCACCGTGCCGGTACAGAATGCGCTGGGCACGGTCGGCACCGTCAAAGTGACACTCAAATTCCCGGATGCCAGCGGCTTGAAGGTCACCGTGGTCGATGGTGCGGACCACAGCACGCCGATCACAGACTACCGTTGGGTCATTGAGGAAGACCGCACGTTCTACGTGGACCCGAAGTGCACGACGAATCCGCTGCCCGCAGGCTGTCCGACGGCCACTCCGAACGGCGCGCCGGTCAACTATGGCACGAACTTCCACACGAGCTACATGCCGCTCGTCGCGGCTGGCTGCACGGGTGCGTTGTCGTGCGAAGGCGGCCAGACGCTGCAAGGGACGAAGGTGGTATGCGATGTCGGCAACGGCGTCTGCCGCCCGGGAGATCAGCAGGCTATGCTTGATCCGAGTCAGGTCTACCTGGACCCGACCAAGCGCTACTATATCTCGGTGCTGCCGGGCGATGCGGCTAACCCGTTCATCGGGGCGAACCTGAGTGCGCCGACGAATTGCGCAAATGGCCCAATCGATACGACGGACCCGACGGGGCTGAACACGGGCTGCGGTCACGGCATGGGCGGTGCACCGATCGCGGCCGGTGCGACGGCCGTCACGGTTCTGACAGTTCCGACGCCGTTGCCGACGGCCACATTGTCCGTCTTCGTCTTCGAAGATGATTGGCCGCTGAATGGCGAGTACGGCGCTGGCGGTGGCGTGGACGTGCTGGCTCCGAACGAGCCGGGCTTAGGTGGATTCCAGGTCACGATCTTCGATCAGGCTGGCGGGACCGGGGATGCGACGGGTCAGCCGACCTACGACATGTTCAACCAGCCGCTTTCCAACAGCCTGGCGGGCACGATCGATCCTGTCACAGGCCTGGACGCTTGTCCGGTCTCGAACACCGTTACCGCCAACATGACCCAGGGTGGGCTGAACACGCCTAACGCCACCGACGCGCAGTGCGCGGCGGACCCAACACAAAAGTCCTGCCAGAAGGGCGTCGTGGGCATGATCGTCACGTGCCCGAAGTTTGAATCAGACGGCAAGACGCTCTCGCCGATGGCCGGCCAGGCGATCATCAAAAACATGTATCCGGGCCGTTACGGCGTCAGCGCGTTGCCCGGTGCCGACCGCATCGCCCTCGGCGAAGAGTGGGTACAGACCAATACGCTCGACGGCCAGAAGGCGCATGACTCCTTCATGCGCGTCGGCGAGCCAGGGTACTTCCAGGAGTTCGGCCCCGCCGGCTACCACGTTTCGATCGGCTTCGCGAATCCGAAGCTGATCAATGAGCGCCGCTACAACAGCACAAAGTCCGGGTTGTGCGATACCACACCCTCGACCTCACCGCTCGCGTGCAACTGGGAAGTCAAGGGGCACATCACGACGTCACGGCTGAGCCGTACCCCGGACCAGCGCCTTTATGGTAGCGGCGACGGCGAAGCGTTCGCCTTCACGCAGTGCTACATCAGCCTCGGTGATCCCGATGGCGCCACGATCGCCTTCACCAAGTGTGACGCGAACGGAAACTTCGACTTCACGAATATCCCGCCCGGAAACTGGGAATTGACGAGCTTCGACCAGTGGAACGACCTCATCGTCGATGGCATAACCACCGGCGTTGGCGTCGGTTGCAGCGGCACCTCGGGCCTGTGTGATCCGAACAACATCGTGTCGAATGGCAGCCACGTCGTCGATATGGGTGAGATGGCGGTGCATCAGTGGCACGCCAATATCTACACGCGCACTTTCATCGACATGGCCAACACCGGCGTGTCGGATGACAGTAAGCCGGGACTCGCATTCGCCTCGACCAATATTCGGTTCCGTGATGGAAGTTTCTCGAACTTCAACAACACGGATCTTGCCGGCAACGCCGGCTTCAACGAGGTCTTCCCGCTCTTCAACTGGTACGTGATCGAAACCGACACCACCCGCTACAAGTCGACGGGTGTGCATGTCGTTTATGATGCCGGCGGTCCCGCCGATGGCACGAAGCCCTGCGCGGATACGACGAGCCCCTGCGGCAAGGCGGACGGCATGGGCGCGCACCTGGCGAACACCTACGAGAAGTTTCCGCTTCCTGCTGATCTCTCGCTGCCGGGAGCCGTGTATTGCAACGACGCCGATTGCTCGGCGGAAGTTGCCAGCGGCGGTATCGCCCAGGGCGCTGTGCCGAGCGATAGCAACAAGCACTCTACCGGCCGTATCGACTCCCCATACTGGTTTGGTTCCTACGGATGGCAAGGCTATATCGGCCAGAGCAACTTCCTCGAGTGGGGTAAGAAACCCTACAACCCGGGTGAGACTGGGCCGATTCACGGCCACGTAGTTTACGCCTCGACGCGCCCGTTCGATGATCCGCAGCTGCTTTTGCAACTGAGCTGGGAGCCGTTGATCCCGCACGTCCGGGTGAACCTGTACCAGGAAGGTGTCGCAAAGGACGGTGTGACCCCGACGCTGACCTTGGTCGATCACACCGAGACGACGAGCTTTGATGATTGGGTGCAGGGCTTCCGCAAGAACAGCGCCGGCCTGTCGGTACCAAACATCAACTGCCCGGGACAGACGAACGATGGCAGCGTCGACCCGTTCTGGTACGGCATCCAGAACCAACCGCAGTATTTGGACTGGTATAACAATGCGCTCCACGGCGATGGCACGACCCAGCCGACGCCGTTGCCCTATCAGTCGCAGTTCAAGTGTTACGACGGCATGCACAGCTGGAACCAGTTGCAACCGGCACCGTATGACGGCATGTACAGCTTCCCGAGTGTCACCGGCTTCGACCCGAAGACCGGCCAACCCGCGGGGTCCAACTGCACCGTCTGCACGCCGAATCCGTCTTCGAAGGACCCGGCCGACCCGACCTATGACCCCTATAACGCCGGCATGCCGATGCTGCCGCCTGGCAAATACGTGGTCGAGGTAGTCGTTCCGCCTGGCTATGAGCTCGTCAAGGAAGAGGACAAGAACATCCTGATAGGGGACAACTACATCGCGCCGGCCGTGGTTCAGTTTCCCGGCCTCGGCGGGTCCATCTACATCCTGCCTGACCAGGCGGCAATTGGCGCGCAATACAACGCCAACAACGCTCAGAACTCCACCCAGGATCTGGGCCGCAACCCGAGCTTGGTGAGCCACGAGGGCGACACCGGCAGTGATGAGGCGTACTGGCCCTGCGTAGGCACGGTTCGTCAAGTGCCGGACTTCATCAGCTTGTTCCCGCAATCGGGTGAAGTCGCGCCGTTCGCCGGTGCGATGCGCCCCCTGTGCGACCGCAAGGAAGTCAACCTGACGGAGCAGTCCTCGGCGCTGGTGAAGTTCTATCTCTTCACCTCGACGCACGTTGCAGCTCACTTCACCGGTATCATCCTGGATGACTTCACCGCCGAGTTCGATCCGTTCTCGCCGCAGTTCGGCGAGAAGTTCGCACCGTCGTACCTGCCGGTCGGTATCAAGGACTGGACTGGCAACGAGATCAACCGCGTCTATGCAGACCAGTTCGGCATCTACAATGGCCTGAACTACTCCACATGGGAGGTCAATCCGCCCAATCCGACCGGTTACGGCCCGACCATGATGGTCATGTGCATGAACGACGCGGGCATGAAGACCGATCCGACGACCGGGCAGGCCACGCCTGATCCGCTGTTTCAGCCCGGGTACAGCCAGTTCTGTTACGAGCTGCCGTTCATGCCGGGTCAGACCGGCTACTTCGACACTCCCGTCGTCCCTGTCTCGGCCTTCTCGGAAGGCTACAACCACCCGGATTGCTCATATCCGGACGCTACTCCCGCGATTAGCACGGTAGCCGGCGACATCCTTCCGGGCGGGGGCGCGGGTCCGTGGGTATCCGCTCCGGGCAACACTCTGACTATCAACGCTCTGGGCGACCAGTCGATCGACTGGTACGGCTACAGCGGCCCCTCGACCACCAAGGCGCCGTTCAATCAACAGAAGATCAAACGTCACTACGGGTTCGGCGGCAACCAGGGCAAGGGATCGGTCACCATTGGCGGTCTCAACGCACCAGTCACGGCCTGGAGCGACACCCAGATCAAGGTTACCGTACCGGCTGGCGTGCCCGCCTGCGCCGTGCAGCAGCAGGCGGAGTACGGCGGCTCGACCGCACAGTGCGGGCAGCTGATCATCACGACGGATAGCGGCAAGAAGTCCGTGGATACGGTGACTGTCACGGTCGGCGGTAAAACCCCGAAAGCTCTATCCGCTGGTGCGAGCATCCAGTCGGCCATCGATGCCGCCAGCCCCGGCGACATGATCATCGTCCCCCCGGGTACGTACAACGAGATGCTGATCATGTGGAAGCCAATTCGCCTGCAAGGCGTTGGCGCCGCCGTGACGGTGGTCGATGCCAACACGCAGCCCGCGGGCAAGCTGTTGACACCCTGGCGGCAGAAGATCAATTGCATCTTCGGGCTGACACCCGATGGGCGTCCGCGCGATCCAGGCGACCTCGGTTGCGCGGCCGGGCTGAACTATGCGACGAACAACCAGACGGGTAACGTGTGGACGAATTTCCCATCGATGGTCGTTGACCGCCTGCCGTTCGAGGCCACCCTTGGATGGGATGCTACGCTGAACGGCAACCTGGCCGAGCAGCTCAGTGAGCCCAGTCTGATGGGCGCGTATGAGGGCGCGGCAATCACGGTTCTCGGCAAGGGCGTGAAGTTCCCGAGCGGGACCGGAGTCAACGATGCGCTGGGTGCGACAACCGGTGCAGCGTTCCCGACGAATACCAAGTTGCTGTCGACAGCGGATTGCACGGCGTCGGGAACCAACACCAATCCGTATCCGACGAATTTCTTCTGTAACCCCTCCAGCATCGACGGCCTGGGTATTCGCGACAGCTCGCAAGGCGGCGGCGGCATCTTCGTGCACGCCTACGGGCACAAGCTGCAGATCGCCAACAATCGCGTCGGCAACAACACCGGCACGATGTCAGGTGGCATCACGATCGGCCAGGGTGAGCACCCGGACGTTGCGCTCGGTGGGGCCGGTGTCGTGCCGACCACGTGGCCTACCTCGTGCGAGAGCAGCAACATCACCAATCAGGGATTGCCGTTCTGCTTCAACAACTACGTCAACATCCACAACAACGCGGTGGTCGGCAATTCGTCGATGGGCGATGAGCTCTTCTCCTCGACGCCCGCCGGTGCAGGTGGCGTTGCCATCAATACCGGGGCGGACTACTACTCCCTGACGGACAATTGGGTTTGCGGGAACGTATCGACTGGCGACGGCGGCGGTGTTGCGCATATCGGGTTCATCAAGAATGGCGACATCGAGCACAACACCATCATCTTCAACCAGAGCACGAACCCGACGATCGCCTCGAACGGCGGCGGCCTGATCGTGATGGGGGCGCCGGACGCCGATCCGACTAGCTGTGGTGTCGCGACCGACCAGGATTGCGCGCCGCCGCCGGGAACGATCACTCCGAGCGATGGCTCAGGCCCGGGCTTGAAGGTGAACGGCAACCTGATTCTGGGCAATGCCGCCGATGCGGGCAGCGGCGGCGGCTTGCGGCTGCAGCACGTCAACGGGACCGATGTTCTAAACAATCCGAACGGGGCAGGATCGATCGGCGGGGGGCGCAACCGCATACCCGTCTGCACGGCTGATCTCGCCACCTGCTTGTGGAACTCCGTTAGCCTGACGAACAACATTGTCGTGAACAACGTGGCCGGATGGGACGGTGCGGGCGTGTCGCTGCTCGATTCGCTGGCGGTGAATATCGTGAACAACACGATTGCCTCCAACGACTCGACAGCATCTTCCGGTACCCTGTTCCAGACGCTGTATTCGCCGTTCGCAAGCTCGCAAGGGACGAATTGCACGCAGCCCCAGCAGACGGGCCAGCCCCAGCAGTCGTGCCCGCAGGTCTCGGGCCTGGTGAGCATCGATAACAGCGCAGTGCTCAAGGCCAACATCGACCTTCTGCCGCCACGTTCGTTCCGGTGCCCCGCAGGGCACGGTACAGTCCCGAGCGCAACGTCCGCCAACAACGCGGTCGCCTGCTACAGCTACTCGATCCCGCTGATGTTCAACGATGCGATCTGGCAGAACCGGTCCTTCTACATCGGAGTCGGTAGTTTCGGGTCCGGCAACCAGAGCGAGCAGAAGATCGTGAGTCTGTACAATTCGTTCACGACGACGCAGGCCGGTACCCAGACGTACACGGGCGACTGCACGCCGGGCGGGACCTATTGGGAGTTGGGCTTCCGCGGCGATACGGGGCCTGCGAATCACACGGCTAGCGGCTTCACAACGTACAACTCGCTCATGACGAGCGCCAATTCCTACGTCGGCACTGGCAATGGCAACCTGTCGTCGAGCCCCGCGTTTGTGAGCCAGTACTGCAACGGCTCGCGCACGCCGCCAGAGGCGGGGGGTATGGGCTGGGCAGTCCCGCCGGGCACGAACGAGAGCAACGCGACACCAAACCCGGTGTTCAGCCTGACGCCGGCGGCGGTGGTTGATGAAGGTAACAACTGGATCAACCTGCGTTGGGGTCCATTGAGCCTTACGACTCCGGTCACCAACGCTCTGCGGACCGCGGGTGCGACGCTGGGCGACTTCAGGCTGCAACCCACGTCGGGGGCGATCGATAGCGGGTCCACTGGTGTGAAGTTCGGCACCGGCGGTACCGCTGTGACCGTTCGTCCGCCGAGCACCGACTTCTTTGGCAATGCGCGTCCGACGGGTGCGGGCTACGAGATCGGTGCCGTCGAAATGCCGGGGCCGCAGGCTGACCTGAGCGTCACGAAGACCGATAGCACTGGCGGGAAGATTGGAGGGGGCCAGAAGATCACCTGGACGATCGTCGTGACCAATAGCGGTCCCTCGAACGTGACCAACGGCACGGTCACGGACACTTTGACGCCTGCTCTCGCAGTCGCAGGGCTGCAGAACATCTCGTGGACGTGTGTCCCGGCCGCGTCGTGCACGGCTGCTGCCGGCATTGGAACCACACGTACGGGCACAGTGACGCTGATCGCGGGCGCCTCGGCGACCTTCACGCTAAGCGCCAATGCTCCATCAACTGCTCAAATGGCAGCGGACGCATTCTTCGGAATCACCTCGTTGACCAACAGTGTGACTGTGGCGGTGCCGACGGGTACGCAGGATCCGAACACCGCGAACAACACGGCGTCCGACACCGTTGCGTTCGTGGTGCCGGCTGTCACCTCCGTGAACCCGGCTTCAGCGGTACGTGGTACGCAGAACTTGCCGATCACGATCACGGGCAGCGGCTTCACCGGCGCTACCGGAGTCGGGATCAGTGGGGGCATCACGTGTGCGAATGTGAGTGTCTCGAACGACACGACGGTCACCGCGACTTGCAACATTCCATCCTCGACGGCGCTCGGCTCCAAGGCGGTGACGGTGACCGGCGGCACCTACGGAACTGCGACGAACGGCTTCGGGACGGTGGTGTTCCGGGTTACCGGAGCGCAGCTGACGTTCACTCCGTCGGGCCTGACCACCACTGCGGCGGACCGCACAACAAAAAATGGAACAGTGACGGTGACGAACGGCACAAACGCCAATCAAGCCGGGTTCACGTTCAGCGCGGGTCCGACGATCGCGCGGGCGACTGGTACCGGTACATTCTCGATCCAGCCGGGCGGAACCTGCACCAACGGAGCAACCATCAACCCGGGAGGCAGCTGCACCATCAACGTGCGGTATGTACCGCCCGCGTCACCGGCCTCGGTGACGAGCACGGCCACGGTGACGGTCGCGGGTGCGGGCTTGGCCGCCACCACCCAGACGAGCCAACAGTTCACCGGCAACTGAGTGGAGCACTGTCCCGGGGACCGGTTCGGTCCCCGGGGTGAATCCGAAGTCTGACCTGGAGCCATTTTGCAAGCCGTCTTCCTGATCTCGCGGCGCCGCACCACCCCAACTCTCACGCTTCTCCTCCTTTTCGCCGGAGCGTGCTGGACAGTCTCTGCGGAGCCCGGCGAGCTGACACCCACCGCGCCCGAGCAGCCCGTGGTGGCTCCAACGCCTGGCTCGATGCCGGGCGGGCTCAAGCCGGCTGTTGCCACCCTGTCCAAGCGGCGGATGCGGCCTGTTGCTGCAGAGCCGCATCGCACGCTGGCCGAGGCCATCGATGCCAACGTGCAGCGCCTCAGCCGGGGACTCAACCTGGACACCTCCCAACAGGATAAGCTCAGGCAAATCCTCTGGGACCAGCATCGGGAGTTGCGGGCGAGGCTGGTGGAGAAGCCGCAGCCTGGGGTGGACCGGGCGGCGCTGACCGCGGCCATTATCGAGCACACGAAAGAGCAGATCCGCGCGATGTTGGACGATGAGCAGCGGAGCAGGTACTCGGCACAGGTGCCTCACGGGCTTACGGCCGCCTCGCGCGCGGATCTCGAGCACTGGGTCGAGGTGCAGAATGGGCCGGCGCAGAAGGCGGGCGATGCGTCGAAATAGTCGAATGAAGCCAGGTCTGATTCAGGGCGAACTGCTACGGTGGGATTTATGGCTGAGGTGAACGGGCGAAAACTCGCATACGGCGCGTTGCTGACGGCCGGGTTGTTTTTTGGGGTGGCCGTGTCGGGAGCGGATAGCCCAACTGCAACCGCTC
>JAJPIR010000189.1 GCA_021324675.1 Actinomycetota bacterium
CGACGGCACCGAGCAGTGGGTGAACTCGCCCTGATAGGTCCGTCCCTTGCCGGTCCCGGCGTGTCGCGCCCTCGTGCACCTTATGACGACCCCAACGTGCTCAACAGTGGCCGGACCAGCGCTGCATCGCCCGATGCGCCGGTCCACACCAACCACGAGCCGGGCGCAATGTTCGATTATTCGCTTTCACGGCCGGGGAGCGTCGGCCGTAAAGGTGATTTAGCCGCCCGCGAACGGCGGCAGCACATCCAGCTCCGCTGCTGCTGGCAAGCGGGTAGCGCGGTCGCGCACCGCAACAGAATCAAGAAGAAAACTACAGCTGGCGAGCACCCTGCTCAGCTGTTCACCGTGCCGAGCAGCGATCGCGTCCAGCGCATCGCCGACGGTGGCGCCATCGTCGACCTCAACGTTTTCGCTGGTCAAACCAGCAGCAGCGCGTGCCGCCGCGAAGTACCGCACGGTCACCACGGTTAAGCCTCCGATCACGTCGCCGGGCGGGTCAGCAAGACCAAGTCTGGATCATCGATCCCGAGCCCATCGCGTTGGGTCACCAGATAGGGGTCTGGTGTGGTTGGCCGGGTTCTCGCGCAGCAGCCGGGACTGATGCTCCACTACCGATGTCAACTCATTCACGTCAGAGCTGATTCCATTTGCCGCGACGCAGCCTTGACATTGCGAGTGCAAAACCTGATTACCTCTCGTTTCTGCCCCTCAGAGATTCGCGGTTCCGGATAAACTGCGGTATTTGCTCCGCAACTACGACATGACCAGAAGCACCAGCATGGCTGCGGTTCACGACGGCGTAACGGCGGATTGGCTGGCCTTGAAGAGCCGCCCACCGGTGGGCTCAGATGTCACAGGCAGGCACGGGACCGACACCCTGCATGTTTATCTTCCTCACCTGCGGCGGTAGTCTTGACCATGTGCCGCACTATCGGATGGCCGAGGTTGCTGAGCTATTTGGCGTAAGCGATGACACCGTTCGGCGCTGGGCGGACTCCGGGCAGCTGACCGCAATTCGTGATGCCGGTGGCCGCAAGGCAGTGGACGGGGTGGAGTTGGCCGCGTTTGCCAAAGCGCAGGCGCACGCTACACCCGATCCGTCCATGGTAGATCGCTCGGCCCGCAACCGCTTCGTCGGGCTGGTCACCGAAGTGATCACCGATCAGGTAATGGCGCAAGTGGAGATCCAATGCGGGCCACACCGGGTGGTCTCGCTGATGAGCAGCGAAGCAGTAAGAGAACTGGGGCTCGTGCCGGGGGTACTTGCGGTAGCTGTCGTCAAGTCAACCCAGGTGATGGTGGAGACCCCAGGAGGACGAGCATGAACCGACTGCTCGTGGTCGGGTTCGCAGCTGGGCTTACGGCCTCAGCTTGCGCGGTGCCCAGAAGGCTACGTCGGGCCAGCAGCGGGTACCGGTCACCGTGTTTGCAGCGGTCTCGCTCAACAAGGTGTTCACCCAGCTGGAACCGCAGTTCGAAGCCGCCAATTCCAATGCTGACCTGCGGTTAAACTTCGGCGGCTCGTCGGATCTGGCGCAGCAGATTGTCAATGGCGCGCCCGCGGACGTGTTCGCTTCGGCCAACGAAGCCCAGATGAACGTCGTCCAGAAGGTGGGCAAAGTGGCCGGCACGGCTGAGCCGTTCGTCACCAACGTGCTCACTATCGTGGTGCCACCCGGCAACCCGAAAAACATTCACTTCTTCGCCGATCTGGCCAAGCCGGGCGTCACCGAGGTGGCGTGCGCCCCGCAAGTGCCGTGTGGCGCCGCCACAGAGAAGATTGAGAAAGACATGCGCGTGCGTGGCGCCAGCGGGTTGGCAGCAGACATCACTCCCGCCGCCGCGGTCGAACTCGGGCTGCACACTGGCGCCCAAGTCTGGTTTGTGGTCAAGGCAACGGAGGTCGCCCTCTACCCCTCAGCACGACAAGCCGGGCAGCAATGATGCCGCGATACCGGACCGCGACGCGCCAACTCGCGCGGAACCCGATGTCAGCAGCGGGTGACGCCGTTTCCGCCGTCGCGGTCAACATCAGCTGCGCCGTCTTCCCGCGCAGGAGCGACGAAGATCGTGCTGCCACCCGGATCGCGCTGGAACCAGTCGACACGGAGAGAATGCTTCACCGTTGCCATATCCTCCACTACGCCCTGTCCAGCCATGCCGTCCCTTCCTCCCCAAGCGTCCCGGTTACAGCAAAGATCATGTTAGCAACGGTGCGTGACCGGATACCACAGGGTGTAACCCTTAATCTTTCAATACACTACGTACACATCAGGATGCGCGACGCGCACGATCGTGCGGCTCGTCGCAGCTAGTAACCCGGCCTGCTCCTGCGCCGGTCACCCTACCCACGGGCGTAAGTGGGGGGCGCTGCGGGTTGCTGGCGCTAGTCCCCTTATTGCGTCAGGATCGGCTGTGCATATGCTTCACGAGTCCTGATACGTAAAGATCGGACAGCAACGTGCTGAGCTGATTTCCAGCACTCAATTGCTGTAGACGTTGATCGAGTTGCCGCATACGGCACTGCTCGACAGAGCTGGGGGCAACCTCATCGAGATATTTGCATGCAAGGAGTTTCAGTATCGTTGCGGCGTCATCGCTAACCCAGTAGAACTGAGGCGGCTGCGATGGGAGCCCTACCAGCACGCGGCCAGGTGCG
>JAJPIR010000013.1 GCA_021324675.1 Actinomycetota bacterium
ACCGGGATCTCGATCCGTGAGTCGCTCAGCAACTGCTGCAACAACACGAATGTTGTCGTGGCACCAACTCGCCCGCCCGCTTCGGCGCCTTTGGCGATCAACCCGCAAGCCCCCGCCCGGATCGCCGCGTGCGCCTGCGCCACTGACGTCACTTCAATCAACATGCGCCGGCCTGGGTCGGCCGGATACCGCACTTCGGGGCCGAGCACCACCACGTCGACCTGGTCCGGTAGATCAGCTGGCGATAGCGGGCACCCGGTTGGCAGCCGTACCCCGAACGTGCCGGGCCACCACCGGCATACTTCTGCCAGCGCAATGTGTGCCCGGTCGTGATCCCGTCCCAGGTCCAGGACACCCATCGAGCCAGCCCGCGCGAGCGCTACCACTAGAGCGGCGTTGGGCTCCTCGAACGGCGTGATCCCCACCACCAGCTCTCGGTCCTGCAGCCTGCTCATCCTGGGCTTCGTCCTTCCTGTACTACGCGGCGACCCCGGGCAGTCCGAAGTGGTTGCCGGGGTGTGGCGGGCGCGTGGCTGGTGCGTCTGGCGTGCGCAGGGTTGGGGTGACCCGGGTGATCCCCCCTCGATGACCACCCGGGTCCGCCAGTGATGCGGCAACGGAAGAATCCGGCCACTCGCTAAAGACGGGCGACCTTGCGACTGCCGCTATGGCGCAGCGTGGATTGCTGTCGCTGACGCCGAGTTCGTGACCACGAAAAAGACAACCGCAATTGTCGCTAGCACGGTCAGGCCCCCCTTGCCCATCGTACTGGCTACTGCCCCTCATTCGGGGCTACTGACTTACGAAGAGTAACACTAGGTGATAGCAGAGGCGCCTACAAGGCCCAATGTATCTCTGATGGCGTATTAGTACGGACCAGAATGGGGGACAGGTACTTACTTAATGGATCCGTGCTACGTAGGTAGCCCGTTGCCGGGTAGCGCTCAGCCCAGTCACTCTTAGTCACTCCACAGCCGTCCTCCATTGTCGCTCGGCTGGTGATCAGGTAAATCTGGATCTTGACCGTCGGGAGGCGCCGTGCGCTGGCTGAGAAGGTGTGCGTCGTTGGTCTTCGCGGTCGTGCTAGCCACTTCCTCGGCATGTGCAGCGGCTCCGCCGCCATCTTCCAGGGCGGCCTCGTGTGCGGTAACGAAGACGGCGAACGTGGCGGTCCCGATGCGTGACGGCACCGTGCTGCGTGCCGACGTCTACCGGCCGGCCATCGCTGAGGCAGTTCCCGTGATCTTGATGCGGACGCAGTACAGCAAGGACGCTGCACAGGTTGAGGCCGGACGATATCAGCATCCGGATTGGTTCGCGTCCCACTGCTATCTCGTCGTGAGCCAGGACGTCCGGGGACAGGGCGCCTCAACAGGAACGTTCTCCGAGTTCACCGATGATCGCAATGACGGCTATGACAGCGTCGAATGGACCGCGCGGCTGCCCGGATCATCCGGAAAGGTCGGTATGTACGGGTCGTTCTACGTCGGCGCGACCCAATGGTTAGCCGCCGAGACCGGTCCACCGCACCTGGCCACCATCGTGCCGGCCAACACTGCGTCGGACTACTACGAGGGTTGGACATACGAGAATGGTGCGTTCCGGCTGAACTTCATCGAGCCGTGGGCAATGGAGATCACGGTGTCGGCGGCCAAAAGTCGTGGTGACGCCAAGGTCGCTGAGCAGCTCACGCAGGACTCCTTGGACGTCGCTACCTGGTTGCGGTACGCGCCATACCGCAGTTTCCCGCCCTTGCACCCAGGCGACGGTGTGGTTGCGCCATATTTTTTTGACTGGATCTCTCACCGCGCTGACGGTCCGTACTGGCAGCGATGGGCGCCACAACAGTATTACCCCTAGGTCGGCATCCCGGTGCTGCACATCGAAGGTTGGTATGACGCATTTCTCTTCGGTGGCGTGCGCAATTTCACCGGCATGGTCAGCTCCGGTGGATCAGCGTCCGCGCGCCGTGATCAACGGATCGTGATCGGTCCGTGGGATCACCTCGGTTGGGGCCGGCCAAACAGCTCTGCAGCACCGATGCTCAAGCAGATCGGACCGGTGGGCAATTCCCCAATTAATGAACTGATGCTCGCCTGGTGGGATCACTTTCTTAAAAGGCGTCGACAACGGTGTCAGTAATGGGCCGACAGTCAATTACTTCGAGATGGGCGCCAATGTGTGGACAACTACAACGTCCTGGCCAATTCTCGGTACTCGGTGGATAAAGTATTACTTGTCCAGCGGCGGGCATGCCTCGTCGATGACGGGCGACGGTCAACTGCTCGCCACTGAGCCAATTACCACGCAGCAGCCTGATACCTATGACTACGATCCTCGTGACCCCGTGCCCAGCGTGGGCGGCCATTCCCTGCTGTGCGGCGCTGAGCGGTACCCAAGGCCCCTATGACCAGCATGCCGTGGAGCAGCGACCCGATGTACTGGTGTACAGCAGCCCGCCGCTAGCCACCGACACCGAAGTGACCGGGCCGGTCAGCGTCACGCTCTACGCCAGCTCGTCAGCCCCCGACACCGATTGGACGGCGAAACTGGTCGATGTGCGTCCCGACGGTACGGCCGTCAACCTGAACAACGGCATCCAGCGGGCCAGCTTCCGGGAGTCGAGTAGTGCACCTTCACCGATCGAGCCGGGCAAGGCCTACCAGTACACCATCGCAGTGTCAATGCCGCGGAGTTAGCGATTTGGTGATCACGTCCAGGATGTGGAGAGGCTGGGCGTGTC
>JAJPIR010000156.1 GCA_021324675.1 Actinomycetota bacterium
GTCATCCTGGTCACCCGTGATGCGTTGCCCGCGGATCCATGGTTGCCGGGTATCGCTGTTGTCCCGGTAGAAGTGGCGTAGCTCTACGGTGCCGTTGGCCTGGCGTAAGGGCACCACGACCTCGAAGTTGCCGTGCAGGCCCGTGTTCGACGCCGATTGGATGATGCAACCGGGCCCGGCCACTTTATCCTGGTCACCCGTGACACGTTGGGCGCGGATCCAGGGCAAACGGATTGAACTGTTGTCGGGAGTCCAGTCCAGCTCGGCGTTGCTGTTGTCACGGTACCAATACCATAGCTGTTCTCCTTCTGTGAGCACTGCCTCAAAATTACCATGGTGACCCCGTCCGAGATTGGATTGGACGAGGCTGGCATAGATTCTGGGCATTCAACAGGCCCTTCTCAATCTGGTAAGCAAACAAAGCTGCGGTGTAGTTACGGTTGGGCAGGTCTGCGGCATGATAAGCCACGGGTGCGGCATGAACGATCCCGGCCCGGCGCTGCCGACCCGCCGTGTGATGATGATCGCGACAGTGCCGGCTGATGGGACATGGACCTGTCTATTTTTCAAGCATCATGCGTGCTGTCCGGTCTTGCCGAGAAAGGGCGGCCCCGGCGACGGTCCGCCGTGGGACAACCGACTATTGCTATTCATCAAAGTGCCTGTCTGATTCCGCATAACAAACCAGAATGGCTACCAAGTAAATGTATGCCCGCGCAGGCATCATGGAGGGGTGCCACCACCGCGGAGACAACGACCCTCGTGGCTGCGTGCGCGGGCGCATGCCGCTGCCTGCTGCTCATCGGAGAAGGCAGCGCCCACCGGTCGGCGGAGCAAGTGGAGTGCCCAGAACGATCACCATAGAGGTATGAGACGGCCGCGGCTGGAGATCGAGTACTGTGCCCAATGTCGATGGCTGCTTCGCGCGGCATGGATGGCCCAGGAGCTGCTCGTGACGTTCGAAAGCGAGCTGGGCGAAGTGGTGCTCATACCCGCCGGTGGTGGTGTCTTCGACGTGCGGGTAGACGGCGAAACGATCTGGTCCCGCAAGGTTGCTGGCGCATTTCCGGATCTTGCCGAGGTCAAGCGCCTTGTCCGCGACCGGATTGCTCCAGATCGTCATCTCGGTCATTCGGAGCGCCGCTAGCGGATAAACGCCGATCGATGACCCGATCGTCACGCCAGCCACCCCGCGTTGAGGCGCCTGGCCAGGTCGAGGGACGCCTGCGCGCGGGGTAGTGATGCCAGGCATACCTCGACAGCGGCCAGCACGCCGACCCACCGCTGCACGTCGTCGGCGGGAATGCCGAGCGCAGCAGCTGCGGCGGCTGCGCGCTGGGGTGCCTGCGCGACCGGAACCTGCGTGACAGCCCACTGCGCAGCGTCATAAGACGGGTGCCCCGCGCAGGGGTTCGGGTCGATGGCGAGCAGCCCTCGATCGTCGGATACGAGCACGTTTTTGATCGAGAGATCTCCGTGGCAGGTGATCGGCGATCCCCGATGCGCCACAGCGAGGTCGACAGCGGTGCCGCGGGCTCGCCAGATCTGTCCCGGGGACAGCAACCTAGTGCGGTTCTCTTCTGCCCGGTCAAAGCGCAGATGCACCGCATCGGTCAGCGACGGCATACCTGATGTCACGGCAGCGCGGGATAACTTTGCCAACAAACCGGCAAGCTCGGTGGCGGTCATGCCATGCGCAGGCGTACCCGGCCACACGCGTTCGAGGAGCAACGCGCTGGCATCGTCGGAGGCGGCCAGCAGGCGGACGGCGCCACGCCCATTCCATGCCCGCAGTGCCGCCGCCTCCTGTGCAGACCAGCGTGACCACGGCGCGGCAAGTTTGAGCACCGCCGGGCCGCCGTGACGCTCGACCGCATACACGACGCTGACCGAGCCACCCTCCAGCGGCCTTCCCAGCGCGAGGTGCCAGCGCTGCGCCCACGCGCCGGAGATGGCGGGGATCTGCTCCAGCCACGTTCGGGCTTGCTCCCCGTGACAATCGACCCAGCGTTGCGCCAGCGGCGTCCCGACCGGACGGCTCCTCGCCACCATGTCACCTTCCCAGAGTTGCCGCCGGGGAGAGACGCCGAGCGGAGCGCGGGATAGCGAGGGATACTGTCACGCGATGGCCGTGGCTCGCAGTGCCGGAGCGCTGCTGTTTCGCATCACTCCGTCGGGCGGGGTTGAGGTCCTGCTAGGCCACATGGGCGGGCCGTTCCACGCGCACCGCGACGATGGCGCCTGGTCGATTCCTAAAGGTGAGTACGACGCGGACTCAGATCCCCGGGCGGCGGCGGCCCGGGAGTTCGAGGAGGAGCTGGGAGCGCCGCTTCCGTCCGGCCGGGAGGTCGAGCTGGGCACGATCCGCCTCCCCAGCGGCAAGCGGCTCATCGTTTACGCCGTCGAAGCAGATCTTGACGCGAGTCAGGCCCGAAGCAATACCTTCGAGTTGGAGTGGCCGCCAGGATCCGGCCGGATCCGCAGCTTCCCTGAGATCGATCGGGCGGAGTGGTTTGACTGCGCTACCGCCCGGGTCAAGTTGGCGCGTGGCCAGTCCGAATTCCTTGACCGGCTGCTCGCCGCGCTCGGCACCGACCAGGCTCTAGCCTGATGAACTGGCGGCTTCGACGTCATGAAATGTCCGCATAATCGGTTTTAGGGGTGGTCGCTGTGGTTACAATCTGGCAGAGGTGGTTGAAGGATGTGGCACGCTGACTCCAGGTGAACCCATGACGGCTTCAAAAGACTTCGACTCCTACCACGGTCAGATACCGGCCCACTGGCGCGGCAAGCCCACTGTGTTGCGTATGGCGTTGGGTAGCAAGCTGCGCCGGCTGCGTGAGGCGAGCGGAGTCACTCGTGAAGCTGCCGGATACGTCATCCGCGGATCCAGCAGCAAGATCAGCCGGATGGAACTGGGCAGGGTCAGCTTCAAGGAACGTGATGTGGCTGACCTGCTCACCCTCTACGGCGTCACGGACGAGCAAAACCGCGAGGCCTTCCTGGCTTTGGTCTGCCAAGCCAACGCACCCGGCTGGTGGCACAAGTACGGCGATGTGCTGCCGAGCTGGTTTGAGACCTATCTCGGTCTGGAGCAGGCCGCCTCGGTCATCCGTACTTACGAGCCCGCGCTTGTGCCGGGGCTGTTGCAGACCGAGGACTACGCCCGTACCGTCATCCAGCTGCGGCACCTGCAAGACTCCGATAACGACGTCGAACGCCGCGTCGCGTTGCGCATGGCCCGTCAAGAGTTCCTCAGCCGGCCCGGAGCGCCCTCGGTGTGGGTAGCGTTGGACGAGTCAGCGCTGCGCCGGCCCTTGGGCAGCCGGGCGGTCCAGCGTGCGCAGCTACAGCACCTGATCGAGATAGCGCAACGACCGAACATCACGTTGCAGGTCGTGCCGTTCCATGTCGGCGGTCCTGCAGTGGTAGGTAGTCCGTTCACCATCCTGCGGTTTTTCGAGCCCGGCGTGCCGGACGTCGTCTACCTCGAGCACCTGGCCAGTGCCGTGTACCTGGACAAGGCAAGTGACACAGTAGAGTACCTGGCGCTCATGGACAGCCTCTGTGTCGAGGCGAAGTCCCCTGACGCGTCCATCAGTTTTCTGCGCAGGATCATCGAGGATTTTCCGGGAAACCCCTGACATAGGAGCCCTCAACGTGGCCGAGCGGCGGTCCTCTCCGAACCCCGAGCTTGCCTCTAAGATCAACTTTGATGTCCCGCATTCGGCGCGGATCTGGAATTACTGGATGGGCGGCAACGACAACTACGAGGTCGACCGCGCCGCCGGGGACGCCTACATCGCGGTATTTCCAGACATCGTCACCATCGCGAAGCAGAGCCGGCAGTTCCTCATCCGGGCTGTACGTTTCCTGGCTGCTGAGGCCGGAATCCGCCAGTTCCTCGACATCGGCACCGGCCTGCCCACGATGCAGAACACCCATGAGGTCGCCCAGCAGATCGCACCCGACTCCCGGATCGTCTACGTCGATAACGATCCCCTCGTGTTGATGTACGCCCGTGCCCTGTTGCGCAATACGACACCCGAGGGCGTGACCACCTATGTGGACGCCGACTTCCATGATCCTGACTTGATCATCTCTGATGCCCGCAACGTGCTGAACTTCCACCGGCCGGTTGCGGTCATGTTCATGGGCGTGCTGGGCCACGTTGCCGACGTCGACGAGATGCAGTCCATTGTGGCGCGGGTAATGGACGCTGTGCCCTCGGGGAGTTACCTGGCGCTGTACGAGACCATTGACGCCAGCGCAGCCCACGTCGAGGCCACTGCCAAGTACGCGGAAACGGGAGCCGTCCCTTACATCCTGCGCCCCATCGATCAGATCGCACAGTGCTTCAAGGGCCTGGAGATGGTGGACCCCGGCTTGGTTCCCATCACGCAGTGGCGACCAGACGCCCTCGATGTCGGCAGGATCAAGCCGATCGACACGTACGGAGCTGTAGCGCGCAAGCCGTAGCACGGCTCCGGCTCGCGGCGTCGGCGCCTGCTTCCCGGGCGCCGTCGGTCAAAAGCGTGCCGAGCTGCGGTCGGCGAGCGCGTAGGTCACCCCGGAAGCCACCGCCGTCACGGTGAGAACCGACGGCCAGGCGCCGAGCTTTTTGGCCAGCGGGTGGGAGCCCCCGAACGCGGCGGCGTACACGCCGAGAAGCAAGCCCATCGCGCCAGGGCCCGACGAGCGCAGCCACGAGCGGGCACAGAGACCGCCGGCGGTGGCGAGAACTGCACCGCCGATTTCCCGGCGGCCGGTGTAGCGGGCGGCGGCGAAGCCGCCGACGAGGCCGGCGGCGACGAGAGGGGCGGTCGGGAAGGTCGACATGGGCGCAACGGTACGCGCTCCACGCCAGGCCAAGATCCCGCGGCTACTTTTGCCAGCCGATGTTCTCCGGGGTAGTGCTGAAGAACCGGCCGCTGCCGTAGTTAGCCAGGCCATGTTTCACCGCGATGATCGACGGCAGGGTCAGCGTTGGCATCAGGCCATACGTTTTGAAGGCTTCGGTCTCGACCTCGGCGCCCTTGGCGAACTGTTCCTGGGCAGTGGGCAGCGTATTCACCGACTTGACCTGCGGGTCGAACGACGGGTCGTTGGTGCCGGACAGGTTCAGCTGGCTTTCTGAGCAGTAAAGCTGGCAGATGTAGGCCATGCCGAACGGATCACTCTGGAGGAAGCCCGAGTAGAACATGTCGAACTTCCGCCCGCTGATGATGGTGGAGAAATCCCTGCTGGCCACCTGCTGGATGTTCAGCTTGACCCCGATATTCTTCAACATCGCGACCACAGCGCCGGCGATCGCCTTGCCGACTGGATCGTCGCCGGTGTTGACGTAGTTGAACTCCAAAGGCTGGCCGTTCTTGCTGCGCATCCCATCCGGCCCGGCCTTCCAACCGGCGGCCTCCAGATCCTGTTTTGCCCTGTTCAGGTCAAAGGTGATCGCCTTGGAAAAGTTGTCCTGGTAGCCGTCCTGGAAGGAAAACAGGGTCAACGACCCGGGCAGGGTCTCGGTGAAGTTCAGGCCCTGGAAGGTGATGTCGGCAATCTGCTTGCGGTCGATCCCCTCAAAGATTGCCTTACGGACTTGCGGGTCAGCCAGGATCGGCGACTTGCTGTTGAGGGTGAACAGGTCGTTGTGCAGGGAGATGCCCTTGCGGATGTCGATCCCAGTCATACCCTGGACCTGCGCTAGCCGGTCCTTGGTGCCGACGTCGGCGGCGTCGAGCTGGCCGTTTCTGAATGCATTGATGCTGGCCACGTCTTCCATGGCCAAGAAGGTGCGGGTGTCGAGCTTGCCCCTCTTGCCCCACCACTTCGGGTTACGGGCGAAAATGACGGTGCCGTTTTGCTTGTCGAACTTTTGTACGGTGTAGGGACCGGCGCCCCACTCTGGATGCGGGTTGTCAACGTAGCCCTGGTTGAACACTTGCGGATCAAGAGCCTTGGGATTGAGCAGGCTGCCGAACAGTGCCTGCCACCACACGTTTACGCCATTGAAGGTCACGATCGCTTGGCGGTCGTCGACGCCTCTGGTGACCGAGGCGATGCGATCGTAACCGTCGCTGGAATTGACGATGTAGGCCTTGTTTTGCGCGTTGTTGGCCTTCCAGGTGGCTTCGAACGCGGTCCAGTCGATAGGCGAGCCATCGTTGTAGGTGGCTTTGGGGTTGATCGTGTAGGTGACGCGTGTGTTGCCGTTGACCGTGTCAGCCTTGACGTCGGTCAGGTAGTCCGGGTTGAACTGCGGTTTCCCGTCCGGTGAAGAGGTGGTCAGGATGGGGTTGTACCAGTTCCACACCGCCTGGGAGTACGCGGTCGTATTGCCCTGGAAGACGTTCCACTGAGGAGAGATCTCGGGCAGCGCCGTGGTGAGGGTGCCGCCGTCCCTGAGGTTGTCATAGGACTGCGGGTTGTACTGGGCCTGCGCGGCCAGGGACTGCGCAGTGTCACGGCTGTTGCCGTTTCCTCCCGACCCCGGGCTGCCGCCGCACGCAACCAACGTCATCGACAAGGCGGCGGTGGCCGACAGGGCAGCAAGCTTCGTCACCACAGACATTGCGTGTTCTTTCTCCTCGGGGTGCGCCGTGGCGCTGTGTCGTCATTGACACAACGCCTCCAGGGGTCAGCGGAAATGGCACGCATTCTGCTGGTCGCGGTCCCCCCTCCCGGTCAGCTCCGGTGTCTCGCCGGTGCAGCGGGCCTGCTGGGCCACGTCCAGCGTCAGGTACAGGGGACACCGGCTGACGAAGCGGCAGCCAGGGCCGGCGTCGGTGGGGCTGGGCAGCTCGCCGCGCAGCACGATCCGCTCCCGGGTCCGCTCGACCATGGGGTCGGGTACCGGGATCGCGGAAAGCAACGCCTGGGTGTACGGATGCTGCGGGCCACCGAACACTTCGTCTACCGCGCCGATCTCCACGATCCGGCCAAGGTACATCACGGCCACCCGGTCGGAGATGTGGCGCACGACCGACAGGTCGTGCGCCACGAACAGGTAAGACAGGCCCAGCTTGGCCTTGAGCTCGTTCAGCAAATTGATCACGCCGGCCTGGATCGAGACGTCCAGCGCGGAGACCGGCTCGTCGAGCACCACGAGCGACGGGTTGGTGGCCAGCGCGCGGGCGATCGCGATGCGCTGGCGTTGCCCGCCAGAGAACGCGGTCGGGAACCGGTCGCTGTGCTCGGGGTTGAGTCCCACGAGGTCCATCAGCTCGTCGACCCGGGCCGCGATTGCCGCCCGGTCCGCCTCGCCGACCGCCTGCAACGGTTCGGCGAGAATGTCGAACACGGTCATCCGCGGGTCCAGCGCCCCCATCGGGTCCTGGAACACCATCTGCAGCTTGCGCCGAAGCTGGCGTTCCGTGTCCCGGCCGCGCAACTGCGCGACGTCGACACCGGCGATGCGGATGCTGCCGTGCTGTGGCGGGCGCAGGTTCATGATTTCCAGCAGGGTGCTGGTCTTCCCGCAGCCTGACTCGCCGACCAAGCCCAGCGTCTCACCCTCCCGGATGTCCAGGTCGACGTTCGACACCGCGTATACCGAGCCCACCCGGCGCTTCAAGATCGCGCCCTTGAGCAGGGGAAAAGTCTTGGACACGCCGGTGAGTTGGAGGACGGCGGGCCGCTGCTCCCGCGGGACCCGGGCCCCCGGTACGTCCGGCACCGGCGGAACCGGGTAGACCGGGCGGCCGTCGATACAGCTGTTGCGGCCGTCGTAGCGGATCTCGTGCGCCCGGATGCACGCCACGCTGTGCCCGCCCACGGCGTCAGGAACCACGGCCAGGTCCGGCTCCCGGTCACCGCACCTGGGTACCGAGACCGGGCAGCGTGGTTGGAACGGGCAGCCCGGGGGAAGGTCGACCAGCAACGGCGGGTTGCCCTGGATCGGCACCAGCGGCCGGCGTTGGGCAACGTCAACCCGGGGCACCGCGCCGAGCAGGCCGATGGTGTACGGCATGAGGGGCCGGGTGAACAGATCATCCACCGGTGCCCGCTCGACCGGTCGCCCGGCGTACATCACCAGCACCTCGTCGGCGATCCCGGCCACCACGCCTAGATCATGAGTAATCATGATCAGTGCCGCGCCGGTCTCGGTCTGGGACAGACGAAGCACGTCGAGGATCTGCGCCTGCACCGTCACGTCCAGCGCGGTGGTCGGCTCATCGGCGATGATGATCTGCGGATCGTTGGCCATCGCGATGGCGATCACGACACGCTGGCGCATCCCCCCGGAGAACTCGTGCGGGAACGAACGGGCCCGCTCGGCAGCGTGGGGAATCCCGACCAGGTCGAGCAACTCCACTGCCCGTTTCCAGGCGACGTCGTGGTCCATATTCTGGTGAATCTCGAGCGCTTCGACGATCTGCTGGCCCACGCTAAAGATCGGCGTCAAGGACGACAGCGGATCTTGGAAGATCATGCCGAGATTCCGGCCACGGACTTGGGACATCTGCCGGTCGTCGAGGCCAAGCAACTGGCGACTGCTGAGGGTGATCGAGCCGGTCACCGAGGCGTACTCGGGCAGCAGTCCCATGACCGCCATCGCGGTGACTGACTTGCCGGAACCGGACTCGCCGACGATGGCCAGCGTCCGGCCCGGGAACAGATCGAAGTCGACGCCGCGTACCGCGTCTACCCGGCCGGCTTCCGAGGGGAAGGAGACCGCGAGGTTGCGGACCGACAGCAGCGGTCCAGTGGCCGGACCCGTTTCTGACCTGGTCATGCTCTGCCCGCAGAGTGCGACATCGGATCAAGCGCATCGCGCAGCCCGTCCCCGATCAATGCCATCGAGACGGTGAGCAGGGTCAGCATGGTGGCCGGAAAGTAGAACAACCAGGGCGCACTGGTGATCGTGTTGGCGCCGTCGCCGAGCAGGGAGCCTAGCGACACGTCGGGCTGCTTCACGCCGAATCCGATGAACGACAGTCCGGTCTCCATCTGCACCGTGGTGACCACGCCCAGGGTAAACGAGACGATCAGCAGTGAACCGATGTTAGGAACCAGGTGACGCAGCACGATCCGCAGGGAGCCGACGCCCATGAACCGGGCCGCCTGGACGTATTCGCGCTCACGCAGCGACGTGCACAGCGAATACACCACCCGCGCCCCGTACGTCCAGCCGATCATCACCAGTACCAGGATCAGCACTTTCCAGTCGCCGCCAGCCTTTTGGGAGATGAGTCCCAGCAGCAGGAACGACGGCACCACCAGCAGGAAGTGCACAACCCCGAGGATGGCTTTCTCCGCGGTGCCACCGAGGTAGGCGGCCACCGCCCCGACAAACGCTGCGATGAGGGTGGTGAGCAGGGACACCACCACGCCGATGATCAGCGAGCGCTGCAGGCCGTGCACAGTCTGGGCAAAGGTGTCATTGCCGACACCATTGGTGCCGAACCAGTGCTGTGACGAGGGTGCCGCCGTGAGGTTGGTGAAATCCACGTCGGTGTAGGAGTACGAGGTCAGCAGCGGGCCGGCGACGGCGAACAACACCAGCAGGATCAATATCACCAAACCGGCCACCGCGCCCCGGTTGCGCAGGAATCGACGGGTGTAGAGCCGGCGGCGGGACAGCCGCTCGCCGCGGCGGACCACCCGCTGTTCCGCTGGAGAAAGCGGCTGGGAAAGCGTGCTGTCGACGGGGCTGACCGTGTGCTGGAGCGGGGGAAGGTTGGTGGTCATCAGCTCACCCGCACTCTCGGATCCAATGCCACGACAGCGATGTCGGCCAGGATCGCACCGATCGCGGTCATCAGCGCTCCGAATGCAGCGACCGCGACCGCGCCGTGGACGTCGTTCTTGCTGATCGTCTGGACGAAGTACTGCCCCATGCCCTGCCACGCGAAGATCGTCTCGGTGATCACCGCTCCGGTGAACAGTGCCGGGATCGCGAACGCCACCGTGATGGCCACGGGGATCAGCGACGTGCGCAGCGCGTGGCGCCGGATGGCGCGCTGGCGGGTCAGCCCCTTGGCCCTGGCCAGCCGTACGTAGTCGGAGTTGATGTTATCCAGCAGCAGCGAGCGTTGCAGGAGGTGGGTGCCGGCGTAACTGATCACGGTGAGCGAGATGGTCGGCAGGATCAGATGCCGCACCCGGTCGAGCAGCAGTGGCCAGAATCCGCTGACCGTGGGGGACTGGGCGCCCGCGACAAACAGCACCGTGCTGCCCACTGACTGGTTGAACGCGATCGCCAGCAGCACCACTGCCAGCGAGGCGACGACCACCGGAGTGTTGAGCGTGACGATCGACACGCCCTGAGCGAAGCGGTCAGCGAACCGGTACTGGCGAGCGGCGGTATAAACGGCCAGGCTGATCCCGATAAGCGTGGACAGGATCAGCGATCCCATCACGAGCTGGGCGCTCACCCCGATCCGGAAGCTGATCTGGGAGTTCACGCTCTCCCCGACCGGCGAGTAGCCCCAGTCCCAGTGCAGGACGATTCCGCTGACCCAGTGCCACCAGCGGTCCAGCAACGGCGTGTCCCGGCTGAGGTTGTACTGAGCCAGCGAGCGGCTGATCTGCTCGGGCGTGCGAGGTGGTCGAAGCTGGAGGTAATTAGCCCGCGGATCCAGGAAGAAGTTCGCCACGAAGTACGTCAGGTTGGTCGCCACAACGATCATGAGCAACCAGCCGAGGGACTTCCTGAGGAGGTATCTCAGCACGAGCGCAGCGCCCACTTTCTCTCGTGCGGATCGGTTACGGACAGTGTCCGATCACCCATCATAGTGAGCACCAGGGTGCTCACCGGCGATAATGAGTGGCGCAATCTTCCCCCCGCTTGCCTACTGTGAGCGTGAGGATCCGGTGCCGTGCGCACGTCGATACCCATCCGGGACATGATCCCTGCGTGCGCACGGTGATGGGCCCTGGGCACGGTGACGCGGGAAGGCGTCGCAGTGGGGCACGTGCAGATCACCTGCTGCGGTCGGTGATCACTGGTGGCCATGCGCGGCGTCATTGGTACGCATGGCCCATTAACGTTTGCAGGTGGGAGCTGGTGCTTCTCATCGGCGACCTCCTGGCGATTGGCGGCGTTATGCGTACTCTGCCGCCTCACCATCGATCCCCAACTCCCAGGGGCCTCCATCTTTGGTGACGAACAAACCTTCAGATTGCTGGAGCTACCGGTCTGTTGCCGCGCCGTCCTGACCGGCGGCTCCGGTAACGTCGCCGAGCGAGTGCCACATCGCTGCCGCCGTGTCTGCATGCCGGGTTTTTCGCCGCGCTTGGGACGGTGTCGGCGAAGGTGAAGTAGTCCTGCAGCCCGGCGGCCGCCAGCGCCCAGTTGGCAGTGGGGGAGTTACACACCAATCGCAGGGCGCGATGTTGACGGGTAGCCAGCTCGCTCGCCTCGAACAGCGCGGACAGCCCAGCAGATCCCAACAATGACACACCGTCGAGGTTGACAACGACGACTCGGGCGGCGGCTAGCTGCGCGACCAAAAAGTTGGCCAGTGCCAGGGCAGCTGGCGTGCTGACCTCGCCTACCACGGTCACTACGCGAGCATCAGGACTGTGCTGGACTGCCCGCAGATAAATGTCGGCGGGCGCGTCGCTGCTTACGTTCATGCGCCGAACGATATAGACCGGGTCACCACATGGCCGGGCGGGGTTGCCCAGCGGTGCATTTCTGTCGCTATTCGGTACAGCCGGACCGAAGTGCCGGGCAGCATCGGCATCATGGCAGCGCACACCGTCATGTTGCTAGGGGATGACGATTTCGTGTCAGCCCGGTATTGCGCGATAGCCGGTGTACCAGGAGTTTCGGGTTAATCTTGCAGTCTCGTTCTAACGTTGCCGGTGTGCAGCTGGGGTATGTGATTTTGTACGTGTCTGACCTGCCGGAAGCTGTGGCGTTCTATCGCGATGTCGTGGGGCTTCATCACAAGTTCACCGATGCCGGGTACGCCGAGTTTGCCGCCGGAGAGACTCGGTTCGCGCTGTACGAACAACGCCGGGCAGCATGGCTTACCGGAATGCATCCGGCGCCTGGACCCGCCGGTCAAGTGGTGTTCATCACCGATGATGTCGATTCGCAGGCATTGCGCCTGACCAGGCTTGGAGTCGACGTACTGAGCGGGCCTGCGGACCGGCCCTGGGGCCACCGGACTCTGCACATCGCTGACCCAGACGGGTTTGTCGTCGAGTTCGCCGAACCTATTCCACGCACCCGGTCCCGCAAGCATTCCACGAACTGACCAGCGGCCGAGGACGTCGTTCCTACCGGTTGGTACGGCCAGCGACCGGGCCGGTAGTGGTCCGCGTGGTCAGCCAGCCGTTCCGGAACTGCGCTTCCAGCGACTCCAGGCTGCGTTCCTTGGTTTCCGGCACCATCCACCACACGATCGGGGCGATCACGGCACAGGCAGCGGCGTAGGTGAGGTAGATGGTGCCCGCGCCGGCGAGCGCGGTGAGGCCGGGGAAGGTCAGTCCCACGAGGAACGCCGTCAGCCAGTTGAACAGGGTGGCGATCGCCATCGCCGATCCCCGGATGGCCAGCGGGAAGATTTCCGCCAGCATGAC
>JAJPIR010000248.1 GCA_021324675.1 Actinomycetota bacterium
GACTTCCTGTTCACCGGCCACCGGGGCTACTGCGAACAGTTCGCCTCAGCAATGGCGATCATGTTGCGAACGCAGCACGTCCCCGCCCGAGTCGCGGTTGGCTTCACCCCAGGTACCGTGACCGGCGACTCCCGGTTGATCACCACCGAGGATGCACACGCCTGGGTTGAAGCATGGTTTCCGGGTGCCGGATGGTTACCGTTCGATCCGACTCCGTTGTCCGGTGAGCGGACCGTGCCACCCATCTATGCCGCTGGCCCCACCCGACCCGGTGGAGTGGTGTCGCCTGGCAGACCACCCACGGTGACCGTCGCCACGCCAGCGCAAACCCACCCGCTTGCCGCGGCGCCGCACTCCGGTGCCGCCCGCGCCACGCCGGGTGCCACCTTCAGGTTCGCCTTGACCGTGATCGCGCTGTCGGGGCTCGGCGTGCTGCTGGTGCTCACCCCTTTGGGCGTGCGTGAGGTTCGCCGCTGGTGGCGTATGCACCTGGTGCGCGCTGGCGGCCCGCGGGCAGTCTCGGCAGCGTGGGCGGAGGTGCTGGCCGAGTCCGCAGACCGCAGGGTGGTGCCCCCGGTTGGCGAGACCGTGCGCGCAGCAGCCTACCGATTGGTCCATGAGCACGGCCTAGACGAGCCAGGCCAAGCCGGCCTGGGCATCCTGGTGGATGCAGTCGAGCAGTCGTGGTACGCCAGCGCCGATCACCCGGTCGCGCGCCGGCACCATCAGGATCATGGGCCTGGCGGGATCGATCCGGAACTTCACACTGCTGTGGACGCGGTGCTCACCAGCCTGGCGCGGTCCGCGCCACTAACCCGGGCGGCGCGGTTACTACCCCGCTCGGTGCTGCGGCGACCCCGAGCCGGGTATCGAAGTGCTGGCTAGTGTTCCTCGAAGCGGCGACGGAATCGTTGCTCCATCCGCTGAGCGAGCGTGCTGCGATTCTGGCCGCCAGGCGAACGGTCCACCGCTGCTTGGCGCCTGCCACCGTCTCCCGGTCGGCGAGAGAAGATTGCCAGGATGGCTCCGGCGAACATCACCAAGAACCCGACAACGCTGATCACCGGAATCCCGACCAAGCGGTACGGGAGTACGACACCAGCGATGAGGAGGAGCAAGCCCACCGCAAACAACGCAATACCCTGGATCCGGCGGCGTTGGGGAAGGCTGCGCATCCGGGCGCCCCGGACGTTCGACGCGAACTTGGGGTCCTCTGCATAGAGCGCGCGCTCGATCTGATCGAGCAGACGCTGCTCGTGCTCGGAGAGTGGCATGGCTCCTCCTCCGGCACTCCGCCGTAAATATAAGGTTGTCGACATAGTAGGCGAACCCCGACGGTACCTGTAGCTACTGGACAGCCACCGTCGGCTCCTACCTTTGAGGATACGAGGCTGCGGCGGTGTGGACTAGCCGATCTCATTACCCGATTCAGGGGAGAGCTCGGCTCGCCGGCCACTGGCAGGGCCGGGGCTGTCCAGCAAGGTGGCCGGCCGCACGGCAGCGCTGCCGAACCGTGATCGAGCGGCGTCCGCGGCGCGTTCCGCGTCCGACCAGTGGGCACTTATCCCTCCGCCGCCTGCCCCGTCGAGGGTGAGCTGCTCGCCTGCGAAACCACGGCTCAACTGGTCGACCCGCACACCCAATAACCGGACGAGCATCCCGGGAGGTAGGTGAGCATCCAGCAGCTCGGCTGCCACCGCGTAGACCGTCGGTGTCGAGTCCGTCGGGTCAGCCAGGGTGCGCGACCGGCTGATGGTGGTGAAGTCGGGATGGCGAAGCTTCAGCGCGATCGTCCGCCCACGCAAGCCGCGGCGACGTAACCCGGCCGTGGTCCGTTCGACCAGCCGTAGCAGTTCCCGCCGCAGTACCGCCCGATCAGCCTCATCCCGGGCGAAGGTCTGCTCGGCGCCCACTGACTTTTCCGGCAGGTCTGGAACCACCCGCCGGTCGTCTCGGCCGTTGGCAAGCTCATGAAGGTGACGGGCGCTGGCGGTTCCCACGGCGTGCCGGAGTGCGGGCAGGGGCAGGTTCGCCACATCAGCGACCGTGGCGCACCCCAGCCGGCTCAACGCCTGTGCGGTGCGCCGGCCAACCCCCCACAACGCCGACAGCGGCAACGGGTGCAGGAACTCGAGGACGCCATCAGCGGGCACGACCAGCAGCCCATCCGGCTTGGACAGCCCGGAGGCAAGCTTGGCGACGAACTTGCTCGGCGCCACCCCTACCGAGCATGTCACCCGATGCGCGTCGTAGACCTGCCCACGGATCCACTCCCCTATCCCAGCTGGGCTCATACCCAACCTGCGCACCGACCCGCCGACGTCCAGGAAAGCCTCATCGAGGCTCAGCGGCTCGACCAAAGGGGTGATCTCGCGGAACAGCGCCATGACGCCCCGGGAAACCTCGGCATAGCGGGCAAAGTTCGGTGGCACGAATTGTGCCTGCGGGCACAGCCGGCGGGCATGCGCGACCGGCATCGCCGAGCGGATCCCGAATGCGCGCGCCTGGTAAGTCGCGGAAAGCACCACGCCGCGGTCCCCGGCCGGAGAGCTTCCACCCGCCACAACCACAGGTAGCCCGGCTAGCTCAGGGTGCTCCCGAACCTCAACAGAGGCGTAGAAGGCGTCCATATCGACGTGCAGCACCGGGCATCCAGCATCGCGAGCGTCGTCGCCAGCCCGGATGCTGGTGTCCCGCGGGACCCGCGTGCTCCGTGGGAGGTCGGCACTACGTCCCACGTATCTTCACCACCGGGTCGCCTTCCCACCAACAAAACTCATCGAACTCATGTTCGAATGAGTCTCATCATACGCCAGGGCGACGGGCCAGCGCGTGCAGCCGGGTGGCAATGTCGCGCAGCGGAGGCCGGCCGGCGGCACTCAGTTCCAGCTCGGCCAGCGCTTCCACAGCTCCCGGATGGGCCTCCAACACGGTGCCGGGCACCAGGTCGGTAACCACCGCATCGCCCTGCACCACCTCCACCGCCAGCCGGCTGGCCGCGAGCAGTGCGACAAGACCATCGGTGTCGAAACGGTGCAACACCGGATCCGAGGGACCGAGCCGACCGTCCGGATCGTTGAGCAATCGGTGCGCCTCGGCCAGCCTCCCGGCCAGCGCGCGGACCAGCACGGCGGCGTACCGGTTGGCCACCAGCACTGACACTGCACCGCCGGGCGCGGTGGCATTGGCCAGCGCCTGAACCGCTACGGCGGGGTCTTCGACCACCTCAAGCACGCCGTGCCCGAGTACCAGATCGGCACTCGCGGGCGCCACCACATCGGACAGCGAATCGGCATCACCCTGTACCGGCCGCACCGATTCCTGCACCCCGGCATCGGTGGTCCGGCGATGCA
>JAJPIR010000051.1 GCA_021324675.1 Actinomycetota bacterium
AGGACGTGGGCTGGGGTTCCTCCGGTGACGAGGGGCAGCACGGTTTTTCCGGCTAGGGCGTATTGCGGGAGCAGGTCGAGGAAGGCTTTGAGCAGCCCGGTGTAGGCGGCTTTGTAGACCGGTGAGGCCACGACGAGGCCGTGCGCGCCGGCGATTGCTGCGACGGCGTCACCGATTGCTGGGTGGTGGGTATCGGCTGCCAGGAGGGGCCCTGGTGGGAGTTCCCGGATCGAGACGATGCGCACGTCGTGACCGTGCCCGGTCAGGCGTAGCGCGAGCAGGTCGAGCACTGCGGCGGTGCGTGAGGTCGTGGAGGGGCTGCCGGCTAGCACGACGATCGAGGCCATCGTGGTCTCACCTCTGTGGGGTCCAAGGCGGGTGGGATGTGGTGTGGTGGCCGGTGGACAGGATGTTCACCGGCCACCAGGGGTGGTGGTCAGGAGTACCAGGTGGGTTCGGGGATCTCATCGCGCAGCAGGAAGGCTCCGACTTCGCGGCGTTTGTAGGCGACGGGATCGTGCAGCGTGTGGGTGCGGATATTGCGCCAGTACCGGTCTAGGCCCAGCGCGGTAGTGGTCGACCGGGCACCGGTCACCTCGAAAATCCGACTGGTGATCTCCAGTGCCACCTCGGTCGCCCGGGCCTTGACCGCGGCGACCCGGACTTCGTGTTCGCCGCGGATTCGCTCGGTGACCGCGTCCGGGTAGCGGTGCAGGGCTAGTGCTTCCTGAGCGATCTGGTCGGCGAGTGCCTCGACAGCCCACAGTTTGGCGGCGAGGTCGCCGTAGGTGTCCAGGATGTAGGGCTCGTCGACCGCTCTGTCGTAGCCGCCGTGCAGCCAAGGTCGGGTACGGGTGCGGGTGTAGTCGGCAGCCTGTTCCAGCGCGCCGCGGGCGATTCCGAGGTAGAAGTTGACGAACACCAGTTGGATGGTGGGCACGTTGAGCGTGTTGTACGTCCGTGACTGGAACACCTTGTCCACAAAGCCGGCGGCAGCACTCCACGGGACCCGCACTTCGGCGAGGGACACGCTGCCGCTTTCGGTGAGGCGTTGACCGATGTTGTCCCAGTCGTCGTGGAAGGTGATGCCTGGTTGGTCGCTGGGCACGATGGCGAAGACGTGGGTATCGGTACCGTCGAGCACGCCTTCCAGCACGGTGACATCGGAGACCTTGCTGCCGGTGGAAAACGACTTCAAGCCGTTGAACACCAGGTAATCGCCCTCGTCCCGGATGACCACGTCGGCGTCACGGGGATTGACCGCTCCACCGAAAAACCACCGCTGGCGGACTGCCTCGGCCTCGACGTGGGCGATCTGTTCGGGGGTGGCCACCAGCCGAGCAGCCCAGTTCCACAGGTAGTGGTAACCCAGCAGTTGCCCGATCGAGCCGTCACCGGCGGCGACCTGGCGGATGACGTGGTAAGCAGTCGGCCATTCCTGGCCTGCGCCGCCGTGCTCGATCGGGCCAAGCAGGGTGACCAATCCGGATTCCTTCAGCAAGGCGACTTCGGCATAGGGAGTCTTACCTTGTTTTTCCCGTGCTGCGGCGTCGGCTGCGAGGATCTGGGCGACTTCCCGGGCTCGCTGCACCCACTGCTCTGGCGTGCTCGGCTGGGGCTGGTTGGCCCAGTTGCCGCGCAAGCGCAGGTCGAGGTGGCCGGGGTGGTGCTGGGTCGTGGTCATGGACATCTCCTCGTGGTGCGGTGGCGGTTAGGGGTGGCCAGCGCCGATGCCGGCCAGTTCGGACCGGTCAGCCTCGAGCTCACGGACGATGGGCAGCACGTGCCGGCCGAAGTAGTCGATCTCCTCGTGGTAGTGCAGGAACCCGAGTAGCAGCAGGTCCACTCCGAGGCGTTTGTAGGCGACGATGCGCCGCGCGACCTGCTGCGGCGTCCCGATCAGGCGGGTCCGGAAGCCGTCGTTGTACTGGACGAGATCCTCGAAAGAGGAGTCTGCCCACATGCCTCTGGAGTCCGATGTGGACGCTCCAGCCTGGGTCACCGCGTCGCGGAAGCCCTCCACCGCCGGCCGGTCCGCCTTGGCGATGATCTCCCGGAGCGTCTCGCGGGCCTCCGCTTCGGTGTCCCGGGCGATGACGAAGCCGTTGAGCCCGAAGCGGACGGTGCGTCCGTTGGCCTGCGCGGCGGCGTTGACGTCGGCGAGTTGCTCGACGACGCCGTTGAAGTCCTTGCCGTTGCTGAAGTACCAGTCCGAGACCCTCCCGGCCATGCGCCGGGCTGCCGTGGAGTTTCCGCCCTGGAAGATTTCCGGATGCGGGCGCTCGACGGTGTTGAGCGGCTTGGGTTTCAGGGAGAAGTTCCGGAACCGGTAGAAGTCGCCGGCAAAGGTGAAGTCATCCTCGGTCCAGATGCCGCGCAGGGCACGGATGAACTCTTCCGAGCGGCGGTAACGCTCGTCGTGTTCCAACCATGGCTCGCCGAGCGCGGTGAACTCCCCTTTGAACCAGCCGCTGACCACGTTGACCGCAAAGCGGCCGCCGGACAGGTGATCGGCGGTGACGCCCAGCTTCGCGAGCACTCCGGGATGCCACAACCCGGGGTGCACCGCAGCGATGACCTTCAGCCGTTCGGTGACCAGCAGGAGCGCGAGGCTGAAGCTGCTGGACTCATGCTGGTACTCCGCACCGTAGCTGGCCATGTAGCGGACCTGCGTCAGCGCGTAGTCGAAGCCGGCGCGCTCGGCTCGGATTGCCAGCTCCTTGTTGTAGTCAAAGCCCCAGTCGGTGCGCTGGTCAATGGTGCTGGTGACCAGTCCACCGCTGACGTTGGGCACCCAGTAGGCGAACTTCAACGGCCGTTCCGTACCGTTTTCGGACATGATGGATCTCCTGGCGTGATTTGCAATACTCCGGATGTCACACAATGCGCCACACAGACCGCAACAATGCGCATTCGCGCATGCCAAGACGGCCGTCGGTAAAAAGAGCGAATAACGGATGCCGACCGCGTCTGCCATGGCCTCAACGGTGGCAGCCACCGGCCGCAACCAGCGGATCCCGGCGGCCGCGACCCGTGGGGACAGGTGAGAGAGCCCTTAGCGGTAGGTCACCGCAAGCAAGGCAGAAAGTCAGCGGCGACAGGCGTGGGAGACGACGGAGAGGTAATCGACATGCCGTCGCCGAGTAAGCACCTGCGCGAACACGAACTCAGCACATCAGATCACCTGCGACCCTGTCAACAGCAACCCGCACAATGCTGCCGGAATCACCATTTCAATTTGCATTTGTCAGGGCGCCCAACCGGGCAGTGAGGTGCACATCATATTTAGCTGGGCGCCCTGGCCGGCTCTGACTCAACATTCTGGCGTCGCCTACGACGCCAGAGGACCGGTGACGGGGATCAGCGTGCCGCCCGGCACCCAACCGGCGGTGTCGCCGTGCTGATGATCCAGCTCAGCAGGAAGGAACGAGATCTGCGCTGAGGCGTAGATCCGGGTCGGTCCGGTCGATGCCATACCGGCGGGCCGCCAGCCAGGCTCGCGGCATACCCGGCGGGCGAAGGGGATTCGCCGGGCAGCGCGGCGCAGCGCCACCAGGTAGGCCTGCGGCAGCGCAATTTCCAGGTGGTGAGTCCCTCCCAGATGGCGAAACTCTCCGTTCCGCGGTCCGCACGTCAGCTGCGGTCTGCCCTCCCTGGCGACGGCGCACGGTAACCTCGCACCAGATCTCGGCACGTAACGGTGCGTCGTGTGGCCGGCCGGGGTAGGGCGACCAGCACGATCTTCGACTGGTGTACCGATCCGCCGCAGACGCCGTTACAGGAAAGAACCGTTTCGGGGCGCCATTTCCCTCGATCGGGTGGATGCATCGAGCGTCACCTGGGACACAATCTGTCCTGGGGCGAGGAAGCTATAAGGAGGGGGAATGAAGGTTTCAGATGTCTTCTCGCTAGGTGGCGGTGGCTGCGACTGCGGCTGCGGTTGCTATAACGAGCACGCTTACTACCATGGTCGCTTCGGCCACTACGACTACGGCAGCTACGGTTTCTACAACTACGGTGCGTACGACAGCCACGGATTCCATTACTTCCAGGCATACGACGGAGGCAAGCACTAGCATCGCTAGTCGTCAGCGGCGGCCCTCATTCGGCGACGGGTGAGGGCCACCCGTTGCATTCATCACTTCCCGATTGACGTCCAGCCAATGGCAGTCCACTGGGTCTCGCGTAACAGCGGTAGTCGCATTTGAAGCGTTCGATCAGATGCGACGCAGAGTAGTCGACCGTTCAGGTTAGTCATCGCCACCACATTTCTCGTGCGCCCAAGCCGAGTCCAATTCACACCGGCGTCAAGCTGGTCAAATCGAAGGTATACGAGGTCGTTGTCCGACGTGACGCCGAAGAGTCCTTCACAGCTTGCGGCGAGCGCCGCAACTGCTCTGCCGTGTCACGCGTCTGAGCTGTCCAGTACTCGTCGTGGCCGATGCACACGAGCAATCGGTAGGCACTCAGCAGGTCGGGGTGATCGTGCAGGTCAAAACCAGAACAGTAGTCGACGTCATAACCACTGTCGGCGAGCCATCGCAGAATCGGTTTTTGCCATCCTGGCATACACCTGTACCTTCAACCTCCTACCCCCATCCCTTGACACGGCGCCCGACCAGTGACCTTGCGAAATCGATCACATCATGCGGGGGACTACTCGTCACCGCCCGTCGGCAGCGCTCTCGCCGTGGCGCTTTCGGCTTGAGGGAGAGCATCGCCTGGTGACATGACCGACCGCGATGCCGTGCTCGCTCAGCAACTCTTCGACGTCGCTGGACGACAGGCCATATGACTGGCCAATGTGAGATCAGACTGTCCGGCGGCCGCGTGTTCCTCACTGCCAGTTTTGATTTGTTGCCATAAAGTTGTGATTGACAGCGGCTTCGGTAGGCGCTTAGTATCCATGCCGAGCGGTGTGGCGTCGCCAACCTCGAGGCCTTTCTCCGACCCTCTCATCTCCTGCCGTGACGCGCAGCGTTGCGATCGGCTCCTACCAATTCAGTGCGCAGTTTACGCAGGGGATGACTCTTTCGCGACGATCACCCGCAACAGAATTGTACGAGGTTTGCGCCGTGCGGAGCGGCCTGGTCTCACCGGACGAAAGAATGCGCGGATAGAAGTCGCATGAACACCACACAATTGGAATCCCGCAGGATGTACTATCAGAAAGAGCTGGCCGAGGGCGTCGAGCGTTTCTTTGAGCCACGCAGGCACGACTGTCCATGGTGTGGCTCCACCAACCTATCGGTACGGTTGCGAACGCCCGACCTTCACCAACGGAAGCCTGGACAGTTCGTCCTAGAGCAATGCGACACCTGCCGGCATATTTTTCAGAATCCCCGCCTGAGCCCGGCAGGTTTGGCTTTCTACTACCGTGACTTCTACGATGGCCTGGGTCAGCAGAGAGCCGAGTGGGGATTTAGGATACAGCAATCGATTTACCTCAGTCGAGCCAAGATGCTCAAACCGTTCACCATTCCCAGGGCATGGCTGGATGTAGGCGCCGGGTACGGCCATTTCTGTCAGGCCGCGACGGCTGCCTGGCCTGATACGATCTTCGACGGGCTGGATCAAGGCGCAGGCATAAAAGAGGCACAGCGTCGCGGCTGGGTCCGGCACGGCTATCAGGGCGGCTTCATCGCACTGGCCGATGAGTTGGCTGGCCGATACGACGTAATGAGTATGCATCATTACCTCGAACATACCCAGGAACCGTTCGACGAGCTTGATATCGCAGCGAGGGTTCTCTTGCCTGGCGGCTACTTGTTGATCGAGGTGCCGGACCCCGAATATCGTTTTGGTGACATGCTCGGCCGCACGTGGTCTCAATGGTGCCAGCCTCAGCATCAACATCTGTTCCCGTTTGGCAATCTGGTCCGAGCGCTCGCGGATCGCGGATTTTCACTGGCCGCCGTGGAACGCGGCGCAGCACACTTGATGTACGCTGACCTAACCGCCAGCCTCGCGTTACTGCTTAATGTCTGCGCACCCGATTCCAGGCTGCCATGGCTGACCGTGACTCCGACGTATTTGCGGCGGCTCCGGCGCACGGCGGCACTTATCGTCACTATGCCTCTGCTTGCGGGCACGTTAACTCTCGACACACTGCTCTCCTGGGCGGTGCGCCGCACCGGCACCGGAAACGCATACCGGGTACTGGTCCGCAAGAGTGACTGACATGTACGGCCGTTGCGTGGTTCCTGCCCGCCCGCGCGTGGTTGATAAGAGTCCCTTTCCGGAAGCCTGAGGTGACGCGAATTGAATTCGAAAGCGAGTCACCCACCACCGGTAAAGCTGCCGCAGGCAAGCCGGCGACCCGAACACCAACCTGTCCTTGCTTGCCTGGCGTGGTGTCCAGTGCTGGCGATCGCCACCGCAGTCGGGGTAGTGCTTTTGCTCACCAGCGGACGCATGGGATATTTCGCTGACGAACTGTACTTTCTCGTAGCCGGCCGCCACCTGGATTGGGGATATGCGGATCAGGGGCCTCTGGTGCCGCTGTTGGCCCGCGCGATGGACGTAATCTTCCCCGGCTCGCTGGCCGGAGAACGCGCGCCCGTGACGGTACTGACCGCCGCCGGTGTGATCGTCGCCGCATTGATCGCCCGGGAGCTTGGTGGGCGGCATCGGGCGCAGGTATTGGCCGCAGGGACATACGCGATGGCCTCAATGCCCGCGGGCCATCTGCTCATGACCGCCACGGTCGATGGGTTCTTCTGGGCGCTGACTACGTGGCTGCTGGTGCGCTGGGTGCGGCTTCGCGACGATCGGCTGCTGTTATGGCTTGGAGTCGTTACGGCTATTGCGTTAGAGAATAAGTGGCTGATCGCCTCCTTCTGGGGTGTCGTTGCCATCTGCGCGCTTGCGGTTGGCCCTCGGGAGCTTTTGCGACGACCACTGCTGTGGCTGAGCGCAGCGTTTGTAACGCTTGCAACACTGCCCAACCTACTTTGGCAAGCCCACCACGGATGGCCACTGCTTGCGATGACGCAGGTTATCGCTCACGAAGAGAACCTCATCGGTGGTCGATGGACATTTCTGCCGCTGATGCTCATGACAGCTGGCGTGGGAACAGGGATAGCGCTGTATTGCTACGGCCTATCGCGGTTGCTGCGCTCATCGCAGCTGCGGCCCTACCGATTCCTCGGATACACGTTCGTGGGTCTGGTCATGCTGTTCCTCGCCGCCGATGGTCGATTCGATTATGTCGCGGGATTTCAGGCGCTGCTGTTCGCTGTAGGCGCTGTAGAGTTGCAGCGCCGCGAGCCGGCCCGCTGGTGGCGCTGGATACTTACCTGGCCGGCCTATGTGCTCTCAGCAATCATCGCGCTTACCACCTTGCCAATAATGCCGGTCTCCTGGCCAACCCCCGCAAAGCCGATCTCGCTTGCCACCCTTGGCTGGCCAGAACTGACCAATACAGTAGCCAGCGCCTACCGTACGCTGCCACCAGCCATTCAACACACCACCGCGGTCGTGACCGATGCATACTGGGACGCTGGCGCACTTGACCGGTACGGCCCGGCCCGCGGATTGCCACACCCATTCAGCCCAGATCGCGGCTATTGGTACTTCGGTATGCCGGCCAGTGGTACAAACACTGTGCTCTACCTCGGCTCCGAGGCCACGCACCTTCACCGCTACTTCACCGACGTACACCAGGTAGCTACCGTAGACAGCCCGGTAACCGCATTCTCTGTGGGGCCTATTCCGCTCTGGCTTTGCCGCAACCCAAGGGCACCATGGTTACGGCTTTGGCCCAAGCTCCAGCACTTAGAGAACACCCTCTTAAGCCCGGACCGATAAAACCCGGACTTCTTCCTCCAAGCAGATGGATCCAGCTGCTGACCCACCCCACCGCGGACACCGGCTGGGCAGCACGACGGTCTCGTAGGGTGCGCACGGTTCGAACATGAACAGGCCTGCCGCAGCCGCGTGACACCCGTCAGCATAAAAGCCACGAAAGGTTAAGAACCGGCCACGGGGATGTGCAGCACGTACCCTGGAGCCAGGAACCACACGGCCCAAACGGCCAGTAGGGCCACAAGCGCGAACAACAGTGGCCACACCAGGTCGGTACGTGCAGTCTGCGCAGGCGGGCGAGCAAAAGTGGTCCCTTGGTGCTGGCTTTCGCCCCGCATGGCTCCTCCAGCGGTGATGGATGCTCACCTGCGTTATCGGGACAGGCCGCGGATAGGTTAACCACAGCGCTCACCGGCAGTCCGGGCGCCCCGATTTCTCCCCAGCGCCACGCGGATCTGCTCTTCCACGGCGACGACATTGCCCGATCGATGTCACCGCTCAAGCGGATGCGAACCGATCCGTTATCAGCACTGGCATCTGCCACCACCACCGTTATTGAGTGGCCTCTTCGGCCAGGTGGCGCCGGATCACCACGGTTGTGCCGGCGGAGCCGCGGCTAATACGCACATCGTCCGCGCAGCAGCGCATCAGCAGTGTTCCGCGTCCTTGACTTTGCTCACGCGATGGCTCCCACCGGCCTGTATCACAAATAGTAGCGATAACATTTCGCAGCTGAAGCTCCAGACGGACGGTCACGATGCCCCCCTCGGGCCCGTAGGCATGTTCGACGACATTGGTGCACGCCTCACCGACAGCAACCAGCAAATCAGCGACCGCGTGTGGCCTTGCGCCGACCGCCGACAACCAGGGGCGCATGGAATCACGAATATTTTTCAGCGACCATGGCTGCGCTGGCAACACTAACTCCAGCGGCGCAATATCACTGAGGTGTTGACGGCGCAACACCAGCATCGCAACATCATCTGCAGGAGCGGTATCCCCGATGAGCTGACCCATGATGCGTGTACAGACCGACTCCACCGGGCCAGCCACCACCGCTTCGCATAAGCGCTTGAGACCAACATCCAGCGACATCGCGCGCCGCTCAACCAATCCATCGGTATAAAAACACAACAACGCACCCTCTGGCACGTTGATTGTCGTCGACCGGCGTGGCAGCGCGCTGGACACCCCCACCGGGGGGTCATTGGGCAGCTCAACAAGGTTCGCGTGCCCATCAGCAATGGCCAGCACTGGTGGAAGGTGGCCCGCCGAGGACACATGCAGCCGCTCAAACGATGGCTCCAGCATCGCCAATTGCGCCGTAGCCATCATCCGTGGCCGGTCAAAGTGCTGGACCTGCTGGTTCAGTTTGGTGAGGGCCTCGGCGGGATCACTGCTAAAAAAAGCATGGGCACGCAGCGTGCTGCGCAGCCGACCCATCTCCTCCGCGGCAGCAAACCCGCGCCCCACCACATCTCCCACGACGACGCACAATCCGCCGGAAGGAAGCACGAACACGTCATACCAGTCGCCGCTGACCCGACCCCGCTCGGCAGGAACGTAGCGGGCAGCCATTTCCAGGCCGGATACCGCCGGCAGCCGCGCCGGCAGCAGGCTGCGCTGCAGCAGCCCTGCCGCGGTCCGTTGCACCTCAGCCTGGCGAACTTGGATGGCCGACGCGAGCCGATCAGCCACAATCTCCAGCAACCGGGCATCATCATCGGTGAACTGCCGCGTGCCGAGGGAGCCCACGTGCAGCACGCCCATCACCCTGCCGCTGGTCAGCAGTGGTACCCCGAGCAGCGAGCGAATCCCATGTTCCCACAGGATCGGGTTGAGCACCGTGGTGTGATCAACTTGCGGAAGGATCACCGGTCTCTTCTCCACCGCCACACGGCCAGCGAACCCCTTGCCCAACGGAATCCGAACCCCTTGATGAACCTCCGCCTCGATTCCCTTTGCCGCGGTTGCCACCAGCTGCTCAGCCGAAGCATCCAGCAACAGCACAGCGACCGTATCGACCTCAAGCAGCCACTGCACGCGATCCAGCAGCTCAGCCAACAGATCCTCAACACCGAGATGCGCCAGCGCGGCATCGGTTACCCACTCGATCCGACGCAGTCGCTCATCAGCGCCCGGCATACCACCCGCCTAACCAGGACCGAATATGGCCAGCAAGGGTAAGGCACCCGCGCCACTCCCAGCCACCCGACTTTCCGGCGCCGTACTCACCGTTACCCACAGGGCAGCTATCGGCGGCGGGTGAAAACTGCGCGCCCTTGTGGCCGCCGGCATTATGGTTAGCCTTCCCTGCTCGTGGTCGCAGAAACACAACAGTGCGACTGAGAACCAACGCTCACGCCATCGTGCTCCCGCTGACCGTTCCCCCGCCACAAAAGATGCGGTACCGCAACAGTTGACGTTAATCTAACGCACGGCACGCAAATCTTGACGGTGAGAGGCGGACGAGCGTGTGCGCGCGGGCCACAGCGCAGTCTCCCGCGTCTCCGCGCGGGAGACACGAGGGGAGACACGGATGACCGCCAAACGAATCGACCTGTTAGACCCTTGCAACGCCTGCCTACCCGGCGCGGAAGCCGGCTGCGTTGCTGAAACTTTTCACCCGTTTTCTGTACTCGTCGACCACGCCGGCCCCGATGCTGTGGTCGTGTCTGTGATTGGTGAAATTGATCTGCTCACCGCCTCCCCACTGCAGGAACATCTCAGCAGGGTGCTCGCCGCCGGCCCCCGGCATGTGATCATCGATTTGACCCGTACCTCGTTTCTGGGCGCAACGGCGCTGTCGATATTGATGAGCATCAGGCGGGTTGCCACCCAGCAGGGCACCACCCTGCGACTGGCAGCTCCGAAGCGATCGCTGCCAGCTCACGTGTTCAGACTCGCAGGGCTGGATCACCTGCTCGACATCGTGGCGCCGACCTCGGACACGGACGGTTTCCTTGAGCATCGTCCTGCCAGCCGCATCGAGGTGCCCTGGCCCCGCGGGCCATCCCCCGCTGAGGCAGCGGGCTCAGCGGGGGATGATTCCGTTGTCGTGACTGCTGGAGACGACGACTACGACTATTTGATTCCGCTGCAGCTCCGCTATGCCGCCCTGGCCACCGGTGATCCGCAACGCCATCGGCTCCGCAATCAGCTCGTCCAGGGCTACCTTCCGGTGGCCGAACACATCGCCCGCCGGTTTGCCGGCCGCGGTGAGCCACTGGAGGACCTCATCCAGATCGCCACCGTAGGACTCATCAACGCCATCAACCGCTTCGACCCCGCCCGCGGCTCCCACTTCCTGGCCTACGCAGTACCGACAATCACTGGCGAGATCCGTCGGTACTTTCGCGACCACGGTTGGAGCACCCACGTGCCACGCCGACTCAAAGACCTCAACCTGGCGATCCGGCAAGCAACGGCTGAACTGTCCCAACGGCTCGGGCGTTCGCCACGACCCAGCGAGATCGCCCAGCAATTAGCTATACCAACACCTACTGTGCTCGAAGCACTCCAAGCTGCAGAAGCGTATCAAAGCTCGTCGCTTGATGACCTGCTCAGTTGGGAGGAAACCACCGCGACACGTCAGGAGTTCCTCGGTGGACTCGATCCACACATGTGTCTCATCGACGACCGTGAAACGCTGCGGCCCTTACTAGCCCTGCTGACACCCCGAAACCGCACTATCCTCACCCTGAGGTTTTTCCATCAACTCACCCAGCAGCAGATCGCCAAACAAGTCGGCCTTTCACAAATGCAGGTCTCTCGACTGCTTCGCCAAATACTGAACTTCTTGCACCAGCAGATGACCGACCCGAAAAGCGCCATGAGCGCCTCACGCTGCCGACACGACTAAACGACCGTTGGCTCATACGGCTCGAGACGCCCGAAACCACGGCAGCCCTCCAGCTCGATCATCACATCATCCGTATTCAGGTGCGCTGGCGCACGCTGGACATCACCCGGGATCGCTGGTCCTGGCGAGTCCCTGAGCGCAGCGGTTCGGCAGGCAGTCGGCCCAGGGACCAGTGACGTGGCGCGCGGGGACGTCAGGGCAGTGGCGCCCGCGGCACCTGACCCCAGGAGCCACTGCCGGAAGGAGTCCGCATGTCCTGGATCGTCGGTCACTGGGATCACCTCGGCATCGTTGCCGGCAAGGCGATTCTCATGTACGCGACCGCAGTCGTCGGGCTGCGTCTCGGCGAACGGCGCACCCTCGCCCAATGGACCATCATCGATTTCGCCACCGCGGTAGCGATCGGCGCGATCGTCGGGCGCACCGCCATCGCCGGCACCCAGTCCTATGCGACTGGCGCCGTCGCGCTGCTCACCCTTATCGCCGTCCACCGGCTGGCCAGCCTCCTGCGGTTTCGCCCAGTGGCCAGCAAGCTATTCGACCACCGAGTCCGGATCTTGGTCGACCATGGTCACTTGCGTCGCCGCCAGCTGCGTATCTGCGGGCTCACCGAGAACGACCTCTACGCCCAGCTGCGCCAACGCGGCGTGTTCGACCTCACCGGGCTGCGCTATGTCCTCTACGAAACCAAAGGCGATCTGACCGTCGTGCCCGACCGGGATGCCGACGGTGCCGAGCTGCCGCTGGTTCAGGCCGGTCTCGACAGTGCATACGGCGACCAGCACGGCAATCGCATCCAGCACCGGGGTGACGCGGCAGAATGACCCCGCGCAGCCACCGCAGCGCGGCTGCGCGGGAGCAGGCAGGCTGGTGACCGTATGTAACACAGTCTGGTGACATAGGGTTATAAGCCGCACGCGTTCGGGTATCCATTGTCATGACCAGCAGGCGTAGCTACTGCTTTCACAGGTCGCGTGCCCAGCGCGACGTTCGCCGACAGTGCAGTCATCGCGCCGCGGACTCACCGCGGAACGCTGCGCTCGAGGGCCATTAACGTTGGCAATTCTGCCGCCGATTCTACCGTCGCCGAGATATCGGAAAATCAAGCTATCGTCGGGGAGTGAACCGAGGAGGTGGAAATGGTGAGCATTGCGGCGTATTCGGAACACCACGTGGCCAAGGTGGCTCAACGGGCGCGGCAGGGGCCGGTCACGGTTGCGGGATCGGAGCATGGTGAAGGTGAACTTGGTCCGACGCTCACCGACGTGCCCGAGGGCAGCGTCCGGTTGCCTGGCGAGGGTGCCGAAGAGCCTCAAGAGCCGGTGGGTGAGAGCGAACAGCCGCTGGATTTCGTCTGGGACTCAGAACGTTCCGAGGTATTGCAGAAAGCGCGCAATGATGCGGAACTGACCACTTCAGCCGATTCGGTACGTGCATATCTCAAGCAGATTGGCAAGGTTCCCCTTCTCAACGCCGAGCAAGAGGTCCAGCTGGCTCAGCGTATCGAGGCGGGGTTGTTCGCCGCCGAGCGGCTGAGCAAAGCAACCGAGAACGGGGACGAGAAGTTGTCCCCGCAGTTGCGCCAGGATTTGCGCTGGATCGCTCGCGATGGCGAGCGCGCCAAAGATCACTTGCTGGAGGCCAACCTGCGCTTGGTGGTCTCGTTGGCCAAGCGCTACACCGGCCGGGGAATGGCGTTTTTGGATCTCATCCAGGAGGGTACCCTGGGCCTGATCCGGGCGGTGGAGAAATTCGACTACACCAAAGGTTACAAGTTTTCTACCTATGCCACGTGGTGGATTCGCCAAGCCATTACCCGAGCGATGGCCGACCAAACCCGGACCATCCGCATCCCCGTGCACATGATGGAAGTGATCGACAAACTGCGGCGTGTCCAGCGGGACCTGCTCCAGGACCTGGGCCGCAATCCCACGCTGGCCGAGCTGGCCAGCCAGCTGGACGTCACCCCGGAAAAGGTGCTGGAAATTCAGCAGTACGTCCGCGAACCCGTCTCACTGGATCAGACCATTGGCGAGGAAGGCGATGCCCAGCTCAGCGACTTCATCGAAGATTCACAGGCCGCAGTGGCGATCGAGTCGTTGTCGTTTAACATGTTACAAAACGAGCTGCAATCTGTACTGGCCACGCTGTCCGATCGGGAAGCCGGGATCGTCCGGCTGAGATTCGGGCTTGCCGACGGCCAGCCACGGACGCTTGAGGAGATCGGCCGTATCTACGGGATCACTCGCGAACGGATCCGGCAGCTCGAAAGCAAGATCATGGCCAAGCTGCGACACCCCTCCCGGTCCCAGACGCTGCGCGACTACCTCGACTAGCAAGCTACGACTCTCCGGGAGTAAACCAGGGAAGCAACGTGCTGGGCTGATGATCGCCTTCGGTGAGGCCGGAGGCTACCGGCCGCCTTGCGACCTGCTCGCGGCCGGCGATAGTCGCGGTCCGCGCCTAGAAGATCTTTAGCCGTTCCGGTTTGCCGTGGGCATCTTGGACGTACACCGCGCCGCCTGAGTGCATGAGTTCGTCGAGATAGTTGTAGACCTGCAAGGCGCGGTTGATGGTTTCTGTCTTCGTGTCGCCGGTACGTTGCACCGTGGCCTCCAGCGCATGCCAGGCCCGCGGGGTGAGGTTGACGGTCACTCGTTCTGGTGCCGCGTGGCCGCGTCCGGTGCTGACCGTGGCGCGGTCCTGGTCAGTCACAGGGCCTTTTGTCGATGGCATCTGCCTCAACCCTTTCTCTGGGGCAGTACGGGTGCACTGGGCAACGGATTGCGCGGTTGCGATCGACGTGCCCAGTGTCAGCGAGCAGCCGGGCCGTGTGGCTGGCCTCCGTGTAGCTGTTGGCTGGGGTGATCGATGCTGGTTATCATCGGCTCCCGGACTGTGTTTTATCTGGCGATAACGCGGACATCGTTACGTGGATCTGCGACACCTGTCAAGGATGACAGGCATGCATCAGCCTGTCGTGATGATGATACCGACCAGCCGGTTTTCTCTTGTAGTGATATATTTGTCTGGATTTTATCTGTACATCAAGTGGTCTAGCTGGTAATTTCCCGCACAGAACCCCTCTCTTACGTCGCGTAGCGGCCCGGGCGCAAGGAGCTCGCGCTATGGACAAGGACATGCCTCAGGGCCATGAGCCCGAGCATGTTGATCTCACCCAGATCGAGGACGAGCCCGGTGCCCGCGTGGATCCGTTGTTCGAACGGCAAACCGACGACACCGAGATCATGGGGCCCTGGTTTGGGGCGCGCTTCTCCAGCAATACCCCGGTCTCCTCACCTGCAGGCACCGCAACCGCCCTGCTGAAGGTGGTCTTGGCAGCAAGCCTGCCCGCTGCAGGCTTCGCGGCGGGGGGCTGGGCGATGGGGGTGGCAGGTTGGCTGACCCTGACGCTGGCTGGCGTGACTTTCCTGGTCGTCGGGACGGTGGGAGTAGTTCTCATCCTCCGCACCAAGCCGACCCCGCGCGAGGCGAAGTCCGACGGCAACGAAGGAAGCGCCGGAGACACCAACCTTCGAACCCCTTGCCAGCCTGATCAGCGGCACAGCGACCATGCCAGCGCCCATCCAGTGCCGACTCCAGACCCCAGAGCGCTGCAGCCACCGAGACGCAGATGAGTGGCTACTCCGATCAGGCGGCCGCAGTCGCAGCCGCCCTGGGCAGGCTCAACGTACGACCTAACGAGCGGGTACTGATCCTGCTGCCCGACGGTCCCGACTTCGCCCCGGCCTTCGCCGGAGTCATTCACTATGGCGCTATACCGCTGACTGTCAATCCATTACTCCCCGCTCGCGACATCATGACTCTTGCCGCAGCCGCCGGAGCCCGGCTCATTCTGGCCACGCTGGACACGATCGATGCGCTCGCCGAACTTGACGCTAAACCACCCCTGTTGATCAATGGGCCATACGGATGTTGGGCAGCCCTGCTGCGACTACGCTGACGAGTCTTTTCTCGCGGCCGCAGCGCACCACCACAGGAATACCACATGATCGGCGTCGCCATAAAAGGAACGTAGGACCATGAACGCACCCGGGACGGCAAATACCGGCGGGCGGGAACGCAACCGGTGACACCTGGCGGGAATCAGCTGATCACGCTTCTACCGCAGGGCTGAATAGTGGGGGATGAAAGGTAATTTTTTGTTTGACAAACCGAACCAGAAGACACCGGCGGACGCGCTGGTCGGCGAGCACTCAGGGACAGCCCGGAGCTGGTGACGGCGCGGGGGGATGATCAGCGTGTACTTGCACACAGCACCCTGGACGGGCGGGGATGAGCGCGGCGTGCAGCCGCTGCGCGGCGCCGAGCCCGGCGAGTAATCCGTCGATCAGGTGCCGGTTAAGGGTGCACACCAATTCGGGAGCGCCGGTGGCGAGCTGGGCGAACGGGCAGTTTCGCAGCACGATGGCGCCGGTAGCGCGGTGGGGTTCGTAGCCGCAGTCCTCGAGCACTTCCGCTGCGGCGGTCAGCGCGCGTTCTGGACCGAGCCGACCCAAACGCCGCGCCGTCCGCGCATCCTCACCAAGCTGGCGACCAGTCTCGGTGGCGACTCGCAGGGCAGCCTGCCGGGTCGATTCGTCGGCTTGGGAGGTGAGCACAGCACGGGTCAACATTTCGGCGAGCAGCCCGTAGCGGCGTTCGGGCACGCTGATGTGCCACTCGCCCGGTGCCAGGGTATATGCCTTCGGTGCCCGGCCTGGGCCGCGGCGGCCGGGGGCGCTCAGGTCCTTGGCATGGAGCAGGCCGACGTCGACGAGCTGACCCAGGTGAAACGCGGCGAGTTTGGCCGAGATGCCGATCGCGGTTGCGGCCTGCTCGCGGGTGACGGGGCCACCTGCACGGCGGATGAAGGCGTACAGCTTGGCGCGCACGGGGTGGTGGAGGGCCGCGATCACGGCGGCCGCAGCATCGTGGAGACCCGGCATGATCATCATCATATCGGTAATCAGGATGTGTGAAAATTCGGTGCTTGACAGCATAGAGAGCTGTATCGATAAGCTGAGTTAGTTTTATTCGCGCCTTGCGGAGGCCATGGTGGCGAGTACGTTCGGGCCTGCGGGGCGCCCTGCCACCTGGCTTGCCGGGGTCACAGGGGCGCCAGGTCGGCGCGCTGCCGATCGACGCCTCGTCGCCTGATGAGGAGATCACGATGACTACCACGAGCCTGAAGCAGAAGAACCCCTCGCTGCTGCAACGTGTTCGCGATCGTTTTCGCCGGGACTACGACCAGTCCAGGCCGACCAGCCCGGAGGCTTTGTCGTTGACGTTGGCCCTGCGACGCTTGTGGGCAGACCACGTGGTCTGGACCCGCGAGTACGTCGTCGCCGCGGTCGCCGACGCACCCGATGCAGGGGCAGTCGCAGGCAGGCTACTGAAAAACCAGGAGGACCTCGGCAACGCCGTGGTCCCCTTCTACGGCGAGGCAGCCGGGAGCAAACTCACCGACCTGCTCAAGGAACACGTCACGATCGCCGTGGATCTGGTCGCGGCGGCCAAAAGCGGTGACCAGGCCAAGTACTCCCATGCCGACGCGGCGTGGGACCGTAACGCGGCCAGCATCGCTTCTTTCCTCGCCAGCGCTAATCCGAACTGGCCGGAAAAAGATGTCGCGGACCTTCTCAGCCAACACCTGGCGTTGACCAAAAACGAAGCTGTCGCCCGACTGAAGGGAAACTGGGAAGACGACATCGAGGCCTTCGATCAAATCTTTACCGAGATCCTGACAGTAGCAGACGTGCTCGCCGCGGGGATCATCAAGCAATTCCCGAAAAAGTTCTAAACGGTGGCAATGAAGACGCCGCGCAGCGCACCGTCGGCGATCGGATTCATGGGTCTTCGTGGCGTGGACGGCAGGAACCATTCATTGTCTTCGTTGGCCGGGGCGCGAGCAACCGTCGTCGTCTTCGTCGGCAATGGTTGCCCGACCGTTCGGTCCTACGAGGAAAGGCTGAGGCTCATGGCAAGGACCTGGCGGCCCAGCGGAGTGGAACTCATCGCGATAAATCCGAACAACGCGAGCCTGTCCCCGCCCGACACCTTGGAGCAGATGATCAAACGTGCAAGTACACAGGAATACAACTTCCCCTATTTAAAGGATGACGACGGCGCGGTGGCGCGCAGCTATGGCGCCGTCTGCACTCCGCATGCTTTCGTCCTGGACTCACATCACCGCATCGTTTACCGCGGACGAATCGACGATTCACGCATCGGCAAGACCATCACCAACCGCGATTTGGAAAGCGCGGTCGCAGATGTTGTGGCCGGTCGGCCGGTCACGGTTAGCGAGACAGAACCGTTTGGCTGCTCGATCGTCTGGTAGCAGAGGCTGAGATTCAATTACGATTCAAATCGCGTCCACGGGGCCAGCGCAAGCGCGAACCGGTCGAGGACGTCGGCCAGCTGCTCACCTGGCCGCCTGCCACGGACGTACGCCGGCTCGACGGTTGTGGACAGATGCGGCAGCGAAAGTGATGTGATGCAGGCAGGAAAGGCCTGCGCAAGACGCGGCCGTCAGCTGCCTGGACGGTTCAACGCCCGCCTGCAACGGTAGTGCGGTGCTGATCTACAAGATCCTCCTGCCCACACAGTGGGCAGAGTTCGAGACCACCGGACGCTTCAATGGTTCACCATTCGACCGCAGCAGCGGTTTTATCCACTGCTCGTCCCGTGAACAGGTGGGCGATACGGCCACGCGGATTTTCGAGCACGAGCCAGCGCTGGTGGTCGTCGCCCTCGACACCCAGAAACTCGGTGAATCCGTGCGTTGGGAGCAAGCCCCACACGGTGGCCTGTACCCGCACGTGTATGCGACTTTGCCGCTGAGCGCCGTCGTCGCGGTACACCAGGTCGCCGGCGCCTCATCGGTAAACGAGGTGCTACCACCATATGCATGACGGATCGGATCAGTGCCCGGACATGCCACCGTCTACAGCCAGCGTGCTGCCGGTGATGTAACTCGACGCCGGACTTGCCAGGAAGATGATCGCGGCGTCCAGCTCACGCTGCTCGCCAACTCTGGCCAGCGGGCTTGACTGAAGCATATTCGCCAGCATGTTCTCGGGAATCTCAGCCGTCATCTCGGTTGCGAAGTAGCCAGGGGCCACGGCGTTGACCCGGATTCCCCGCCGCCCAGCCCATTGCTGCGAAAGGTCGCGGGTAAGGCCGATAAGACCGGCCTTGCTGGCGGCATAGGCGGCCTGGGGCGCGAAGGTCTTGATGAGTCCGAGCACGCTTGAGACGTTGACGATGCTGGAGCCAGGCTGCATCACCCTGCCGCATGCTTGGGCCATCCAGTAAGCGCCATGGAGATTGACATCCATGATGCGGCGGAAGACATCGGGAGGTTCCTTGAGCGCTGGCATTGCGTAGCCGGCTCCGGCGTTGTTGATCAGGATGTCGACCTTGCCGAAATGGTCCATGGCTGCGTCGACCAGCGCCGTGCATTGCGCCGGATCGCTGACATCGGTGACGACGGGAAGGGCCCGCTGCCCGGCACCAACGACCTCGGCGCCGACCTTGTCGAGCCGATCCGCGCGGCGGGCGCCGAGCACGACGTCCGCCCCGGCTTCGGCCAGCGCCACAGCAAAGCCGGCACCGAGCCCGGAGCTGGCACCGGTGACCACGGCGACCTTCCCGTCAAGCCGGAACAAGTCCAGCACTCCCGCCATCGAGCCGTCTCCTCTCTGGGCATCGCTCTAGGCATCGCTGATGCGGGCATCCGAGCGGCTCAGAAGTGCCGCGCGATGACGTTCACCCCGGAGGCGGCAAGCAGCGGCACCGCCTGACCAACGTTCTCAAAGCCCGGGCCGAGCGTATGCCCGCTGGTGTAACGGGCGTGGATACCTTCCGCAATGACGGCGAGCTTGAAATAGCCCAAAGCCTGGTAGAAAGCCAGGCTCCCCAGGTCACGGCCGGAGGCAACGGCATACCGTTGGACGAGCTCGTCAGCGGGAGGCAGGCGCTCACTGGTCGAGGCGGCGGAACCGCCCAGGATGTGATCGGTCGCCGGATCCGAGTAGACCAGGTAAAGCCCGACATCGGCGAGCGGGTCCCCGAGGGTGGCCATCTCCCAGTCGACCAGCGCGCGCACCGTGCCGGCGTCAGCCGCGTCGAGGATGGCGTTGTCGATGCGGTAGTCGCCATGCACGATCGAGGCTCCGCTCTCCTCCGGGCAGATCTCGGCGAGCCGCAGCTGCAGGGTTTCGATGTCGGGCAGTGCCCGGGTGCGCACCCGGTTCCATTGACCGTGCCAGCGGCGGATCTGGCGCGCCAGGTAGCCCTTCGGCCGGCCGAACCCGCCGAGCCCGACCGCTTCCGGGTCGACCGCATGCAACGCGGCCAGCACATCCATCAAGGCGTACGCGCACCGGGTGATCTCCGCATCGGGCAGCGCATGCAGGTCGTCCTTGCTCCGGATCACCTGCCCTGGCACGTATTCGACCACCGAGAACGGCACACCCAGTACCGACAGATCCTGGCCCAGCGCCACCGCACGCGGGACCGGGACGCCGGTCCCGGTGAGCCCCGCGACGACCTGGTATTCGCGAGCCATGTCATGTGCCGAAGGGGTAAGCGTGCCGAGCGGGGGCCGGCGCAACACCCAGCTGGTGTGCCCATCCGTCAACCGGTAGGTCAGATTCGATCGGCCACCGTGTAGCAGCTCGGCGCGCAGTGGACCGCGGACTCCTGGAACCTCGGCGTCGAAGAACTTCTGCACCGCCGCCAGGTCCAATCCGTCAACGATCATCAGGATCCGGTTTCTCGACGTCGTCCTGGATCGTGTCCCGGTGGCGGCGCACGACCCGGCGGGCGATAGCCCACCGGTGGGTCTCCGAAGGGCCGTCATAGATCCGGAACGGCCGCACCTCGCGCAGGAACCGGCCTAGCGGCACGTCGCCCGATATCCCCAGTGCTCCGCAGATCTGCACCGCCCTGTCGACTACCCGCCAGATGGCCTCCGCGCTGAACGTCTTCGCGATCGCGGTCGACTGGGCGCCGGAGCTGCCCTGGTCGAGCTCCCAGCAGGCCCGCAGGATGAGCCCGCGGGTAGCGGCGATATCGATCTCGTTGTCGGCGATCATCTGCTGGACCATGCCCAGCTCGGCCAGCTTGGAGCCGAACAGCTGCCGGTCTGCGGCACGAGCCACCGCAATGTCCTGGGCCCGCCGCGCGATGCCCAGCCAGCGCATGCAGTGCGTCATCCGGGCTGGTCCCAGCCGCACCTGGGCGTAGTCGAAGCCCCGGTCGACCTCACCGAGCACCGCCTCGTCGGGCACCACGCAGCCGTCGAACAGCATCTCCGCATGCCCACCGAACAGGCTATCGTCGAGCGTGTCGATGCGTCGGACGATCTTCATGCCTGGGTTTGCGGCATCGACCAGGAACATCGTCGCGCCGCCCCGGTCACCGGGTTCACCTGATGTGCGCGCCATGCAGATCGTGTACGCCGCGCCCTCGGCCCCTGTGATGAACCACTTATGCCCGTCGATCTGCCATCCATCCCGGACCCGCTGCGCGCGCGTGGTCAGCGCGGCCGGGTCCGAGCCGGCACCGGGAGCAGGCTCGGTCATCGCGAAGCAGGACCGCACCTCCCCGGAAATCAAAGGTCGCAGGTAACGCTGCTTCTGCTGGGGGGTGGCAATCGCCTCCAGCAGGTGCATGTTCCCCTCGTCGGGTGCGGCGATGTTGAGAGCCAGCGGGCCGAGCAGCGAGTAGCCGGCTTCCTCGAAGACCGCGGCGCGGCCACGCATGTCCAGTCCGCGCCCGCCGTGCTCGATGCCGACATGCGGGGCGAACAGACCAGCATCCCTGGCTGCTTGCTGCAGCTCGACCCGGACGGTGTCAGAACGGGTGATGCCCTGGTGGGCTTCCTCGACCGGGATCACGACGTCGCGGATGAACGTCGCGGTGCGCTGCGCCAGATCTGCCACGTGCGGATCAAGGCCGAACTCAACGGCCACGATGCCTCCTCCTCAACCCAGGGTGAAGGGATCGCGGGTCTGCCCGGACAGCTCGACCCACACGGCCTTGGTCTCGGTGAACTCCCGGATGGCATCGGCACCGTTCTCCCGGCCGATGCCACTGGCACCGAAGCCACCGAAAGGGACGTGCGGGCCCACGACGCGGTAGGCGTTGATCCAGACAGTGCCCGCTCGGAGTTTTGCAGCGACCCGGTGAGCCCGGTGCACATCCGTGGTCCATACCGCAGCGGCCAGCCCGTACCGGGTGTCGTTGGCGATCGCGACGGCCTCGCTTTCGTCGTGGAACCGGATGACTGCGAGCACCGGCCCGAACACCTCTTCCTGAACCGCCCGCATCGAGAGGGAGACGTCGGTCAGCACGGTCGGCGTCACGAAGAAGCCACCGAGGCCATCGACCCGCTGCCCACCGCAGGCGATGGTGGCGCCCTGCTTGCGAGCGGAGTCGAAATGGCTCAACACCTTGTCGAACTGCGCCCTGTTGGCCAGCGGACCCATCTCGGTCTCGGCGGCTTTCGGGTCACCGATTTTGATCGTCTTCGCCCGGGAGACGATCTTGTCGACCAGCGCGTCCGCGACGCTGTCGTGCACGACCAGCCGTGATCCCGCCATACAGGTCTGACCGGTGGCGGCGAAGACCCCGGCGATCACCCCGTTGGCGGCGGCATCCAGATCGGCGTCCGGGAACACCACCTGCGCCGATTTGCCGCCCAGCTCCAGGGTGACCCGGGTGAGGTTGTCCGCGGCGGCGTGCGCGACCGCGATCCCGGTCGCCGTGGACCCGGTGAAGGCGACTTTGTCGACATCAGGATGCGCGGACAGTGCACTGCCGGTTGCCGGGCCCCAGCCGGTGATGACGTTGACCACGCCTGGAGGGAAGCCGGCCTCCTCGATGAGGGACGCCAATTCCAGCGCGCTCACCGGGGTGTGCTCACTCGGCTTGGCCACCACGGTGCATCCCGCGGCCAGCGCCGGTGCCAGCTTCCACATCAACAACAACAGCGGCGAATTCCACGGAGTAATCGTGGCCACCACACCGACCGGTTCATGTCGGGTGTAGACGAGATAATTGGGCTTGTCGCTGGGAATGACACTTCCCTCGACCTTGTCGGCCAGCCCCGCGTAGTAGTAGCACCATTCCGGCACGGCAGCGAGCTGGCCGGCCATCTCGCGAATCAGCTTCCCCGAGTCACGAGTTTCCATCTCGGCCAGCCGCTGGGCATCGCGGGAGATCAGATCACCGAGCCGGTGCAGCAACTTCCCGCGCTGGGTCGGGGTCAACCCAGCCCACGGTCCGGACAGTGCCCGGCGAGCGGCTGACACCGCGCGATCCACATCGCTGCGATCACCGTCGGGCACCACCGCCCATGGCTGCCCGGTGAACGGGTCGACGGTCTGGTAGGTGCGCCCGGAGCTGGCCGGCTGCCGTTGCCCGTCGATGTACAGCCGGTATTCCGCGAGGTGCTCGCGCGTTGCGGTCGTGCTGGTGGATGTCGTGGATGTCACTGCCGCTACCTCCACTTGCTACAGACCGGGATCGGGCCCGAAGGCTCCGGATTTGCCCAGTTCGCGAATCATCTCGGGGTCGTAATCGAGCAGCCGCTCGCACAACTCCACGGTGTGCTGTCCCCGGGCCGGTGCGGCACAGTGCTCAGCACGCTGCATTCCGGCGCGCACCGGGCTGGCCGGCGACCGGACAGTGCCCCACACCGGCGACTGCGTCTCGACGATCATCCCTCGCGCGTGCGTCTGAGGCTCGGCGAGAGCTTGGCCGATGTTGTTGACCGATCCGCAGGGCACGCCGTGCTCGCCAAGCAATTTCAGGCATTCCGCGCAGCTGCGGGAGGCCAGTTCTTCGGCCAGCAGAGCAATGAGCTCCTCGCGGTGCCGCCGGCGGTTCTCGAACCCGATGAACCGTTCGTCTTCGAGGACGTCCGTGCGATTCAGCGCGCGGCACAGGCGGTGGAAGAACTTCTCCTTCGGGCAGGCCACCACTATCCAGCCATCCGCGGTGGCGAAATTCTGGAACGGAACCAGCGACGGGTGCGCCGAGTGGCGGGTGCGGCGCATCTCCTCTCCGGTGTGCAGGTACCACGTCGCCGGGTAACCGATCATCCCCACGGCGGTGTCGAACAGGCTGACGTCGCAGTCACCACCAACACCGTCCCGGCGTGCCGCGTGCACGCCCACCAGGATCGCCAGCGCCGCCACCAGGCCGGCTGAATAGTCCACCGTGGAAAACGCGGTCTTCTGCGGTGGTCCGTCGGGTTCTCCGGCGGCGTTCATCCAGCCCGCCAGGCCCTGCACGATGTAGTCGTAGCCGGCCTCGTCGCGCCGTGGTCCGTTCTGCCCGAACCCGGTCAGGGCGCAGCACACGATGCGCGGGTTGACCGGGGCAAGGTCCTGGTATCGCAGCCGCAGCCGGGCGGGCAGGTCACCGCGTAGGTTGCAGAACACAACGTCGGAGACCCGGACCAGGTCCTCGAACACCGCGCGGCCGCCCGGCGTGGAAATGTCCAGGCTGATCGAAAGCTTGTTCCGGTTGAAGGTCTCGAAGAACAAGCTCGATTCGCCCTGCTGGTAGGGCGGCACGTAGCGGCCGACGTCACCGCCGCCGTCCGGATTCTCGACCTTGATCACCTCAGCGCCCAGGTCGGCGAGGTGCAGGGTGGCGAACGGTCCGGCGCCGTACTGCTCGACCGAGACGATGCGCAGGTCCGACAGCGGCAGCCCGGTAGTTGCTCTCACAAGGAGAATCCGATGGCGCGCAGCTGTTCCCGCCCGTCCTCGGTGATCCGGGCAGGGGTCCAGGGCGGAGTGAACACCCAGTTCACGCGGTAGTCCCGGACCAACCCGGCAGCAACGAGCGCGGTGCGGATCTGATCCTCGATGATCGCGGTCAACGGGCAGGCCGGCGAGGTCAGGGTCATGGTCAGAGTGGCGTTGCGCTCGTCATCCAGTTCGACGCCGTAAACGAAACCAAGGTCGACGACATTGATACCGAGGTCGGGATCAATCACCTCGCCGAGTGCCGCCAGCACGTCGTCGGTGGTCGTGCTCGCGCTCGTGGTGGGTTGGCTCACGGCAGTTCCCTCCTCAGGCATCCGTGCCATTGTGGTCTCGTCGTGATCGTTCACGGAGGACGAATTTCTGGATCTTTCCGGTGGACGTCCTGGGCAATTCGCTGAACACGACACGGCGTGGTGCTTTGAAACGTGCCAGGCGAGTCCGGACGTGATCAATGATGTCTCGTTCGGTGGCGGTCTTGCCGTCCTGCAGAGTTACATAGGCAACCGGAACCTCTCCCCATTTGTCGTCCGGCGCAGCCACAACCGCAGCCTCCAGCACCGCTGCGTGTGCCGCAATCGCTTGCTCGACTTCCACGGAGGCGATGTTCTCTCCGCCGGAGATGATGACGTCCTTGATCCGGTCGCGCAGTTCCACGTAGCCGTCCGGGTGCACCACGCCCTGGTCTCCGGTGCGAAACCAGCCGTCCGGCGCAGCTGCTTCCGTCGCCTCGGGATCCCTGAAGTAGCCCAGCATGACGTTGTTGCCGCGCAACGCGATCTCGCCGACCGACTGCCCGTCGGCCGGGACATCCGCACCATCCGGATCCACCACGCGCACCTGCTGGGACACGATGTTGCCAATGCCCTGGCGAGCCTTCAACCTGGCCTGCTCACCGACCGGAAGCTCGTCCCATTCCGGTCGCCACTCGCAGACCACCACGGGACCGAAGGTTTCGGTCAGCCCGTACAGGTGAGTGACGTTCACCCCGAGCGCGGACATCCGCTCCAGGAGGGTCGGCGACGGTGGCGCACCCCCGGTGCAGACCCGCACCGGGGGCCCGGATCGGCGGCGAGGTGCCTTGGGGGCAGCGGCCAGCATGGTCAAGACGGTGGGTGCCGCTTCGAGATGCGTGACCCCTTCCTGCTCGATGAGCCGCCAGACATGATCCGGCTCGAACTTCCGCAAACAGATATGCCGGGCAGCTGCCGCGGTGACCGCCCAGGGGAAGCACCACCCGTTGCAGTGGAACATCGGCAACGTCCACAGGTGTACCGATGACAGGGTCAGGCCTGCGTGCACGACCATCGCCAGGGCTTGCAGGTACGCGCCACGGTGGTGATACATCACGCCTTTGGGCCGGCCCGTCGTGCCGCTGGTGTAGTTGATCGACAACAGCGACCGTTCGTCGGCCGGGTAGCGAGCCAGCCGCTGTGCCGCGGCCAGGGCATCCTCGTATTCGTCGTGCGCTCCACCACTGCGCACCATGAGCACGCCGGGCAGCTGGCGGGCCACAGACCGCGCCGTCGGCTCGAGCTCAGCGTCGTATATCAGCACCCCCGCTTCGCAGTGGGCGACGATGTAGGCCACCTCATCGGCAGACAATCGGGTATTGATCGTCACCAGCGGCACACCGGCCCACGGCACACCGAAATGCGCCTCCAGCAGCACATGGCTATTCGGGGCGAGTACCGCGACCGGCTGCTGCCCTAG
>JAJPIR010000076.1 GCA_021324675.1 Actinomycetota bacterium
AGCTCACCCGGGGGGTGGGTGATCTCCGCGCATCCAGGTACCGGGTCAACGAGGTGAGAGTCGGCGCAGATACGTCCGGTGGCCCGAGTATTCCCCGAACGGTGACTAGTGCCCTGATCGAAACGTCCAGGACGTGGCGAATTGCCGACAAGATGCTGACGAACAGATGCGCAATCACCCGAACTAGGTAACGTGCTGTTACCGGCCGTGACGGTGAGTCGTAGCGACTGGTGGCGGCGTATCCCTGGCGCGCTCTGGTGTGCAGCGCGACCCGGCCACCCGGTGGCCGCGATCGACCGCGCGCATGGTTGACTACCTGCCGTTATGTCGACAGGGCGCGGTCGCAAGCCGGTCATGCTCGTGGGCGCGGCCAACTTGCTCGCCGCCGCGCTCGTGGCGTGCGGTGGGGTGACCACTGCTCCGAAAGCGGCCGGGCCGCCGGCTACTCAGCCGCCCGCTGTGGCGCCGCCCGCTCCGCAGCCGACCGCCGACGGACCGTGCCGCTATCTGCCGGCTGCGTCAGTGGAATCGGCCAATGGACAACGGGTCACCGGAGTGCGGATCTCGGCGACCGGCCCAGGTCAGCCGTACCCAGCTTGCTTCTTCTTCACCTATCACAATGCCGTGCAACTGCGGACCTGGATCGTGGTAGGCACACCGCGGGTGGCCGGAGCTACCGTCGACGCTGCCGCTCCAGTGGCTACGTCTGACCTTGTCGGGCTACCCGGCGGATGGTCCGGCGGGTCGCAGCCAACCGCTGAGGGAGCGGTATTCGCGGTGGCTAAGCAGGGCACCGCGGTGGTGATCACCACCAATCAGCGACAGACGATCAGCGCCCGACGCATCGCTGAGCAGGTGATCGCAACCTTGGGTCTCTAGCTCGGGTCGCGAGCGTGGGTCTATGACATCTACATCGGGGACGTCTACATCGGGTCCCAAGCGGCCGGGCCTTACCCGGCAACACGGCCAACACGGCGTTGAAGATACCGGTCAGACTCAGGCGATTACCGCAAATTCATCAGGTGTGTCCGCTAGCTGGCGCAGCCCGCCGGATCAGTCGTCTGCGCCCGGACGGTGATGGGCGCGGACCACGCCGTTGCCGATCGGTGAGCGGCCGGCGGCAACCTCTTCCCGGTACCGCAACACCAACTGATCGTCCGGGCGCAGGGGAAACCGCTCTGGTTGTGACGACTGCCGGCGGCTGCGCACTACGGCGCTGACGACGCCTACGATCCCGAGAAGCACGGTGACCGCCCATGGCCAGCGGCTGCGGCGTCGAGCGGGTTGGGGGCCAGTAGCATTCACGTCGGTCACATCCTTGCTGTTCAGTTCGCGGCCGCCGGCCTGCTCGATGACGTTGATGGAGAGGATCGTGCCTATCTAGGCCCGTCCGCAACCCACTGTGGCTGATGGCAGGATGGGTCTGGTGATGCAACGGCCGACCAACGAGACGCAGGCGATCCTGCACACCAGTGAGGGAGACATCCGCCTCACCCTGTTTGCCAACCATGCCCCGAAGACGGTGGCCAATTTCATCGGCCTTGCCGAAGGCAGCAAGGAATACTCTCAGCGCAACGCCAGAGGCGAACTTTCTGGACCCTTCTATGACGGCTCACTGTTTCATCGGGTGATTGCCGGTTTCATGATCCAAGGTGGTGACCCGACCGGCACTGGCAGGGGTGGGCCCGGTTACCGGTTCGCCGATGAGCCCCATCCCGATCTCCAGTTCAACCGGCCGTACCTGCTGGCGATGGCCAACGCGGGCCCGAACACCAACGGTTCCCAGTTCTTCATCACCGTGCGCCCCACGATGCATCTCAACCGCAAGCACACCATCTTCGGCGAGGTGGCTGACCAGCAGTCCCGTTCGGTGGTCGACGCCATTGCCCGCACGCCGACCCGAGGGGATCGCCCCGTGCAAAACGTCGTGATCGAGCGCGTGACCATCGAGCCGGCCGGGGTATGACAGCGATGGCCGGCCCTGTGTGTGTCCGGCACCCGGGCCGCGCGACCGCCGTACGCTGCGCCCGCTGCGACCGTCCTGCCTGTTCTGACTGCCTGCGCGAAGCGCCGGTGGGTTATCAATGTGTGGACTGCATCGCTGGAACCAGCGCCAGCCAGGTACGGCTGCGCACCAGGCAAACCGACCGGCTGCTGGCGGTTCCGACGCTGATCGCGCTCAACGTCGCGATCTTCCTGATCACCGTGGTGGAGGCCGCCAGCCTGGCCAACAACGCCGATGCGCCGCTGTTCCAAGAGTGGGCGTTGCAGCCAAGCGCGGTGACTCGCGGTGCCTGGTGGCAGCTGCTCACCTCAGGCTTCTTGCATATCGGTCCTGTTCACCTGGCGTTCAACATGATCGCTTTGTGGGTGATCGGCCGGGATCTCGAGCAGGTGCTGGGGACCCTGCGCTTCCTGGTCGTGTACCTCGTCTCACTACTTGGCGGGTCAGTGGTCGTCCTGGCATTCGAAAACCCGGCGAGCCATACGGCCGGCGCATCAGGCGCGGTGTTCGGACTGATGGGAGGCTTGGCCGTGGTGCTGATCAAACTGCGGCTCAGCCCGCGCCCAGCGTTGACCATCATCCTGCTCAACGTGGTCATCAGCCTGGTCGTGCCCAACATCTCGATCCTGGGGCACCTTGGCGGACTGGCTTTCGGCGCGGCCGTCACCGCCGCAATGCTCTACCTGCCCCGCTCCCGCTGATCCCGACCAACCCCACTACCCCGGCGTGTCGCGCTCTCCCGCCGGGCATGTCGGGGTCTCATGCTCGATGTGTCGCAGTCTCATGCTCGAGGTGTCGCGCAGCTGCGCGATCCGATCGCCGTCGTGGCAGGCGCTTGTCCACAACCGCCATCCACAGTGGGGATGAAAATTGCAGCCGTGTTGTTCGCTGCGGCCGTTGCCGGGGCGGTCAGCGCCAGCGCATGGTCATCAGCAAGCCCATGACCATCAAGGCGAAGCCGATGAGGAAGTTCCAATTTCCCAGGTTGCTCAACAGCGGGATCTTGTCGATAGCCAGGTAATTGACCACCAACCACAGCAAGCCGAGCACCATCAGCCCGAGCATGATGCCGACATAGAGCGGATGCGATGGACCAGCAACCTGGACCTTCGCCGGACCCATCGCCTCGGCCGGCGGGGTGTAGACCGACTTTTTGCGGACCTTCGACTTCGGCATGGTCATTCCTCGTCTGGCGGGCGGCGCTGCTCAACACGGTAACCTAACGCGGCCGCGGGCCGGCAGCGGCGCGGCACCCGCGAGATGGCCCGGGCAGTCACAAGTTATCTACACCCAGTACGGTCTGGCGTGCCCCGCCCCAGTGCCCATGAGGAGGTTTCGTGAGCCATGTGCTGACCAAACCAAGGCACTCCCTACCTTCGCACCGGCGGTCCGACCGGGTGCGGACGGCGATTCGCGGGATCGGCGAGGTGCTGCTGACTCTCGGTCTGGTGGTCCTGTTATTCGTGTTCTACGAGGCCTACTTCACCAACTGGTCTTCGGCCGAGAAGCAGCACGAGGCCACTGCCAAGCTCGATGAGAGCTGGCATAACGGGCGTGGCCTAGTGGACCGGCCGATCAAAGGTGCCGGTATTGCGAAGCTGTATGTACCGGCATTCGGGCCCGATTTCGTCTTTACGGTCCTGGAAGGCACCGACGCCGATACCCTCGCCGCTGGGCCAGGCCATTACCTGGGCACCGCATTGCCCGGGGAGGTGGGCAACTTCGCGGTGGCTGGGCACCGCGTGGGCAAGGGCTCTCCGTTCAACTCTCTGGATCAGCTGGCGTCGTGCGATGCCATCATTGTGGAGACCGCCGACCACTGGTATGTCTACCGGGTCTTGCCCCTCCAGGGCGAGGTGACCGGCTGGGCCGCTGGCAAGGGTAGGCGACCGCAGTGCCGGGGTGTGGAACCGCTACCTGGTCGATACGCCGACGTGGTGGGCAAGACAGTGGTGTTGCCGTCACAGGTTGACGTGATCGCTCCAGTGCCTGGACATCCGGGTCGGGCTGGCTCGGAACGGCTGATCACCCTCACCACGTGCCATCCGCAGTTCTCCGCCAGCCAGCGGCTCATCGTGCATGGCGTGTTAGACGCGTCGTACCGCAAGGCCGACGGTCACCAGCCCGCTGAGCTGACCGGCGCCTGAGGAGGCTCATGTGTACAGCTGGATCTGGCGGAAGCTCCCCGGCTCCTCTGCGGTCAAGGTCATAGAGGCCGTGGTACTGGTTGCCGCGGTGACAGCCCTGCTGTTGTTCGTGGTGTTTCCCTGGCTTGAGCCCCGGCTGCCGTTCAATGCCGTCACAACGGCGTCGTGACGGCTTGTGAGATCGCGCGTAGCGGCCAGTTACGCTGGCTGGTGTGCGCATCCTCGTGATCGACAACTACGACAGTTTTGTGTACAACCTCGTGCAGTACCTGGCGCAGCTGGGTGCTGAGTGCGTGGTGCGGCGCAATGATGCGGTGCGGCCGGGTGACGTTGCAGCCGCGCACGGAGTGCTGATCAGTCCCGGACCCGGTACGCCGGAACGCGCCGGAGCGAGCATGGACGTCGTCCGGGACTGCGCCGAGCAGAGCCGCCCACTGCTGGGAGTCTGCCTTGGCCACCAAGCGATCGGGGCGGTCTGGGGAGCCACCGTGGCTCGGGCTCCAGAGTTGCTGCATGGCAAGACCTCTGAGGTCCACCACAATGGTGCCGCGGTACTCGCCGGGTTGCCGCAGCCGTTTATCGCCACCCGGTATCACTCGCTGACCGTGCTGCCGGAGACCGTCCCCAGTGAGCTCGAGGTCACTGGCCGTACCGCCACTGGGATCGTGATGGCGTTGCGGCACCGCGAGCTTCCCGTGCATGGGGTGCAGTTCCATCCGGAGTCGGTGCTGACCGACGGCGGCCACCGGTTGCTGGCCAACTGGCTGCGGATCGCTGGCGCCGAAGTGGACGAGTCGCGCGTGCTGGAACTTGAGACGGGGATGCGCAAGCTCGCCTCCGCCGCGGCAGTGCACTGACCGCGCTTTGGTTCATCGGTCGCCGAAGCCGGGGGTTTCAAAGATCGAGCTGGTGGTTGTGGTGGTGCTGCTCGTGGTGTTTTCCCGACCGACGTTGACCGTGATGGTCTGATCGCGAGCGAAGCCGGTACCCGCGGGGACGTCTTGCGCGACGATGAGCCCGGCCTGGTTGGGGTCGTTCACTTGGGTGAAGACCTGATGGAGGGTGCCGTTCCAACCCATCCGCTGCAAGGCTGTCAGCGCCTGGTCTGGGGTCAGCCCGCGCAGGTTGGGCATCTGCAGCTGGTTGCCCCGGGACACCGTCAACGTCACAGTGCTACCAGCTTTGACGGTGGTACCGCCGGCTGGGTTCTGCTTGAGGACCTGACCGCGCGGCGCCGCAGAGTCGACCTCCTGCACCTGCGCGGTGAGGTGGGCCACCGCGATGTTGCGCTGAGCTTGGTCGATGCTGGTGCCGACGACGTCAGGCACGCCGAAGGTCTCCGGCGGCACACCAACGGTGATGATGACCGATTTGCCCTTGGCCAGCTTGCGGCCGGCGGGTGGATCCTGCACCTGTACCCGGCCGACATCCTTGTCGTCCTGGACCACCTGTTGGCGCTGGTCCGGGGAGAGCACCAGGCCTACCTGCTGCAGCGAAGACTGAGCCTGGATGCGGTCTAGCCCCAGAAGGTTGGGTACCTCGACCTCGGCGGGGCCGGCGCCGATATCGAGCCGGACCGTGGTGCCCTTCACCGCCTGGCCGGTCGGGCTCATCGCCACCACCCGGTCGATGTCCTGGGGGGTTGACTCCACGGGATGGCGCTCGGTCTGGAAGCCGGCGGCGGTGAGCGCCTGCTCAGCCTGAACCACCGGCTCGCCAACCACATTGGGCAGTGGTGTGGGTTTGGGGGCGCCGCCGAAGACGTCGGTGAACAGCAGCAGGATCATCCCGATGATGGCCGTGATCACCACTGTGGTGAGGATTCCCAGTCCCCGCCCGGACCGCCGCGGCTCGATCGGCCCGTCCATGGGCTCGGAGCGTCGCCGGCTGGCCCGCGTGGGTCTCAGGGCCACGGTGGGACCCGAGTCCATCATGCGGTCCCGGTCTGCGTCGGTCATGACCACCGGCGCCAGCTGCCGCTGACCGTTCAGCACGCGGACCAGATCCGAGCGCATCTCCGCAGCGGACTGGTAACGATTGGCCGGGTTCTTGCTCATCGCCTTGAGCACCACGGCGTCCAGTGCGGGGGAAATCTCCGGGTTCAGGTACGACGGCGGCGATGGGTCTTCGCGGACGTGCTGGTAGGCCACCGCGACGGGGGAGTCACCGGTGAACGGGGGTTCGCCGGTGATCAGTTCGTAGAGCACACAACCGGCGGCATAGACATCCGACCGGGCATCCACCAGCTCGCCACGGGCCTGCTCCGGCGACAGGTATTGGGCGGTGCCGACCACCGCAGCAGTCTGGGTGACGCCCTGCCCGTCGGACAGGGCTCTGGCGATGCCGAAGTCCATCACCTTCACCGCGCCAGCATTGTTGATCATGATGTTGGCTGGCTTGACGTCACGGTGGATGATGCCGTTGCGGTGGCTGAAGTCCAGGGCAGCACAGACATCGGCCATCGTTTCCATGGCTCGCTGCTGGTCTAGCGGGCCTTCGGTCTTGATGATGTCGCGCAATGTCCGGCCATCAACGAACTCCATCACGATGTAGGGCAACGGCCCGTACTCTGACTCCGTCTCACCGGTGTCGTAGACCGCCACGATCGCCGGGTGGTTCAGGGCGGCCGCGTTTTGCGCCTCCCGCCGGAAGCGATGCTGGAATTGAGGATCACGGGCGAGGTCGGCGCGCAGCACTTTGACGGCGACATCGCGGCCTAGCCGGACATCGCGCCCGCGGTGCACCTCGGACATGCCGCCATAGCCGAGTGTCTCGCCCAGCTCGTAGCGATCCGACAGTAGCCGGGGAATGGTCATGGGTGCGCCGTCCCGCTCCTCGTTCGTGACCCGCGCCGCCGCCGCGTCCGTGGCCGTGTGGGGGCCCGAGCCGGACCCCATCATGCCCCCCTGCCGACTGTCACCTGACAGGTGTCGACTGCTCACTGTGCCCTCCGGCAGGTCAGCTCGAGGGTCGATCCGCGGGCCACGAAGCCAGTCAGTGGGCTGACCGCGGTAATCCGGCACTGGGAACGCAGGTCCGGATCGACCCGATCGCCGTTGCCATCGACCACGCGCGGTATCAGGCCACGGACCTTTGCGGCGACGGCGGCGTCGCTGCCTGACTGGCCCCAATAATCGGTAGGAATGATCAGCACCTCCGGGGGCGCGTCGTCCCGGTTATTCGACTCCGGATCAGGTTGCCCCTTCGTGAGTTCCTGCGGTGCTGTGGGCAGCGTGGGGGAGTTGACCACTTCAGCAGCGCCTGGTGCGCCGGTGGCTACGGCCGATGGCGTGGCCGGCGATTGCAGCGCGTCGCGCACCAGGTAGCCGCCAAGCGTCAGGACGAACGCGGCGAGCGCGGCCAGGACGATCCGCCCAGCACCCCGACGTTCGGGCTGCGCGGCAGAGGGCAGCACGGCAGTCGGACAGCGGTGCTCCCTCGGCGGCAGTTCCCAGCCGTTACGTACCGCTGCGACTGCTGCGGCGAACTCGCCGCCGGTGCGGTAACGCTCGCGTGGATCCTTGGTCAGGGAGGACTCGACCAGCCTCCGAATGCCCGGGGGAATGTCCGCAGGAAGCGGTGGCGGTTGCTGGTGGATGTGCATCATGGCAACGCTGATCGCGTTATCGGCGGAGAAGGGGCGGTGCCCGGCCAAGCATTCGTACCCCACCACCGCCAGCGAGTAGACGTCGCTGGCCGGGCCGGCCTGGTGGCCAGCGGCCTGCTCGGGGGAAATGTAATGCGCGGTGCCCCAGACCATGCCGTTGCGCGTCATGGGCGCTGCGTCGACCGCCTTGGCGATACCAAAATCGGTCAGTTTCACCGTGCCTGTGGGGGTGATGAGGATGTTTGCTGGCTTGATGTCGCGGTGGACCACGCCGCGCTCGTGCGCGGCCTCTAGCGCACGACCGGCCTGTTCCAGGATGTCCAGCGTGCGCTCCACGCCTAGGCGGGTTTGTCGCGCGAGGATCGCATCCAGCGGTTCCCCGTACACCAGCTCCATCACCAGGTAAGCCAGCCCGGGTGCGGGTGTCCCGCCGG
>JAJPIR010000268.1 GCA_021324675.1 Actinomycetota bacterium
TCGGTGCTGGAGCTGTGTATGTCCCTGCCCGCCGGCGCCGCCCTCGTCGTCCCCCCACCCGGACCGCTGCTGGGTGACCACCTGGCCCAGGTACTCCAACAGCACCAGATCACCCACGCCCTGATCCCCCCGGCAGCGCTGGCCACCATCTCGGCACAACACGCCAGCGGCCTTGCGCAGTTCCGCACCCTGATCGTGGGGGGTGAGGCCTGCTCGGCGGAGCTGGTGGCCCAGTGGGCGCCGGGCCGGCGGATGATCAATGCCTACGGGCCCACCGAATCCACCGTCGTGGCCACCTGGAGTGACCCCCTGACTCCCGGCGGCGGCCCCCCACCGATCGGTCGACCGATCCCCAGCACCCAAACCTACGTCCTCGACGCGCACCTGCGGCCCGTGCCCGTCGGGGTCCCCGGCGAGCTCTACCTCACCGGCCCCGCGCTGGCCCGCGGCTACCTGCACCGCCCCGGGCTGACCGCGCAACGGTTCCTGCCCAACCCCTACGGCCCACCCGGCAGCCGCATGTACCGCACCGGAGACCTCGCCCGCCGGACCCAGAACGGCCAGCTGCTCTTCACCGGCCGGGCCGACGAACAAGTCAAAATCCGCGGATTCAGGATCGAGCCCGGCGAAATCGAAGCAGTCTTACGCCAGCACCCTGATGTGGACGACGCCGTGGTGATCGCACGCAAAGATGATTCGGGTATCGCACGGCTGATCGGCTACACCGTCTCAGCGGCGGAAAAGGCACCAGAGCCGACCGAACTGCGCAAGCTACTGGCCGACGCGCTACCTGATTACATGGTGCCTTCCGCATTGATTGCCCTGGACGACTGGCCCCTCACCCCCAACGGCAAGCTGGACCGCAACGCCTTGCCGGCGGTTGCGACGCCCATAGCCGCTTACACAGCTCCTTGCACTGACACCGAGCGGGTGCTGGCGCAGATCTGGAGTGACGTGCTCGCCGTGGACAAAGTCGGCGTGGACGACAATTTCTTCGAACTCGGTGGCGATTCTCTGCGCAGTGTGCAGATCATCATGCGGATTAAGACCGCATTTGATGTCGTCCTGACGCCACGAGATGTTCTGACGACTCCCACTATTGCCGCCCTGGCGGATGTCGTCGAAGACGCAATTCTGAGGGAACTCGAGCGTATTGCTTTCGGTCACGGTAACGACGGAATGTGAGGAAAAAAATCGTCATGCCGTCCAGTAAAGACAGCCGGATTGCCGCTTTGCCTGCTCACCTGCAGGAGATACTGCGCCGCCGCCTGGCTGGCCAGGCCACGCAGTCTGACGCGATACCGGTGGTTGACCGGACCGAGCCGTTACCGCTGTCCTTCTCCCAGCAGCGTCTGTGGTTCCTCAACGAAATTCAGCCGGGAAGCGCCTACAACAGCGGTCTCGCGGTACGCCTGCGCGGTGCTTTGCACGTCCCGGCGCTGACCGCGGCACTCCGGGATCTGGTGGCCAGGCACGACGCACTGCGCACCTCCTTCGACGAGGTGGACGGCCGCGGAGTCCAGGTTGTGCACCCGGCCGCCGACATCACGCTGCAGGTAATGGAACGGCCCGAGGTGGCGGTCTCAACGGACGCTGCGCTCGATGAGGTGCTCACTGCGGAGTACACCCGCCCGTTCGACCTGCGGCAGTGGCCGCTGTTGCGGGCACTGCTGGTCCGGCTGGCCGACGACGATCACGTACTGCTGCTGACCGCCCACCACATCGTCACCGACGGGTGGTCCATGGGTGTGCTGATGGAGGAACTGGGCGCGCTGTACAGCGCCGCGAGGCAGCAACGGTCCGCCGAGTTGCCGGAGCTTCCGGTGCAGTACCCCGACTTCGCCAGCTGGCAACGCAACCAGCTGTCTGGTCCGGCGCTGACGGCTGAGCTTGACTACTGGACCCGGCAACTGTCCGGGATCGCCCCGCTGGAGTTGCCGACCGACCGCCCGCGACCGCAGGTGCACACCTCCGCGGGAGCGGTGGCCAACTTTGTGGTGCCGGCCGAGGTCACAGCCCGGCTCGGGGAGCTCGCCCGCGCCCAGGAAACGACCTTGTTCACCGTGCTGCTGGCCGCTTGCCAGGTGCTGTTCGCCCGCTGGTCGGGGCAAGATGACATCGCGGTAGGCACGGTCGTGTCCGGCCGCAACCGGCCGGAACTGGAGCGGCTGGTCGGGTTCTTCATCAACACCCTCGTGCTGCGCACCCCGGTCGACCCGATCCATAGCTTCACCGGGTTCTTGGGCACCGTCCGCCAGACCGTGCTTGACGCCTTTGCTCACCAGGAGGTGCCCTTCGAGCGCCTGGTCGACGCGGTGCACGCGGAGCGAGATATCAGCCGCAACCCGCTATTCGACGTCATGGTGACGCTTAACAGCGACCAGCGCAGGGCGGCGATGTTCGCCGAGCTCGGCATCGAGGCTGTGGACGTCTCCGGGCGGCCCGCAAACTTCGACCTCACCTGCGAATTCCAGGTGATCGCCGACGAGTTGCGGGGTGTATTCGTCTACCGGACTGATCTGTTTGATGCGGCCACCGTTGAACGGATGGTCGGGCACTTGCTGGTCTTGTTGGATGGTATTGCGGTTGATCCTGATCAGCCGGTGGCGCAGTTGCCGCTGTTGAGTGCTGCGGAGCGGGATCAGCTGCTGGCCGGCTGGAATGGTGTGCAGCGGTCGGTACCGGCTGAGACTGTGCCCGGGTTGTTCGCCGCGCGGGTGGCGCAGGCGCCGGACGCGGTGGCCGTGGTATGCGGGAATGCGTGCCTGTCGTACCGAGAGCTGGATGAGCGGGCCAACCGGCTGGCGCATCGGCTGGTCGGCGTGGGCGTGGACGCGGAGCAGCGGGTTGGTGTGCTGCTCGGGCGTTCGGTCGACTTCGTTGTTGCGGAGCTTGCGGTACTCAAAGCCGGTGGCGCGTACCTGCCGGTGGATGTGCGTGCTCCGGTGAGCCGGATGCGCCAGCTGCTGGCTGATGCCGGGGTAGCAGTGTTGATCACTGATGAGGCGTGGTCAGCCACGGCCGGTGACGCCCATACCGGGCAGATCGTGTTGGTGAGCGATCCTTCATTGGCGGATGCGCCGGAGTCTGCTCCCGCTGTGGCTGTGGATCCCGAGCAGCTGGCCTATGTCATCTATACCTCCGGCTCGACCGGTGTCCCGAAGGGTGTAGCGGTCCGGCATCGGGATGTGGTCGCATTTGTCTGCGACGGATGCCTTTCCGGTAGTGCGCATAGGCGGGTGCTGCTGCATTCAGCGGCCGCATTTGATGCCACCACCTATGAATTGTGGGTGCCGTTGCTGAATGGTGGTCAGGTAGTGGTGGCGCCGCCAGTCGACATAGACGCCGAAGTCCTGCGCAGGATGATTACCGAGCACCGGCTGACGACAGTGTTCTTGACGTCTGGATTGTTCCGGTTAATCGCTCAGGAAGCACCGGATTCTCTGGCTGGAGTTCAAGAGGTCTGGACTGGCGGTGACATGGTTTCCGCGGCCGCGGTGCGGCGGGTCAAGGCGGCGTGCCCCGATGTGGTGGTGGTCGACGTCTATGGGCCCACCGAGACCACAGCATTCGCCAGCTACTACCGGATGACCGACGATCAACCGGTGCCCGAGGTGATCCCCATCGGGTACCCGATGGACAACACCCGCATGTACGTGCTGGACGCCCGGTTGCGACCGGTGCCGATCGGGGTGGTCGGGGAGTTGTACATCGCCGGCGCCGGGTTGGCCCGTGGCTACCTGCACCGCCCCGGGCTGACCGCAGCCCGGTTCGTGGCGGACCCGTTTGGGCCCCCCGGTGAGCGGATGTACCGCAGCGGGGATGTCGTCCGCCGGGGCTCGGCTGGCGAGCTGGTGTACCTGGGCCGGACCGATGAGCAGGTCAAGATCCGTGGGTTCCGCATCGAGCTGGGTGAGATTGAGGCCGCATTGGCCACTCATCCCGGTGTCGATCAGGTTGTGGTAGCCGCTTGGGAGGACCAGCCCGGGATCAAACGCCTGGTCGGGTACGTCGTCGCGGTAGGTGAGGTCGCGCCGACGGTAGCGGAGTTACGCGCCCACCTCACTGATGTGCTGCCGGATTACATGGTTCCGGCGGTGTTCGTGATGTTGGAGGCGTTGCCCCTGAGCCCGACCGGGAAGGTGGACCGGAAGGCGTTGCCCGCGCCGGAGCAGCTTGGTGAGCCGGCCGCAGAGTTCGTGGCACCGCATACCACCGCCGAGCGGACGTTGGCTGAGATATGGGCAAGCGTGCTCGGTGTGGAGCGGGTCGGGGTCCGCGACAACTTCTTTGAGTTGGGTGGAGACTCGATTCTCAGCATCCAGGTGGTGTCCCGGGCCCGCCGGGCCGGGGTGCGGGTGAGCACCAAAGACATCTTCTTACGGCAGACCATCGCTGAGCTTGTCGCGAACTGGGGCGCGGAACCGGCGCCTGAGCAGCCGGATGAGGTGGTCATTGCTGGTCCGGCGCCGTTGACGCCGATTCAGCATTGGTTCTTTGCGACGTACGGAGCGTTGCCGCATTTCAATCAGTCTTTTGTTATCGAGTTGGCTGAAGACCTCGATGTCAACGCGTTGTCAGCCGCGCTGGATGCGGTGGTGGCGCATCACTCCGCGTTACGAATGCGTTTTTCCCGGCAGGACGGCCAATGGCGGCAGGACATCGTGCCGGTCGAGACCAGTACCCTGCTGGACCGGTGTGATCTGTCGAATCCGGCATCGAGCGATCGGCAGGCGGTACTGGAGCAGACCGCGTTGGCTGCTGCCGCCGGCCTGAGCATCACCGAGGGTCCGATGTTGCGGGCAGTGCATTTCGATGCTGGGCCGGGTCAACGGTCTCTGTTGTTCGTCACCGTCCATCACCTCGTGGTGGACGGGGTGTCCTGGCGAATCCTGTTGAGCGATCTGGAGTCGGCTTACCACCAGGCTCGTGCTGGAGAGCCGATCGACTTGGAGCCGGGGGGGACCACGTTTACCCAGTGGGCTCACCGGTTGGCGAAGCATGCGCAATCCGGTGGGTTTGCCGACGATCTCGGGTATTGGTCCGCGCTGAGCAGCACGGCGTTGCCTGAGCTGCCGGTGGACAGGGCCGGCGTGAACACGGCCGATTCGGCTCGCACGGTGACCGTGCAGTTGAGTCGGGACGAGACAGCTGCCCTGGTGCATCAGGTGCCCGGGGTATATCGCACCCAGATCAACGACGTGCTGCTCAGTGCGTTGGGCCGGGTCCTGTCGTCCTGGACCGGGCGGGAGCGGGTGCTCGTGGCACTCGAAGGCCACGGCCGTGAGGAGATCCTCGATGGGGTTGACCTATCCCGCACCATCGGCTGGTTCACCACCCAGTTCCCCGTCGCGCTCACCGCGGCGCCGGACGACGGTTGGGGGCAGCTGCTCAAGTCGGTCAAGGAGCAGGTGCGAGCCATCCCACACCGGGGACTGAGCTACGGGGCGCTGCGCTACCTGACGCCGGACAGCCCGCTACCCGCTCATGCCCAACCCCAGATCAGCCTGAACTACCACGGCCAGTGGGATGTCGCACCTGATTCCGGCGGCCTGTACCGCGGCGCCCGCAGTGGACTCGCACCGGATCATGCGCCGGACGGTATCCGGCCTCATCTGGTGGACGTGATCGGTGTGATCACCGATGGTGAGCTGCAGTTGAGCTGGATCTATTCAGACAATGTGCACGACGAGGCCACCATTGGGCGGTTGGCCGAGGAGATGCTCCAAGCGCTCCGGCAGATCATCGACCACTGCGCCGACCCGCTAGCAGGTGGCTGCACACCCTCGGACTTTCCGCTGGCCCAACTCCACCAGGCTGACGTGGATCGCCTGGCAGGGGATGGGCGGACTGTCGAAGACATCTACCCGCTCACGTCCCTGCAGGCGGGGATGGTGTTCCACAGCCTGGTCGACTCCGATTCCGCACCCTATGTCGATCAGTTCCGGCTCTGGCTGTCCGGGGTGACCGATCCTCGGGCGCTGGGTGCAGCCTTCCAGCGGGCGGCCGATCGCACTCCGGTGTTGCGCAGCGCGGTGGTTTGGGATGGGGTGGCCGAGCCGGTGCAGGTGGTGCACCGGCAGCTCCAGCTCCCGATCGCCTACCACGACTGGCGTGCGCTTCCCGAGCCGCAACGGGATGAGGAGCTGGCTCGGATCAGTGCCACTGAGCTCGCCGAGTTCACTTTGGGTGCGGTGCCGCTGCTGCGGCTGGTGATCGCGTCCCTCCCCGGGGACGAGGTCGTGCTGGTATGGACCTCCCATCACGTGGTGCTGGACGGCTGGAGCCTGGGTCAGGTCTTCGCTGAGGTCGTCGAGCAGTACGCAGCGATCACTCAGGGCCGGGCACCTGAGCTGGTCGCCCGCCGGCCGTTCCGGGATTATCTCCAGTGGTTGGCCGAGCAGGATCAGCAGCAGGCGCTGGATCACTGGCGCAGCGTGCTGTCCGGCCTCACCGAGCCGACCGCGTTGCCGTACGACCGCCAACCCCTTGAAGCACACCGAACCGAGTCGACTGAGGCGGTACGCATCGAGCTGCCGACCGAGCAGTCGCAGTGGCTGCAGTCGGCGGCCAGACAGGCTGGTCTGACTCTCAACACCCTGGTGCAGGGTGCCTGGGCGATCGTGCTCTCCCGCTACAGCGGCGCATCCGACGTCGTGTTCGGCAGCACGGTTTCCGGGCGGCCCGCGGAGCTTGCGGGCGTGGAATCGATGGTCGGCATGTTCATCAACACGGTGCCGACTCGGATTCACGTCCCCCACGATCCCAGCGACCGTGGTGACGCATCGCGGCTGGCGTCGTGGCTGCGCGAACTGCAGGCCGCGCAGATCGAGTCACGGCGATTCGAGTTCACCTCGCTGGCGCAGATACGGGCATGCAGCGACTTCCCCGCTGGCGCGAACCTGTTCGACAGCATGGTGGTGTTCGAAAACTATCCATTCGAGGAGTCGTCGGAGGGCCTGCGAATCCGCGCCGTGCAGGGTCGGGATACCACCAACTTCCCGCTCGCTGTGCGTGCCTACATGGCTGAGCATCTCGCGTTCGAGCTGGGATATGACCCGCACCTGTTCGATGCCGCCACGGTGCAGGCGATGGCGCGGCGGCTGGAGTTGTTGCTGATCGGGTTCAGCGAGAACCTGGACCAGCCGGTGTGGCGGTTGCCGTGGATGACGGCGCAGGAGCGGCACCAAGTCTTGGCGGACTGGAACGGCAGCGCCGGTGCGGGATCCGGAGGTAAGGACGCCGAAGCAACTCTCATTGAGGCATTCGAGCGGCAGGTAGCCCGCACTCCGGACGCGGTGGCGGTCAACTGCGGCGCTGACCATTTGTCATATGCTGAGCTGAACGCCCGATCCAACCAGCTGGCCCGTTGTTTGGTCCACTATGGTGCTGCCCCTGAGCGATTTGTGGCTCTGGCGCTGCCACGTTCGCTGGACATGGTCGTCGCAATTATTGGAGTGCTCAAGGCGGGAGCGGCGTACCTGCCACTGGATCCTGATTTACCCGCCGAGCGAGTAAGGTATTTACTTGCTGACGCAAATCCTGTGCTGCTGGTGACCACCAGTGCCGTGGCCGCTGAGCAGTGGGGTGCGGCCGTCACAGTGCCGAAGGTGGTGCTTGACGCCACGCAGGACGCCGAGCTCGTCGGGCGCCAGAGCACTGGGAACCTTACCGATCGTGAGCGTAACGTTCCGGTGTGCCCGGGCAATCCGGTCTATGCTATTTATACCTCTGGTTCGACGGGCCTTCCCAAGGGTGTTGTGGTCTCTCACCGAAACGTTGTCCGGCTGTTTTCCGCCACCGAGCATTGGTTCGGATTCGACGAGCGTGATGTATGGACGCTGTTCCATTCGTATGCTTTCGACTTTTCGGTGTGGGAGATCTGGGGAGCGTTGCTGCATGGTGGGCGCTTGGTCGTGGTGCCCTTCGCGGTATCACGCTCACCAGAAGAATTCCTGCGGCTGCTGGTCGCCGAAAGGGTAACGGTCCTCAACCAGACTCCCTCGGCGTTCTATCAGCTATTGCGCGCTGACGGCGACAATCCGGATCTCGGCGCCCGAACCAGCCTACGATATGTGATTTTCGGCGGAGAGGCATTGGAACTGTGGCGCCTTGCGCCATGGTACGAACGCCACGGTGACACCGCTGCGGTGCTGGTGAATATGTATGGCATCACCGAGACGACGGTGCACGTCTCCTACCAGCCGCTCGACGCGAGAACCGTGGCTGAGGCCACCACCAGCACCATCGGGGTGGGTATTCCCGATCTCCAGGTGTACGTGTTGGATGCCACGCTGTCTCCGGTTCCTCCAGGAGTGGCCGGAGAAATGTACGTCGGCGGTGCCGCGGTAACTCGAGGATATCTGAATCGCCCCGGGCTGACCTCCGCGCGTTTTGTCGCCAACCCGTTCGGTGCGCCAGGCTCGCGCATGTATCGCACGGGAGACATAGCCCGGTGGGACTTCCACGGGAAGCTGGAGTACCTGGGCCGGGCCGATGACCAGGTGAAGATCCGCGGTTTCCGCATTGAGTTGGGCGAGATCGAGGCTGTGCTGGCCACCCATCCTGCGGTTGGTGAGGTGGCGGTCATCGCCCGAGAGGACCAACCGGGGAACAAACGTTTGGTGGCGTATATCGTTCCTGCCGGCGTCGAGGCCCCGGTGGGCGCGGAACTGCGGAGTTTCGTGGGTGCGGTGTTGCCGGAATACATGATTCCGGCTGCGTTCGTGACGCTCGACGCGCTCCCGCTGACCGTTAATGGAAAGTTGGATCGAAAAGCATTACCTGCCCCTGAATTGAACACAGGCGGTGCCAGCTACGTGGCGCCACGCACCGACGCCGAGCAGGTTGTGGCCCAGATCTGGTCCGATGTTCTGGGAGTTGAGCGAGTCGGGGCCACGGACAACTTTTTCGAGCTCGGCGGGGACTCGATCCTGAGTATCCGGGTGACCTCGCGACTGCGGGCTACTTTAGATTCGGACCTTTCACCACGCGCCGTTTTTGCGCATCCCACCGTCGCTGATCTTGCTGCCGCAATACCGGCTGATTCCGTCGCCCGCGAGTCGGCGATACCGATTATTTCTCGCGATGGCGAGCTGGCGTTGTCTTTTGCGCAACAGCGCTTGTGGTTCTTGCATGAATTCGCGCCCGAGAGTGCGGAGTACGCCATCCCCATGGGGTTGCGGTTGCGCGGGGAGCTGGACCTCGATGCGCTGCGCGCCGCGATCACCGGGCTGGTGGCGCGGCATGAATCTCTCCGTACCACGTTCGGGCAGGTCGACGGTCGAGGCGTGCAGATTGTGCACCCACCGAGCAACGTGCAGCTGCCGGTGCTGGACCTGTCCCAACTCGATCAGGCACAACGTGAGGCCGAGTTGCAGCAACTGCTGGCGGTGCACAGCCGGCGGCCCTTCGACCTGGCTAGCGGACCCTTGATGCGGCTGTGCCTGGCCCGGCTGGGCGAGGCGGACCACGCGCTGCTCATGGTGCTGCACCACATCATCACCGACGGATGGTCGATGGGTGTACTCGTCCAGGAGCTGTGCGCCCTGTACCGGGGGGCTACCGGTGATGAGGTAGCCGATCTGGCGCTGCTGCCGGTGCAGTATGCCGATTTCGCGGCGTGGCAACGAGCTGCTCTGTCTGGCCCCGTGCTCGATGAGGGATTGGCTTACTGGCGCCGCCAACTCGACGGTGTGGCGCCTCTGGAGCTGCCGACCGACAGACCCCGACCGGCAGTACGCACCTCGTCGGGTGCCAGCCACGAGTTCGTGGTGCCGGCCGACATCGTCACCCGGCTTGAAGCCACCGCAGCGCAGCAGGACGGCACCCTTTTCATGACGCTGGTCGCCGCCAGCCAGCTGCTGCTCAGCCGCTGGTCCGGGCAGGACGACATTGCGGTCGGCACCGTTGTGTCAGGTCGCGAGCGCGCCGAGCTGGACGGTCTGATCGGCTTTTTCGTCAACACCCTGGTGCTTCGATCCACAATAAATTTCGACCACAGTTTCACGCGGTTTCTGCGTGGCGTAAGGGATACCGTTCTGGGTGCACTGTCTCATCAGGACGTGCCATTCGAACGTCTCGTTGACGAGCTCGCGCCGATTCGCGACACCAGCCGCACGCCGTTATTCCAGGTAATGGTGATACTGCAGAATAATGTTGTGCGGCCGCCTGAGCTACCCGGTCTGGCGATCGATGAGGTGGCATTGCCGGCTACCGCTGCCAGCTTCGACATTACTATCGAGTTCCAGAAACGAGACGGCCTTCTCGAAGGTGCGTTGCAGTACAACACCGATCTGTTCGATGCATCAACGGCCGAGCGGATGGTGGGGAATTTCCTGGTGCTGCTGGCCGGTATCACCGCCGAGCCCGATCGACCGGTCGCTGAACTCCCATTGTTGAGTGCCGCCGAGCAGTACCAGGTACTCGTGGAATGGAACAGCACTCATACCGAGGTGCCGGCCGCGACGGTGCCTGCGCTGTTCACCGCGCAGGTGGCTCGGACCCCGGACAGCGTCGCCGTTGCGGCCGATGGCGTGGAGCTGTCCTATGCAGAGTTGAATGAGCGGGCGAATCAGCTGGCGCGGGTACTGATCGGGCTCGGTGTTGGTCCAGAGCGCTTCGTCGGGCTGGTCCTGACCCGGTCGGTTGACATGGTCGTGGCATTGCTGGCGGTGACCAAAGCGGGCGCTGCCTATCTTCCCATCGACCCGAATTACCCGGCAGCACGGATTGAATTCATCTGCGCTGACGCCAAGCCCATTGTGGTGCTGTGCGCCGGGCAGACCGCTGGATGCCTACCAGCGGATGTGGCTGGGCTGGTGATGGATGATCCTCAGACCGCGCGGGACATTGCCGCCTGTTCCGGTGGTGAGGTCACCGACGCCGATCGAGTGCAGCCGCTGTCTCCGCTGCATTCCGCGTACGCCATTTACACCTCAGGGTCGACCGGGGTGCCAAAGGCGGTTGTGATCACGCACCAGAGCGTGGCGGATCTCGCCGCGTGGGCGGCTGACGAGTTCGGCATATCGGGGTTGTCGAAGGTGCTGGCCTCGACATCGCTGACCTTCGACGTGTCGGTGTTCGAGATCCTCTGCCCACTGCTGGTGGGCGGCAGTATCGAGTTGGTCCGTGACGCGCTGGCCCTGGGTGAATCCGGGCAGCGGATCGCGAGTCTGGTCAGCGGTGTGCCATCAGCGCTGTCTCAAGGTCTGGTCCACGGCGGCGGTGCGGTCCAAGCAGACACCGTCGTGCTGGCCGGGGAGGCGCTCTCGGCTCGGATGGCCCGGGCGATCCAGGTGGCGACCGGATGCCGGCGGATCGCCAATATTTATGGCCCGACCGAGGCATGCGTGTATGTCACCGCCTGGTACCACGACGGCGACAGCCCGGTCGAGCAGTCCCCGCCGATCGGCGCCCCGATCACCAACACCCAGGTGTATGTGCTCGATGCGCGGTTGCGGCCGGTACCGGTCGGCGTGATTGGTGAGTTGTACCTGGCGGGAACTGGGCTGGCGCGGGGCTACCTGCACCGGCCCGGACTCACCGCGTCCCGATTCCTCGCCAACCCCTTCGGGGCATCCGGCGAGCGGATGTACCGCACCGGGGATCTGGTGCGCTGGAACCCCAATGGGCAGTTGGAGTACCTGGGCCGCGCAGATGACCAGGTCAAGATCCGTGGATTCCGCATCGAACTCGGGGAGATCGAGGCTGCCCTGACCTCCCATCCCGGCATCAGCCAGGCCGTGGTCACCGCTGTCGAGCATCAGCCCGGGACTCAACGTCTGGTTGCTTATCTTGTGCCGGCTGGTCAGGACGTTCCCACGAATACGGAGTTGCGGGCCCACATCACCCGCACCCTGCCCGACTACATGGTGCCCGCGCAGTTCGTGACGCTCGAGCAGTTGCCGCTCGGTCCGACCGGAAAACTGGACCGCAAAGCCCTCCCCGCTCCCGATCAACTCGCCGCTCCGGTCGCCGAATACCTCGCCCCGCGCACTGACACCGAGCGCGTTCTGGCTGAGATCTGGGCACAAGTACTGGGAGTGGAACGAGTCGGCGTTGAGGATAATTTCTTCGAGCTGGGTGGAGACTCGATCCTCAGCATCCAGGTGGTGTCGCGGGCTCGGCAAGCCGGTGTGCCGGTGACTACCAAGGATATTTTCTTATCGCAGACGGTGGCGCGTCTCGCCAATGTTGTGGTACTAGCTCCGGAGCCGGTCGATGATGAGATAATTGGCGGTCCGGCGCCTTTAACTCCGATCCAGCGCTGGTTTTTCGCCACGCATGGGTCATTGGCTCATTTCAACCAGTCGTTTTTCGTCGAGTTGACCGAACACCTCGATCGAGACGCGCTCGTGGTCGCCGTCGATGCGCTGGTGGCGCATCACCCGGCATTACGCACGCGATTCGCCTGTCACGAGGGGCGCTGGTTGCAGGACGTTGCACCTCCCAGTGGCGCGGTGTTGGAGCGCTGTGCGTTGTCGGATGTGCCGCCGGAGGAGCGATCGGCGCAGATGCAGCAGGTGGCACGGGCCGCCGCGTCCAGTCTGGACATCGTTGACGGCCCCGTGCTGCGAGCGGTGCTCTTCGATTCCGGACCAGATCAGCGGCCGGGGTTGTACCTCGTTATCCATCACCTGGTGGTGGATGGGGTGTCTTGGCGGATCCTGCTGGCCGATCTGGAAGCCGCCTACCAGCAGGCCCACGCAGGGCGGCCGGTGGAATTGGCGCCGGAGGCCACCTCGCTCACCCAGTGGGCGCACCGGTTGGTGCGGTACGTCCAGGGTGGCGGTCTCCATGATGACCTGGGGTACTGGTCGGATCAGGCCCACCAGACGGTGGCCGACCTGCCGGTGAGCCGCGCCGGGGCGAACACGGCCGGTTCGGCGCGCACTGTGGTGGCGGGTCTGACCCGGGATGAGACGGATGCGTTGCTGCACCGGGTACCTGGGGTCTACCGCACTCAGATCAACGACGTACTGCTCAGCGCGTTGGGGCGGGTGCTGGCGTCCTGGATCGGACGGGACCGGGTGCTGATTGCCCTGGAAGGGCATGGTCGCGAGGAGATCCTCCCGGGTCTGGAACTCTCCCGCACGGTGGGCTGGTTTACCTCCCTGTTCCCGGTGGTGTTGAACGTGGGGCCCACCGGCTGGGGCGAATTGCTCAAATCTGTGAAGGAGCAATTACGAGCAATCCCCCATCGAGGCTTGAGTTACGGCGCATTGCGTTACCTTGACCCCGACAGCGGGCTGGACGGAAACCTCACGCCGCAGATCAGTATGAATTACCATGGCCAGTGGGACGTCACGGGCCAGTTGGGCACTACGCGGTCTGAGGGCCTTTATCGTGGCTGGACCGGTGGATTGGCGCCGGATCATGCGCCAGAAAGTACACGTCCTTACCTGCTGGATGTGATCGGAGTTGTCTCCGATGGCCAGCTGCAGCTGAGCTGGACCTATTCGGAGAACGTTCATGATGAGGCCACAATTGAGTGGTTGGCCGCGGAAATGTGTGATGCGTTGCGGCAGATTGTGGCGCATTGTGCCGATCCGGCGGCCGGTGGATTCACTCCTTCTGACTTCCCATTGGCCCGGTTGTCGCAGAGCCAGCTGGATGCATTGGTGGGGACGGGCCGGGATGTGGAGGACCTGTACCCGTTGACCCCGTTACAGGCCGGGATGGTGTTCCACAGCCTGCTTGATCCCTCCGCCGCGGCCTATGTAGACCAGGCCCAGTTACGGATCTCCGGGATCAGTGATCCGCAGGCCTGGGGACTGGCGTGGCAGCGGGTGGTGGATCGCATCCCGCTGTTGCGCACGGCGGTTGCCTGGGAGGGAATCGACGAGCCGGTGCAGATCGTGCACCGGCGGGTGGTGGTGCCGACCACCTACTACGACTGGCGTGCGCTGTCCGAGCAGCAGCGGCACCAGGAGCTGGCTCGGATCGCAGCGGCCGAGCGCGCCGAGATCGACTTGGCCGTGCCGCCGCTGTTGCGGCTGGTGATCGCCCGGGTGGGCGGTGACGAGATCGCGATGATCTGGACCCATCACCATGTGATCCTTGACGGCTGGAGCATGGGCGCCGTCTTCGCGGAGGTTTGCGAGCAGTACGCGGCAATCACCCAGGATCGAGCCCCGGAGCTCATCACTCGCCGGCCGTTCCGGGACTACCTGCACTGGCTGGCCGAGCAGGATCAGACCCAGGCACACGAGCATTGGCGGGCGGTGCTGGCTGGGTTCGACTCGCGGACCCCGTTGCCCTACGACCGCGCGCCTCACCAGGCGCACCAAGCGGAATCCACAGAATCGATCGACGTTCAGCTCGACGGACCCGACACCGTCCGGCTGCAGCAGCTGGCCCAACGCCATGGCCTGACAGTGAACACGACGGTGCAGGGCGCTTGGGCGTTGCTGCTGTCTCGCTATAGCGGTGTGCGTGATGTGGTGTTTGGCACCACCGTCTCCGGGCGTCCGGGTGAGCTGGCCGGCGTGGAGTCGATGGTGGGCATGTTCATCAACACCGTGCCCACCCGAGCCCACATCGAGGAGACCCAGGACGTGGTGTCCTGGCTGCGGGAATTGCAAACCGCGCAGATCGAGTCCCGCAGGTTCGATTTCCTTTCGCTGACCCAAGTCCAGGCCTACAGTCAGTTGCCGGCCGGCAGTGGGCTATTCGACAGCATGGTGGTGTTCGAGAACTACCCCTTCGACTCCACCACGGTCACCGGCGCTGGTCTGCACCTGCGGGAAATTCAGGTCCGGGAAACCACCAATTTCCCGCTGAGCCTGCAAGTTTCCCTAGGAGATTCTTTAGGGCTACGCCTGGCTTATGACCCGCGCCTGTTCAACACCGACACCATCCGTCGGATGGTCCAGCACCTCTGCACGCTCCTCACGGGCATAACCACCAGTCCGGACCGATCACTACTCCAGTTGCCGGTGTTGACTGCCGGGGAGCGTGAGCGGTTGCTGGTCGGATGGAATGACACGGCTCGTGAGGTGCCGGGGGCGACGGTGCCGGAGGGTTTTTCCGCGCAGGTGGCTCGTACGCCGGATGCGGTGGCGGTCGTGGCCGGGCACGAGCAGCTGTCCTACGCCGAGCTCAACGCGAAGGCGAATCGGTTGGCGCGGTTGCTGATCGGTCGGGGGATAGGTCCGGAGCAGTTTGTTGGGTTGGCGTTGCCGCGTTCGGCGGACATGATTGTGGCGTTGTTGGCGGTGGCTAAGGCCGGTGCCGCCTACTTGCCGATCGACCCGAAGTATCCGTCGGCGCGGATTGATTTTATTTGCACCGACGCCAAGCCGGCGGTGGTGTTGTCCGCCGGGGAGACCTCTGCGTGCTTGCCGGCGGATGTGGCCCGGTTGGTGCTCGACGATCCTGAGACGGTTGCGGCGGTCGCCGGGCAGTCTGGTGACGAGGTCACCGATGCCGATCGAGTAACACCGCTGGTGCCTTCCCATGCCGCGTATGCGATTTATACATCGGGCTCGACTGGGCTGCCCAAGGCCGTGGTGGTGGCTCACCGCAGTGTGGCGGATCTTGCCGCGTGGGCGGCGACGGAGTTCGGGGTATCGGGGTTGTCGCGGGTGGTGGCCTCGACGTCGCTGAACTTCGATGTGTCGGTGTTCGAGATTCTTTGCCCGTTGCTGGCCGGTGGTTGTCTTGAGCTGGTCCGTGATGTGCTGGCCTTGGGTGAGTCCGGGCACCGGGTGGCGAGCCTGGTCAGCGGGGTCCCCTCGGCGCTGTCGTCGGGGTTGGCCCAGGGCCAGGGCACGGTGCGCGCCGACACCGTCGTGCTGGCTGGGGAGGCGTTGTCGACCCGGGTGGCCCGAGACATTCAGCGAGCCACCGGATGCACGCGGCTGGCCAATATTTATGGCCCGACTGAGGCCACGGTGTATGCCACCGCGGGGTATCACGACAGCGACACCCCCATCGAGCAGGCGCCGCCGATCGGGGCCCCGATCACCAACACCCAGGTATTTGTGCTGGATGCGTGGTTGCGCCCAGTGCCGGTCGGGGTGGTCGGGGAGTTGTATCTGGCTGGGGCTGGGTTGGCCCGGGGTTATCTGGGGCGACCGGGGCTGACCGCGTCGCGGTTTGTGGCCAATCCCTTTGGCGCAGCTGGTGAGCGGATGTATCGCACCGGGGATCTGGTGCGCTGGAATCCCGCTGGGCAGTTGGACTACCTGGGTCGGGTGGATGACCAGGTCAAGATCCGCGGATTCCGCATCGAACTCGGCGAGATCGAAGCCACCCTGGCCACCCACCCCGGCATCAGCGAGGTCGTGGTCATTGCCCGCGAAGACCACCCCGGAACCAAACGGCTGATCGCTTATGTGGTCCCCGACGGGCAGGGCGCGCCTTCTACTGCGGAGCTGCGCGACCACCTCACTCACACGTTGCCTGACTATATGGTGCCCGCACTGTTCGTCACACTCGACGAATTGCCTTTGGGGCCGACCGGGAAACTGGACCGCAACGCCTTGCCCGCCCCTGACCAACCCAGCGCACCGGTCGCGACCTATGTGGCTCCCCGTACCGATACCGAGCGCGTACTGGCCGATATTTGGGCGCAGGTGTTGGGTGTTGACCAGGTTGGTGTGGAAGACAATTTCTTCGAATTGGGCGGGGACTCGATTCTCAGTATTCAGGTGGTGTCGCGGGCCCGGGCAGCCGGTCTGGCAGTGACCACCAGGGAGGTGTTCTTCGCCCAAACAGTGGCCGCCCTCGCCGCAGGAGTGAAATCAGAATCCACATCGGTTGATGATGAGGTGATTGTTGGCCCAGCGCCGCTGACCCCGATCCAGCACTGGTTTTTCACGACCTATGGTCCGTTGGCTCATTTCAACCAGTCCGTCGCGATGGAGCTGACCGAAAACCTGGATCAGGACGCCTTGTCACTCGCGGTCAACGCCGTGGTGGCACACCACCCAGTATTGCGAACATGCTTTGCTTTTGTTGGCGACGAATGGTGCCAAGACATCGCGGACACCAGCGGTGTGGTGTTGGAGCGTTATGAATTCGCGGATGTGGCGCCGGAGCAGCGACGAGTGGCCGTGGAACAGGCGGCATTGGCTGCGGCCTCCAGTCTGGACCTTTCCCATGGTCCGTTGGCGCGGGTGGTGCTGTTCGATTTCGGGCCGGGTCAGCGGCCGTGGTTGTTCCTCGCCGCCCATCACTTGGTGATCGACGGGGTGTCCTGGCGCATCCTGCTCAGCGATCTGGAAACCGCTTACCACCAGGCTCGCAGTGGCAACCCGGTGCAGTTGGAGCCGGCGGGTGTCGCCTTCACCCAATGGGCGCACCAATGGGTGCGGTATGTGCAGGAAGGCGGCCTGGACAGCGATCTCGAGTACTGGTCGAACCTGTCTCAGGAGCTGTCAGGCTCAGATTCGACGGCTCAGCTGCCGACCAGCCGAACCGGCATGAACACCGCTGGTTCTGCGCGGACGGTGGTGGCAGGGCTGGACCGGGATGAGACCGATGCATTGCTACATCGCGTACCGGGCGTGTACCGGACCCAGATCAATGATGTCCTGCTCAGCGCGATAGGCCGGGCGCTGGCGTCCTGGACCGGACGGGATCGGGTACTGATCGCCCTGGAAGGCCATGGCCGGGAAGACATCCTGCCCGGGGTGGATCTGTCCCGCACCGTCGGCTGGTTCACGTCCCTGTTCCCGGTGGCACTGAGTGTCGAGGCCGCCGGCTGGGGTGAGTTGTTGAAGTCGGTGAAAGAGCAGTTACGTGCTATCCCCCATCGGGGCCTCAGTTATGGGGCGTTGCGTTACCTCACTCCGGGCTGCGGGCTGAATGATGATGTCTCCCCGCAAATCAGTGTGAATTATCTCGGTCAGTGGGGTGTGGCAGGCGGGCCTGATGGGCTATATCAAGACTGGGTAGACGCTTTGGCGCCCGATGTTGCGCCGGACAGCGTGCGCCCGCACCTGCTGGACGTCGTCGGGCTTGTTGTTGATGGTCAATTGCAGCTGAGTTGGACCTATTCAGAAAATGTGCACGACGAGGCCACTATTGAGTGGTTGGTGGCGCACACGTTGGAGACATTGCGCCAGATTGTGGCGCATTGCGCGCATCCGGACGCGGGTGGCTGCACGCCGTCTGATTTCCCGCTGGCGCGGGTTTCGCAGGCTCAGCTCGATGCGCTGGTCGGTACCGGCCGGGATGTCGAAGACATCTACCGGTTGACTCCCTTGCAGGCCGGAATGGTGTTCCACAGCCTGCTGGATCCCAGCGCGGCCGCTTACATCGATCAAAGCCAGCTGCGAATTTCGGGAATCAACGATCTGCCGGCGTGGGGCCAGGCGTGGCAGCGGGTGGTGGATCGCACCCCCATCCTGCGCAGCGCGATCGCCTGGGAGGGGATCGATGAGCCGGTGCAGATCGTGTACCGCCAGCGCAGCCTGCCAATCACCTACCACGACTGGCGCGACCTGCCAGAGCACGAGCA
>JAJPIR010000191.1 GCA_021324675.1 Actinomycetota bacterium
CCCCCAGCCACCACCGCCACCGCATCCGGCGCACGAACAACCTGAGCCTCAAACAACCCCGGCAAAACCACCGCCGGCACCCCACGACCCGTGTCATTCCACCGGACGAGCAGCTGCTCCCGCTCAGCGGCGGACATCCAGGGCAGCTGTGAGAGTGATCGGTCCGGCTCAGTGGCCATGCCAGCAAGCAACATCAGCAACCGCTCGGCCATGGCTGTCACGGTGCTGTGATCGAACAGGCGTGGGTCGTAGTTCAGGTCGAGGCTGAGCTGCTCGGGTAGCCCACCCACGTAGGCACGCAGGCTGAGCGGGAAGTTTGTGGTGTCCCGGCCCTGGAATGCCCGGATCCGCAGCCCTGCCTCGCCTTCTGGTGAGGCCTCGAACGGATAGTTCTGGAACATGACCACGCTGTCGAACAGGTTGGTCCCGGCGGGCAGATCACTCCAGGCCTGCAGCTGGGTCAACGCCACGAAGTCGAACTGCCGCGAGGCCGACTGCTGGGTCTGCAATGCCCGCAGCCAGGCCAGCACGCCTTGCCCATCATCGATCTGCACCCGGGTAGGCACGGTGTTGATGAACATCCCGACCATGGATTCCACGCCGGTGAGCTCGGCTGGGCGTCCGGAGACGATGGTGCCGAACACGACGTCGCGCTCGCCGCTGTAGCGCGACAGCAGCAGGGCCCAGGCACCTTGCACCATCGTGTTCAGCGTCAGCCCCGCGCGCATCGCCACCGCCTGCAGCCGCTGGGACTGCTCGGCCGGCAGCATGCGGAGTACGGACTCGGCGGACTCAGCGCGGTGGGCCTCCAGGGGCTGGCGGTCGTAAGGCAGTGCGGTGGGCACCCCGAAGCCGGACAGCAGCCCTCGCCAGTGCTGCTGCGCCTGGTCCGGGTCTTGCTCGGCCAACCAGTGGAGGTAGTCCCGGAAGGGACGCCGGGTGAGCAGGCTAGGCGTCTGGCCTTGCACGATCGCCGTGTACTCCTGCTGAACCTCGGCAAACACCTCGCCGAGGCTCCAGCCATCGAGCATCACGTGATGGAAGGTCCAAACCAGGACGACCTCATCCCCGGGCAGGCGCGCGATCATGGACCGCAGCAGCGGCGCCACAGCCAGGTTGATCGCGGCGCGCTCGGCCACGCTGATCCGGGTCAGTTCCTGGTCCTGTTCCCGCTCCGGGAGCGCGCGCCAGTCGTGGTAGGTGATCGGGAGGGTGACCTGGCGGTATACCACCTGCACCGGCTTGTCCACCCCGTCCCAGACCACCGCGCTGCGCAACACCGGCGTGCGATCAGCCACCCGCTGGCAGGCCATACCAAGCGCGTGGGCATCGGACACCCCGGACAGGCGCAGCTGGAACTGATCAACGTAGGGTTCGGAGTCGGCGTCGACCAGGCTGTGGAACACCATCCCGGCCTGCAAGGGGGTCAGCGGGTAGATGTCCTCCACCGACCGCCCGTCACCGGCCAGACGGTCCACACCGGCCTGGTCGAGACCAGCCAGCGGGAAATCGCTCGGCGTGCAGCCCCCGGCCCCGGGCTGGGCGCAGTGCTCGACGATCTCGCGTAGTGCCAGCAGCATCTGCTCGGCCAACCACTCGATGGTGGCCGCGTCGTGCAGGTTCTCCGAGTACGTCCAGGCCAGCTCCAGCTCACCACCGGTGACCACACCGGTGACGTCCACCACATACGACCGCAAAGCATCCGGGGCCTGATCGGGCACCAGCCCGCCGTGCACGCCGCGGTAGAGCCCACCAGAATCCGGTGCCACGTCCCACTGGCCGTGGTAGTTGAAGCTGATCTGCGCAGCAGGGTCAGCATGCAGCGGGCTGTCCGGGGTCAGGTAGCGCAGCGCCCCGTAGCTCAGTCCCCGATGCGGGATGGCCCGTAGCTGTTCTTTGACCGACTTGAGCAACTCACCCCAGCCGGTGCCCGGTGCCGCAGTGAGCGCGACTGGGAACTGGGTGGTGAACCAGCCCACGGTGCGGGACAGATCCACACCTTGCAGGATCTCTTCGCGACCGTGGCCTTCCAGCGCGACGAGCACCCGCGCCCGCCCCGTCCACGACGCCAGCACCCGGCCCAGCGCACTGAGCAGCACATCATTGATCTGCGTGCGGTACACCCCAGGCACCCGATGCACCAGCGCATCGGTCTGCTCCCGGTCCAAGCGCACGGTCACGGTGTGGCTGGACGCCACCGTGTTGGCACCGACCCGGGTCACCGGCAGCTCGGCCCCGGTCTCCCGGGACAGCTGCGACCAGTACTCGAGATCACCATCGAACCCGCCCACCTGGACGTGCTCCTCCAGGCGGTGCGCCCACCGGGTGAACGGGGTGCCCACCGCCTCCAACTCCACCGGGCGCCCGGCCCGAGCTTGGTGGTAGGCGGATTCCAGGTCGGCCAGCAGAATCCGCCAGGACACCCCGTCGATCACCAGGTGATGGACGGCGATGAACAGCCAGCACCGCTGGCCCGGTCCTGTGTCGAAGAGCAGCGCGCGCAGCACCGGACCGCTGGCGAGGTCCAGCCCCGCAGCGGCGGCGAGCGCGGCCTGCTCCATCGCCACCGGTCGATCCCCCTCGGCAAGACTCGAGAGGTCACACCGGTCCAGCACCGCACCCTCAGGAGCTGCGACTTCCTGGCGCCACCCGGCACCGTCCTGGACAAACCGCATACGCAGCGCCGGATGGTGTGCCACCACCGCATCCACGGCGGTCGAGAGCGCCTCCCGGTCCAGTTCCTCGGTCAACTCGATGGCAAAGGACTGGTTGAAGTGCGGCAACGGCCCGTACGTCGCGAAGAACCACCGCTGGATCGGCATCAACGGCGCCGGACCAGCAATCGCTGAATCATCGGCCAGCTCGGCGGACGGCCCGGTTTCCAGGCCGGCGACCAGCTCAGCGATGGTCTGGCGGACGAAGATGTCCTTGGTGCTCACCTGCACCCCGGCCCGGCGGGCCCGGGACACCACCTGAATGCTGAGGATCGAATCCCCACCCAACTCGAAGAAGTTGTCGTGGATCCCGACTTGTTCAGCTCCGAGGACTTCAGCCCAGACCTGCGCCAGCAGGCGCTCAGCCTCATTGCGCGGCGCGACGAACTCCGCCACCGGCGCGAGCGGCCCCACGGGGGCGGGCAATGCCTTGCGGTCGACCTTCGCGTTCGGGCTCAAGGGCAACGAGTCCAGTGTCATGAACACTGCGGGGACCATGTAGTCCGGCAGGCGCGTGCTGAGATGGGCCTGTAGCTCTGCAGCTGTGGGAGCGTGCTGGGTGGCCGGTACCAGGTATCCCACGAGGCGCTTGGCCCCCGGCTGGTCCTGCCGGGCCAACACCACACACTGGGCTACCCCGGGATGGGTGCGCAGCACGGACTCGATCTCTTCCAGCTCGACCCGGAAACCCCGGATCTTGACCTGCTCATCGGCGCGTCCCAGATACACCAGCTCGCCCTGGGTGTTCCAGCGCACCAGATCCCCGCTGCGATACATGCGCTCGCCGGGCACACCGAAGGGGTTCGCGATGAACCGCGCCGCGGTCAGCCCCGGACGGTGCAGATACCCCCGAGCCAGCCCGGCACCGGCGATGTAAAGCTCCCCGGCAACCCCCACCGGCACCGGGCGCAACTTCGCATCCAGCACGAACACCCGCATGTTGTCCAGCGGACGGCCGATCGGTACCACCTCGGGCACCGGCCCATCCCCCGCCATCCGGTAGCAACTGGCGAACGTGGTGGTCTCGGTGGGTCCATAGCCATCCACCACAACGACGCCCGGGCAGGCCGCCTGCACCCGGCGCACCGCATCCGAGGGCACCACATCGCCTCCGGTCCAGACCTCTCGAATCCCGGCCAGGCACTCGGGCGCCTCCTGTGCCAGCAACCGGAACAACCCGGCGGTCAACCACAACCCAGTCACCGCATGCTCGCCGACCATCCGGCGCAGGACCTCGGCATCGATCTCCCCAGGCGGAGCTACCACCGCCTGTCCACCATTCAGCAACGGCACCCATACCTCGTAGGTCGAGGCGTCGAAGGCCGCCGGGGAGTGCACCAACACCCGCACATGCCCGCCACCGGCAAAGCACCCGGCTGCTGCCAGCGCGACCACATCCCGGTGCCGCACCGCGACACCCTTCGGGATCCCGGTCGAACCGGACGTGTACATGACATACGCCAGCTGCTCAGGATCGGTCTCCACCACCGGCGCCGATCGCTGCTCCGCAATCAGCGACGGGTCACCGACGACCACAACCCGCCCTGCACCCAGTTCGTGAGCCCGGTCGAGCCACATCTCATCGGTGACCAGCACCGAGACTCCCGCCTCGGCCAACACCTGCCCCATCCGGGCCTGGGGAGCACGCACATCGACCGGCACGTAGGCGCCACCGGCCTTCAGCACCGCCAACTCAGCCACCACAAACGCCGCCGAACGCTCCAGCAACACACCAACCGGAACCTCCGGACCCACCCCCACGCTGATCAACCTATGCGCCAGCCGGTTCGCCTGCTCGTCCAGCTGGGCATAGGACAAAGCCTCCGACCCGCACACCACCGCAACCGCGTCCGGAGTCCGCGACACCTGCACGGCGAACAACTCCGGCACCGTCCCGCCCGGCACCGGCCGAGCAGTGTCATTCCATCCCACCAGCAACTGATCTCGCTCATCGTCAGTCAACAACGGCAGCTCTGTCACCGGCCGGTCTGGATCAGCGGCAATTCCGTTGAGCAACACCAGCAAATGCTGAGCCATCCGCTCCATCGTCGCGGAATCAAACAAATCAGTGTTGTAGATGAACGCGCCGGTCAGCACATCACCGACTTCGTTGAATTCCACGGTGATGTCGAAACTCGCGGTGGCCACCGGTAGCCCCAGACCCGACACGCGCAACCCGGCCAGATCCGGAGCCTGCGCGGGGGCATTCTGCAGGACAAGCATTACCTGGAAAAGCGGAGTGCGGCTGGTGTCCCGAACGGGAACCAGCTCATCCACGAGACGCTCGAAAGGGACCTCCTGGTGGGCCAAAGCATCCAGCACGGTTTCCCGGACCTGGGTGAGGAATCGAACGAAACTTTGCTCATCATCGATCTGCGAACGCAGGACGACGGTGTTGACGAAGAACCCGATCACCCGTTCCAGCTCGGCCCGTTCCCGCCCGGATACCACGGTGCCCAGCGCGATGTCATCCTGCCCGGAATAGCGGCTGAACAGCAGCTGGCAAGCTGCGACCAAGGTCATGAACACCGTGCCATCCAGGCGCTGGCTGAGCTCCCTCAGCCCGGCAGTCAGCTCTGCCGGTACCACGAACTCGTGCATGGCTCCGGCCGAGGTGCGTACCGCCGGCCGGGGCCGATCAGTTGGCAGCTCCAACGGTGCCAGCGCGTCGAGCTGGCGCCGCCAGTAGGAAAGGCCGTCCTCAAGCGCCGGGCCGGACAAGACCTGACGCTGCCAGACGGCGAAATCCGCATACTGCACCGGCAGCTGAGGGAGAACGGCGTGCGACGCTTGTCCCGCACGCCGTGACCGGCCGGGTGCGGGTGCCCCGCGGAACCCGGCCACCTCATCGCGTACGGCGGCCCGGTACAGCAGGCTCAACTCCTCGATGAGCACGCCCGTCGACCAGCCGTCAATGATGATGTGATGCAGAAGCACGATCAGGACGTGGTCTTCGGCGCCTAGCCGCACCAGCCGTATCCGCATCAGCGGACCAGCGCTGAGATCGAATGGCTGATTGCTCTCCGCTGCCAGCACCTGCTCCAACTCCGCGGAACGCTGTGGCTCAGCCAGGTCCGACACATCGAGCACCGGGATCGACACCGGCTGTGGCGGGTGCACTAGCTGGACACCCAGGCCGTCAACATGCTGGAAGGTCGTCCGTAGCGACTCATGCCGAGCGACCAACCCGGTAAATGCCGCAGACAATGCGTCGACATTCAGCTGACCTTGCAATCTCAACCCGAGCCGGGTGACGTATTCCGCACTGTCCGGTTCGAATTCATGCAGGAACCACAACCGCTGCTGAGCGAACGACTGCGCAGCGGTGAACGGCGTCTCACCATCTCGAGGCAGGACCGGAATTGCCGACAATTGACCGGAGCCGGCCGGTATCGCAGCGGCCAGCTGAGCGACCGTAGCATGAGCGAACATCACCCGCGGTGACAATTCCGCATCGAAAGCGGCTCGCAACCGTGACGCCACCCGGATACTGGTAATCGAGTCTCCACCGAGTTCGAAGAAATTGTCCTCGATCCCGACCCGGTCGACTCCCAGCACCTCGGCCCAGATTTCCGCCACGACACGTTCGGTCTCGGTACGGGGTGCCACATAGCCATCCGCGGCTGGCGACCATTCCGGAGCGGGCAATGCCCGCCGATCCAGTTTGCCATTCGCGTTGAGCGGGAGCTGGTCAAGCAAGACGAAAGCCGAGGGCACCATGTAGTCGGGTACCAGTGCCGCCGCGTGTGCTCGTAGCTGCGCGCTGTCCACAGACTCGTCCGGGACTACATACGCCACCAGCCGCTTGGCGGTGGATTCGGCCCCGAGGGCGACCACGGCGACCTGCGCAACGCCGGGATATTCGGCGAGCACGGATTCGATCTCACCCAGCTCGATCCGGAAGCCCCGGATCTTCACTTGCTCATCAACTCGACCGACGAACTGCAGTTCGCCGTTGGAGGTCCAGCGGACGAGGTCTCCGGTGCGGTACATGCGGCTGCCGGATGCGCCGAAGGGGTTGGCGAGGAACCGTTGGGCAGTGAGTCCGGGGCGGTGCAGGTAGCCGCGGGCCAGCGCGGGGCCGGTGAGGTAGAGCTCGCCGGGGACACCGACGGGCACGGGCCGCAATGACCCATCCAGGACGTAGGTGTGGGCGTTGGGGATGGGCCGGCCGATCGGTGGTGCTCCGCCGCCGGGAGTCAGGGGGCCGCTCCAGGTGGCCACCACGGTGGACTCGGTGGGCCCGTAGGCGTTGATCATCCGCCGGCCCGGCGCCCACTGGGCCACCAGCTCCGCCGAACACGCCTCGCCCCCCACGACCACGGTGCGGAATTCCGCTAGGCCGGTCGTTGCGAGCGCCCCGGGCACGGTGGCCAGCGCCACCGGAGGGATCAGGGCGTGGGTGACGTGGTGCTGTTGGAGTACCTGGGCCAGGTGGTCACCCAGCAGCGGTCCGGGTGGGGGGACGACGAGGGCGGCGCCGGCGGGCAGGGACATACACAGCTCCAGCACCGA
>JAJPIR010000096.1 GCA_021324675.1 Actinomycetota bacterium
CAGCGCTCAATGCCCTCCAGCACGCCGCCCCCGACATGCACCGGACGGATGATCCGCTTGCTGGCCACACCGTGGGAATCGACATAGCCGATCCGGACGCTACTGCCGGCATGCGCCGCACCCTGGAGTAGCTGGAGCGTGGCAGTGGTGGACAAACCGCTGACCCGCATCGCGGGCTCAGCGGTGATCAGCGCCGCGGTGTCACCGGCTCGTACCGTCGCGACCAACGCGGCCAGCTGCTCGGTCGAGGGAGTGGGTGGAGCGGTGGCGCGGCGGGCCGGCTGGGTCCGAACCTTGGCGCGGCGGGCGCCGGCTCGCAGGTCCACCACCTCACCGTCTGCTCCCTCGGCGACCGGGAGGAACCCGGCGCTGCGAACCTCGTCGAGTAACGCGGTCAGCGACAACGTGCTGACCACAACGGTCGGGGCGAGCCGCCGCAGGCCGCAGCGCGCCGCGACCGGATGAGCCAGCAATTCGGTGAGCAGTACCGGATCGTCGCAACGCAGGAAGGCGGCGGCGGCGCCACCGCGTAGCCGACCATGCCGCCGCGCTACATCGTCGATCAGGTAGGTCAACGACTGCGGAATGGGAGTTGCCGATCGAACCCGGAACACCTCGTGCAGGTCGGCGGCGGTGCGACCGGCATCCAGCGCCCGGCGCACGGTGTCCTCGGTGACCCGGTAGACGGTAGCGCCACCGGCTGATTCCACATCGGCCACCAGCCCGATCTCCTTGGCCAGCTCGGGCACCAGCGGTCCCGGTGCCACGATGGTGCGGTCGGCCTGCACCATGACCTGCGTCACGGGCTCGGGTAGCGCGGTCACGAGCACGGTTGCTGCGGCCGTCACCCCATCGCCCACCAGCGCACGACCGGCCGACGACAATGCGCCCAACGCCAGTACGCCCAGCGCGGTGGCCTCCTGGACGGTCCAGCCGATCATCTCGTCTCGCCGCCTGCCATCTTGGCGGGGTGCCCGCCAGGCGAGTACCGCGGCGAGGTCTTCGCAACGCTGGATAGCGCGGCCGGCCGGCAGCTCGGCGATCAGCTGGAGGATCCGCCGTCGCCCCCCAGGTGCACGCGGTTGGCGCAGGTCATCGGACAGCGCAGCCAGCGGCCGCTCCTTATCATCGCGGGTCGCGGCCAGCCCCGGTAACCGGGGCAAATCGAGCCAGGCGTGTGCCAGCGTGGCCCAGCGCCGTTGCGGCGGTGCCGCCAGCCACGCATCGGCGGCGACGGTCGGCAACCACACCGGCGCGCCGGGATTCTCATCGGTTCCGGTGATCAACCCGGCGCCGACGGCAACCTCAGCGAGCAGCGTCGCGATGGCCTCGTCGACGCCCAGCACCCGCGCTGTCCGACGCACGTCCCGGACACCCAGACCACCGGAGCGCAACACCGGAGGAGGATCCGCTGACCACTCGGCAAGCAGCTTCTCGGCGCGGCGCAGCAGTTCGAGGACCGCGCCCGCAGCCGTCGAGTCCACCACCGACTGATCAACCCCCAGCGTGGGCAAGGCCGGTTCCTCGATCTCGAGCGGCCCGAGCGGTTGATTTCCCCGCAGCGCCAGACCAACTTGCGCCGGTAACTCGACGGTGCCGGCGTCGATCCGCCGTAGCAACCGGCGGGCCAGCAACCGTTGCACCGGCGTACGAGCCTTCGTCAGGGGCACCACCTCGGCGGCGTCCCGGCTGGTGCCCACGGGCGGCCCGGCCGCCAGCGCCCGCAACACCCGAAGCTCATCGTCTGGCAGCTCGGCAAGAACCGCATCGATATCGGTCTCACCCAGATCTGCGGACGGACGACCCAAACCTGCCGGGTACGGGCCCACCACATGGCGCGTGCCTGGCGCCACCGTCAGTGCTTCATCGTCACCCCAGACCAACGCCCGCTCTCGCAACATGGTCAGGGCGGCTTCCAGGTGCCGGGCGGCTACCTTCTGGCCGAACAACTGCATCAGGTCTTGGCGGCGCACCGGCGCGGTGTCCGCACCCGCTATGACCAGTGCGGACAGCACCGTGAGGGCGAACTTGTCGAGATCGTCGCAAGCTCGGGTAACTGATGCGGCGATCACGGCCCGGGTAGCCAGGACCGTGGAATCGGCCGGCGCGGGTACGGCAAGATCCGGGCGGGCACGCAGTAACGCGATGAGTGTGTCGTCGTCCCGGGAACGCAGCCACTCAGCAAGTGTGGTGCTGGGCATCTGTTTTAGCGTAGCGAGAGCCTCATGGACGTCGTGGAAGGCATCTGAGATAACGCCATCAGGCTGTGACCAGCGACACCGGCGAGAAGTCACGCCAGCCACGACACAACAAAGCCACGATAAGTCACAATAAGCACTGTTCATAGCCGTTTAGATCGTCAGGCGCCAGCGAGGGACGCCGGCGGCGATGGTGAGCAAGGAGAAGCAGTGGCCCGGCGCAGCGACCGCATCGATCCGACTTGGCCGAGCTGGTCGGAGGAGGACCATCCGGTCAGCGAACTAGCCGCTCCGTTGCAGGGCGCGTTGTCCCCCTTCGGTGAGTTGACCTTCCCGCTGCCGGCCGACGAGCTGCCGTACCAGCACCCGCATACCGAGATCAATCGCGGCGACACCTGATTGCGGGGTCCGCGCGGGCCGGTGTTTCGAGTCCGTTAGGGTGCCGTCACCGCGCGTGCCCCAGCGGATAGCACAGTGTCGTTGGGTCGAGCGGGATCGCCCTGTCGGGGGGGGCGAGTACCAACCGATTCTGCTCATCCGACACCACAAGAGGTCATGGCTCAACGTCCTCCCGGATCCTTCAGCCTGCGCGATCGTCCGTATCTGATCGCGTGCGCCGTCGGCGGCGTCCTGCTCGTCGTGTTGGCGATCGTCGTCGTGTCTTTCGTCGGGTCATCCCCAGCCAGCGAAACGCGCAAAGCCGCGCCAGCGGTGGTGCCCCGCCCCGCCGCCCCGGCGCCGACGATCCCGCCAGCGGTGCTGCCGGCAGATCCCACAACCCTGCCACTGAGCACTACCTACACCGTGATCAACGGTGCGCCTTTGGATCTCGCGCTGGAGCCCACCGACGGCACCGTGATCCACCCGCAACGTGAGGTCGTGGTGTATGCCGCCCCTGGCGGCCCCGCGATTGCTAGGCTCGCTCCCCAACAAATCGGCGAGACCTGGTTGCCGGTAATAGACAAACAGCCCGGTTGGGTGCAGGTGCTTTTGCCCTCACGCCCCAACAGTTCAGCAGGCTGGGTAACTGACATTGCACTCGATCGGGCGGTTACCCCGTATCTCATCCGAGTCCACCTTCGTTCACTCAACATGGAGCTGTTCAAGGGGGGCCAGCGCCTAGGTAGCTGGACGGTGGGCATTGGGAAGGAATCTGCGCCGACCCCGCCGGGGCGGACGTTCCTCCTCGGATCGTTCAGTGATACCGCGCAGCGGTACTCGCCGGTGATCTTGCCGTTGGGCACGCACAGTCCCACTCTCGACAGCTTCGGTGGCGGCCCGGGAACCGTCGCAATCCATACCTGGCCGACCGCCAATGTCTTCGGTACCCGCTCTAGCGATGGTTGCATCCGGGTGCCAAGGGATGCGCTCAACCAGTTGACCCAAGTTCCCCTGGGGACGCTCGTGCTCATCGACGAGAACTGAACACAATGAAAGGACAGCATGTGAACAGTAGGA
>JAJPIR010000328.1 GCA_021324675.1 Actinomycetota bacterium
GCCCCGACAACTCGCGTGGTGTGTTATCGGTACCCGCCACCCGCGTACCTGACGCCAGAATCGGCGCGACGGTCGGGTCTGCATAGACCCCACCTTCAAGCACGCGGCGCACGCCGTCGGTGACCACCGAAGCCGACGCCGATTTGAGCAGGTAAGCCTGCGCCCCGCTCTGGAACGCCGTGCGCACAGCATGCGGATCATCGGACGAGGCGAGTACCACGATGCGGGTCCAGCCCTGGCCGCGAAGTTCGCCGATCAGATCCAGCCCGCTGCCGTCGGGCAGCGTGAGATCGAGTATCGCCAGGTCGCAGGGGCCGGATGCCAGAGCGCGTGTCCTGGCTTCAGCGACCGAAGCGGCCTCATGTACGGTGACGGCACCCATCGTTACTAAACGTGAAGCGATGGCTTCGCGGAGTAACGGATGGTCGTCGACCACCAATACCGTAAACAGTTCCTCCCGCGGGTGCGGGACTAATGACGCCGGCACAGCGCCGGATGGGGCTGACCTGACGGTCGCGCCGTATCCGACAGCAGCCACGTAGCTACCTCCCTGGAGTCGGTCGTGCCCCCGACCGCACCGGGACCTCGTTCCAGCGACCGCGCCGCCGCTCGAGCGAGGATGGTGTCGTACGGGGCAGACTAGCCCCCCGAGCGGCGTAGCGGGGGGCCCTGAATAAACCTTCTTGCCGATCTGCGCGTAAAGCCGCCATCGGCGGTCCCTCAATCAGGGGAGAGTATCCACGCAGACGTAACAGGGGTGCCATGCTGGGCGATTTACCCCTTTAACCCTATCCGGCCTTCGGCCGGATAGGGGGGCTATGCGATGTTGATCAGCCGAGGCGCTTGCCGAGGGTCACCACGCCCACCGGCGGCAGCCCCGCAGCCGCCGCCATGAGTTCGCAGAAAGCGCTGGAGTGGGAGGTCAGATGGTCGTTGCAGGGTGTCCACGATGCGCGCAGCTCGATGTCGTTGGTTCGTTCAGGCCCGGCGATGGCGCCGAACCGGGTTGAGCTGGTCTGGGTGACGGTGCCACCCAGGGCGGTGTACTCGGCGCCTGCATCGACCAGCGCGTCGACGAACCAGGACCAGCTCACTGCAGCCAGCAGTGGATCCCCGGCCAACTCCCCGTCGAGCTCAGCGCGGACAAAGCCGACCAACCGCATGGTGCCGTTCCACCCGTCTTGGCCCTGCGGGTCGTACAGGACCACCAGGCGGCCGGTGGCCGGCACGTGGCCGTCACCGGGAAGTTCCAGCTCCCAGGCATAGCCCCACGGCGCTAGCCGCCGTGGGGCCGGGATGGGCTCAAAGCGTAGTTCTGGCCGGGGCCGCACGGCACTGAGCGAGGTTACTGCCTTACGGAAAACTTCCGGAGCGTCCGCCAGATCGACCACAACCGTTAACTGTAGGAGGACTGCGCCGAGCAGTCCCGCCGAAACGCCGCTGTCCGGCGCATCGGAGTTCGAGCCCAGCTACCTCGCGGCTCATTCGGGATGCAGGCTGGTGCCTATCCGGTATTTATCCGGGCACCAAACCGCAGCCTGTATTCAAGAACGCGGGAAACCGGGGGAGGCCAACCCTCTTCGAGTTCGACCATGCAACGATGGCCTACGAGATGTCGAAGACCACTGTCCCGGCCACCGCCCGCCGGCTGCTGCTTAATGCACCATTCCTGGTTGCCGCTCGGGGTGAGCGCCCGGAGCATCCACCAGTGTGGTTCATGAGACAGGCTGGCCGTTCTCTACCTGAATATCGTGCCCTCCGGGCCGACCAACCCATGCTGACTGCGTGCATGACTCCGGAGCTGGCCTGCGAGATCACGCTGCAACCGGTGCGCAGGCACGGGGTCGATGCCGCAATCTTGTTCAGCGACATCATGGTGCCACTGCACGCCGCAGGAGTGAGGCTGGACATCGTGCCGGGTACGGGTCCGGTGGTGCACAGCCCGGTGCGCAGCTCGTCCGACGTCAAGGCGTTGCCGGTGCTGGATCCCGCTGCCGTCGCGCCGGTAGCCGCCGCGGTGCGGATGCTGATCGGTGAGCTGGGCCAGACGCCACTGATCGGATTCGCCGGGGCCCCATTCACGCTCGCGTCCTACCTCGTGGAGGGCGGACCGAGCCGGCACCACGAACACACCAAGGCGCTGATGCATGCCGAACCGGAAACCTGGCACGCGCTGCTGGATCGGCTCGCCGAACTCACCCTGACCTTCTTGCAGGTACAGGTAGCCGCCGGAGTTGACGCCATCCAGTTGTTCGACTCGTGGGCAGGGGCTGTCTCTGAACGAGATTACCGCCAGTTCATCGCACCCCATTCAGCGCGGGTCCTGCGGGGGCTTGCTGAAGCAGGCGTACCCCGGATCCACTTCGGGGTGGGTACCGGCGAGCTGCTCGGTGCAATGGCTGAGGTTGGGGCGGACGTGATGGGAGTGGACTGGCGGGTCGGGTTAGACGTGGCTGCGCAACGTGTGCGGGCGGCCCGGCCGCAAGGCCCGACCGTGTTACAGGGCAACCTCGACCCAGCCGTGCTGCTGGCCGGATGGCCGGTCGTCGAGCGCGAGGTGCGCCGGGTGATTGCCGACGGGCACGCGGCCGACGCCCATGTGCTCAACCTGGGCCACGGTGTCCTGCCGGAAACCGACCCGCGCATCCTGACTCGGATCGTGGAGCTGGCGCATTCGCTGTGAGCACTGCTCGGGTGGCTGTTGTCGGTGGTGGGATCTCCGGGCTGTCCGCGGCATACCGGCTGCGCACGTTACTTGGCCCGGCTGCCGAGATCATGGTGATCGAGGGTTCCCGGCGGCTTGGTGGTGCGCTGCGCACCGTGGAGCTAGGCGGTCTCGCCCTCGACGTGGGAGCGGAGGCCTTCCTGATGCGCCGGCCGGAGGCAGCCCGGCTGGTCGGTGAGCTCGGCCTGCGCGAGCAGCTGACGCATCCGACATCGGTGGCACCCACCGTGCGGGCCAAAGGCCGCACCGTGGCGTTGCCCACCCGCACCGTGTTGGGATTGCCCGCCGCCGCCACCGACGTTGCCGGCCTGCTGTCCGAGTGCGGGGTCGCACGGCTGGCTGCCGAGCCCACCGTGCCGCTGCACTGGGAGCCCGGTCAGGACGCCGCTGTCGGGCGGCTGCTGCGCGAGCGCGCCGGTGATGAGCTGGTCGACCGGCTGGTCGATCCGCTGCTTGGTGGTGTGTACGCCGGGCGCGCGGATGCTCTAGGGCTGCGCGCGACTCTGCCCGCAGTGGCCAGCGCTCTGGACCGTGGCTCTGGGTCGCTGCTGGCCGCAGCCGGTGCCGTGCTCGCTTCCAGCGCGCCGCCATCCGGCGGCGCTGTGGCGCCGATGTTCGGCACCCTGCGCGGCGGGCTCGCTGGCCTGGTAGACGCGCTGGTGACTGCCGCGGCAGTGCATCCGCGGCTTGGTCAACCGGTGCGCGGGCTCAGCCGCACCGCGCACGGTTGGCGCCTAGAACTCGGTCGCGCGCACCGACCCGAGCACCTTGATGCCAGTGCCGTGGTGCTGGCCGTGCCGGCACCCGCGTTGCGGCGCCTGCTGGCCGATTCACTGCCCGCTGCATCCGCCGCCGCAAGCCGCGTCGAGGTTGCCTCCTGCGCGGTGGTCGGCCTCGCGCTACCGGTAAAGGCCGCGCAGGCCCTACCGCAGTCCTCGGGCGTGCTGGTGGCCGCCTCCGATGGCCGGGAAGAGTCATTCTCGGCCAAGGCGTTCACCTTCTCCGGGTGCAAGTGGGCGCATGCCTCATCCCACGAAGTGGTGCTCTTGCGCGCATCGCTGGGACGCCACGGCGAAGCCCGGCTACTGCAACGCGATGACGGCGAACTGGTCGAGATGGTGCGCGCTGATCTCGCGACGCTCACCGGGATCACCGCGCCCCCTGTGGACTCCGTGGTGGCGCGTTGGGGCGGCGGCCTGCCGCAGTACGCGCCAGGGCACCTCGACGCCGTCGCAGCCCTGGAGAACGCGGTGGCCGCAGTACCTGGCCTCGCCGTGGCGGGGGCGATGCTGCACGGGGTTGGGATCCCCGCCTGCATCGGTACCGGCGATGCGGCCGCGGCGCGCATCGCCGCTCATTTAGGTGCGGGAGTACCGGCGGTGGGAGGATGACCTTATGGCACGCCTGAACTATGCCGCGCTGAACTCCACCATCCGCTACACCATGTGGTCGGTCTTCCGGGTCGAACCCGGACGGCTAGCGGCCGACCGCGTTGAGTCGGCCCGGGAGGCACAGCAGTACTTCGAAGCGCTGGAAGGTAAAGGTGTCGCGGTCCGCGGTGTTTACGATCTCGCCGGCTTGCGTGCTGACGCCGACTGGATGGTCTGGTGGCATGCAGAGGAGATCGAGGCGCTACAGGCTGGGTACGCCGATTTGCGTCGCGTCACCACGCTCGGCAGGGCGAGCACGCCAGTGTGGTCCACCGTGGCGCTGCACCGGCCCGCGGAGTTCAACAAGAGCCACATCCCTGCCTTTCTGGCAGGCGAAGAGCCCAAGCGGTATGTCTGTGTCTACCCGTTTGTGCGTTCCTACGAGTGGTACCTGCTACCGGAGGCTGAGCGCCGCGAACTGCTCGCTGAGCACGGCATGCAGGCCCGCGGCTATCCCGATGTCCGGGCCAATACGGTCGCCTCGTTCGCCTTGAGCGACTATGAGTGGGTCCTGGCGTTCGAGGCCGACGAGCTGCCCCGCATCGTGGACCTGATGCGCGCGCTGCGCGCCAGCCGGGCTCGCCGCCACGTCCGGCTGGAGGTGCCCTTCTTCACCGGCCCGCGGGTACCGGTGGCCGAACTGGTCGCTGCGTTGCCCTAGCTGCTCGTGCGGTCCCAGCTAATGCTTGTCGTTGTGCTGCCAATGAAGTTTGAGGCTGGTCTGATCGATCTCCTCTCGGCGTCGGGTATGGACGGTGATGAGGAGTCTGCTGCTCTGATGAGGTAAGTGTGCTCGGCGGCGCGCAGGGGGATGATGCCTTCGTGCGAATTGTGGTGTTGGGTGCGGGGTTGGCCGGCTGTGCAGCTGCATTGGTCTTGTCCCGCCGCGGCCACGACGTAACCCTCATTGATCGGGACGATTGCGACTCCCACCCAATGGCGACGGCAGATCAGCTATTCGATAAATGGCAGCGCCCGGCGATCGGTCAGTTTCGCCAGCCGCACAACTTCCTTGGCCGTGCCCGATCGGTGGTGCGTGAGGAGTTTCCCGATGTCTATGCGGTGCTGCGATCAATGGGTGCGGTGGAGGTCGATCAACAGTGGTTCTTGGGGTCGGTACCACGCCTGCCCGGCGACGAGCGGCTGGCAACCATTGGGTGCCGTCGCCCGGTATTCGATGCTGTTTTGCGCAATGCGGTGTCCAAGCAGCCGACGGTGACCTTCCGGGCCGTCGAAGTCTCCGGCTTGCGTGTCACCCCCGGCGCAACGTCCCCGCACGTCAGCGGCGTGACATTGAGATCGGGGCACAGTCTGGAGGCCGATCTCGTCGTTGACTCGACGGGTCGTCATTCACCGGTCTCGGGGTGGCTTACCGCCGCAGGGATCAGGGCGTGGCCCGAGCAAAGCTGCAACTGTGGACTGCTTTACTACAGCCGTCATTATCAGCTGTATGATCATGTGGGCGCATTACCCTATGCTTCGATTCTCGGCGGCCCGCGAGGTGATCTCGGCTACCTAGCATTTGCTGTGTTCCTTGGCGACAACGGCACCTTCTGCTTGTGTGTAATGCCTCCAGCTTGGGACAAACAGTGGCGCCAGCTGCGGCAACCCCAGGCATTCGATCGTGTCGCCCGGCATCTGCCCGGCATGAAAGAATGGCTTGAGCCGGCGCGGCCGATCACCGATGTGCTACCCATGGGACGGCTGCGCAACACCCTCCGGCACACCGTGATCAACGATGTGCCGGTGGTGAGCGGGCTGGTCCCGCTGGGGGACGCCCGCAGCCACACGAATCCGACCTTCGCCTTCGGCGCTTCGCTGGCGCTATCGCAGGCCGTGGCGCTGGGATCCACTGTCGATACAGCGACTGACCCCAACGATCTCACGATCAGTTTTGCAGAAGCAGTAGGGCCGGATGCGACCGAGCGATTCCTGGCGGTCAGCGCCGAAGATCGCGACCGTTATCGCGCGTGGTCCGGGCAACCCATCAGAGTCACCGACCGGCACGACACGATGTCGCTGTTTCTCCGTTCCGTTGTCTACCGCGTTGCCACTCAGGACCCGGCTATCCTGCGCGCGGTCTGCCGCCGGATCAATGCGCTCGACCCCGTTGACGCTCTCTCAGCTCAAACCGACCTGCTCGACCGAGCCGAGACCATTTACCGCGACATGGCATCCGGATTGCCTGCCGCGCCGCCACGGACGGATCTCCTGGACGCTCTCCATGCGGGCTGAGCACCGTGTTACCCGAACTAGCTGGTTGCCCTAGCTGCTCGGCTTGCTTTCCTCGTCTGGGACCAGCCGCAACGAGATCGAGTTGATGCAGTAGCGCTGATCGGTGGGAGTGTCGTAGCCCTCACCCTCGAAGACGTGTCCGAGGTGGCTGTGGCAGGTCGCGCAGAGCACCTCGACCCGCTTCATGAACATGCTGCGGTCCTCCCGGAGCAACACCGCGTCACCGGCCAGGGGCGTGAAGAATGACGGCCACCCGCAGTGGGAGTCGAACTTGTGCTCGCTACGGAATAACTCTGCTCCACAGGCCCGGCACTCGTAAACGCCCCTGGTCTTGGTGTGCTCGTATTCGCCCGTTCCTGGCGGCTCGGTGCCCGCCTGGCGTAACACCGCATATTCCTGCGGCGTGAGGCGCTCGCGCCACTCGGCGTCGGACTTCACGACCTTAGGCGGCGCGCCCTTGACCGGTTCCATACCCGACACGCTACGCGAGCGGTTGCTGCGGCATCATCCCAGCAGGGTGCTGATGATGAACCTGGCCGCACCCCACATCGTGATCGCCACCCCTAGCAGGATCAGCACGACCACCAGGACGGCTGTTACCCGCCGTAAACCCTCGGTGCGGTTGGCTGAGTCCGCGAAGTCACTGATTCCAGAAAGGTAGCCCTCGACGGTGAAGCTGGGCTGTCGCAGGTGCACGCGGGCCAGGTGCTCGGAGAAAGCCCGCACCTCCGGGTCATCGCGATCCAGCCCGATCAGCTCGTCATCCAGCCGCTCCAGCTCCTGGTCGTCCGAATGCCCACGTTCGCTGCGCACCACTATTTCACGGTAGCTTGCCTGTCGTGGGTCGCGGTGACGCGCTTGAACTGAAGGTGGCCGGGCCGGCAGGTGAGCGTGCCGTGCGGGTGTCGAATCCCGACAAGGTCTATTTCCCGGAGCGCGGGATCACCAAGCGGCAGGTCGTCGAGTACTACCTCGGGGTGTCTGAGCCGTTGCTGCGGGTCGTCGCCCAACGCCCGGTGACGTTGAAGCGTTTCGTGGATGGCGTGACCGGTCAGGCGTTCTATGCCAAGCGTGTGCCGCGGGGGGCCCCGGATTGGGTGGATTCGGTGGAGATCACGTTCCCGTCCGGACGCACCGCCCGCCAGATCTGCCCTACCGAGCCTGCCGTGCTTGCGTGGGCGGCGAATCTGGGCACTTTCGACTTCCATCCATGGCCGGTGCGGCGCCCGCTCCTCGATCATCCCGACGAATTGCGGGTTGACCTCGATCCGCAGCCGGGGACTGGCTTCACCGACGCGGTCGCCGTAGCTGGGGTGCTGCGTGCGGTGCTCACCGATGCCGGGCTGGTCGGGTACCCCAAGACCTCCGGCGGCCGGGGTATTCACGTTGCCGTCCGGATCCGCCCGGAGTGGACGTTCGTCCAGGTACGCCGTGCGGTGATCGCACTGGCTCGGGAAGTGACGCGGCGAATCCCGGACCGGGCCACCGTGTCGTGGTGGAAAGAGGAACGCGGCGAGCGGGTGTTCCTGGATTTCAACCAGACAGCCCGAGATCGCACGATTGCGTCGGCGTGGTCGGTCCGAGGCACTCCAAGAGCCACAGTGTCGATGCCGCTGAATTGGGATGATCTCACAGATGTGCAGCCGGACGACTTCGACGTGCTGACCGTGCCCCGGATGCTTGCCCAGCGAGGCGATCCGCACGCTGGCCTGGACGACGAGTCTTTTGGCCTGGAGACATTGCTCGAGTGGGCCTTACGCGATGAGCACGACCACGGTCTTGGTGATCTTCCCTACCCTCCGGAGTATCCAAAGATGCCGGGCGAGCCATTGCGTGTTCAGCCGTCCCGTGCTCGGCGTTCTCCCAGCTAAACGCGGTCAGCTGGCGCTGGAAGCCGTTTACTGCCGCAATCACCTCGGCGCCGGAGCACCAACGGTGGTAATCGTCCGTGAAAGCGGCCTACAGTGAGAATGTCAGCCTTCCTTGGGTGACCATGGGTGACCTGGGCGTAGGCATTGCGATTGGCAGAGGAAGGCAGCGGCGCGATGTGGTGGCACGGCCATGCGATGGGCGGTTGGGTCTTTCTGTTCCTGGCCATTATCAGGGTGCTGTGGTGGGCTCTGATCATTCTTGTGGTGCTCGCTCTGCTTCGCTATTTGACCCGTGGCGGTCGGTCAGCCCCTTTTCGGACCACTGCTGCCGAGGAGGTACTGAGTGAGCGTTTCGCCCGGGGTGAGATTGACGAGCATGAGTACCGCCAGCGCCTAGACACTCTGCGTAGTACATACCGGCCGATTGTCAGGCCCTGGAAACGCCTGGTAAGACGTGGGGCTAGGTCTGACGGAGGCGCGTAGAGCCGGTAATCAGGGAATCGCGTATAAACCACAAGCGCCTCGCGTATCGATGCACTCGACGAAGACGATCGAGCCCGCATCCGCATATATGCGGATGCGGCTTTCAATCGGACAACGGCAACCTTCATGATCGTTAATCCGCTGGAGAGTCAGCGCTACGCCGTTGGTGGTCGGCATTAATGTTTGTGAACTATCGGGGTTGGCGCATGAGACCGCTGAGGGTGCAGGCTCGGACGGTAGGCGTTGACACCGCGCATTATGTTACCGTTTTCCGTTGCGTTATCAGCTTTCATGCGGATGAACAAGGTACATACAATCTGTGCGATAAGGGATGATTAAACAACTTTGGTAACGCATTGCCGTGTTCACCGATTAGCCTATGGACATGGTGTCAGCTGTCCCGGTTCCACCCCGTGGATGGAGGGCTGAAGTGCGTGGTCTGCGGTGATATGCCCGGCGAGTCCAGTCCTCGCCGGCGGCCCGGTCTGTGCCCCTTCCCCTCGCAGACAGGCCGGGCCGCCTCTCTGCGTACGGTTGATCACGATTTGGAAGGGTTTGGCGACATAGCATTAATTGTCGCGGACCCGCCAAACGGTCGTCTCGCGCTGTGGGCCATCGGTTGCAAGCGGCTGCGGCATGTTTGGCGTGTGGAGTAACATCAACAGCCCGATCGTCGATTTATCATATGCGTCCTCCTCGCGATGCGCCGGACCCTTGGCAGATATTTCAGTCTGGATCCGGGGCTTGCGAACAGCCCGGCAGCGGATCGGTCCCCTCCGCTGATCGGGCTGCTCGCAATGGCCGGCAACGGATTGTCGTCGAGACAATTCAACGATCGTGTGTGATTTCCCGCGAAAGGATCGATCTCAGTTCGAAGCATCGCACGTCCGTAGCGAGAGCTTCGATGCCTCGATACAGCTTGCTTCGCTCTGGCCTCGTCCCCGTCGAGCGAGGCGGCAGGCTGTCGGGCCACTAAGCCCGGACCAGAGGCAACACCGCGTGGATCTCAGTTGTTACGGCGGGCATAAGGTGCCTTGCTGCGGCACAGAGGCATCGGTCAGGAAGCGCGTGACCAGGTCTACCGCGCAAGCGCTGCGGGGTAGTGCACCGTGCGCCTGGCCCTGCCAGACCACCAAGGTTCCGGACGGTAGTGATTGCGCCGTGCGCCTGGTCCCTTCGGCAGGGGTTACCGGATCGCCAGAAGTGGCTACTACGAGCACCGGTGGCAGACCTACGTCCTGCGGCGCCGCTTGCGGGGGAGAGGGCACCGGCCACGCGCTGCACCACAGCAGCCGGGCGGCAAACAGCGGCCCGAACAGCGACGAACGCTGCTGCCATTGCTGCACCAGCTGCCGCGCGCGCTCCGGGGGAACCCGAGTCGGAGTGTCATTGCAGTGCGCCGCCAGTGCCGGATCGAAGCGTGCTGGTAATCCGCGGTCGGTCGTCATTACCGGCGTTACGAGCGTGGCCAGTTCGGTACCGTTACCGTCACGGGCGGCCGCCAGCGCGTGGGACAGTTGCGGCCAGCGTTCCGGCTCACCCACCGTCTCCAGCACTGCCTGGTAAGCAATCCCGGCGGTGATCTGCTCCCAGCCAGCCTGCTCTGGACGCTCGCGTAGCGCCTGACCCAGCGCCATCAGGGCACCGCGTGGGTCAGGACCCAACGGGCACCCGCGGGACACGCAGTCGGCGGCGAACGCGCTAAAGCCGGCGTCCATGGCGGCCAACTCAGCCTCGGCTGCGGCGACATCGTCAACCGTAGGATCGACGGCACCGTCTAGCACCACTCGCCCGGCGGAGGTGGGATACGTGCGCAGGAAATCAACGACCGCCCGGGACGCTTCACCGTGCGCGATGATGTTGAGCACCGGCGCGTTCAGCACGATCCTGAGCTGCTCGAGATCGTCCGCGGTGGCCGAGGAATTGATCGTGGTGAGCACTTCGCCAAGGTCTTGCACACACGTCTGAATTGCGGTGCGGGTGGTGTCGAGCAGGGCATCCAGCTGCGCTGGTTGGGCAGGGTCGGCATCCATGCCGACGATCAGGCTCCGCACGGTTTTCGGGATGCAATCCAGCGGTTCGCTTGGTCCCGTCCCACGGCGGGCCAGCCCGATCAGCGTGAAGCGCTGCAGGACAGCGGGCGGCAGCTGCTGGGCGAGTCGGGCAGCCCGGACCGTTCCTGGTTCCTCGGATCCCTCGCTGAGCACGACAAGCGGGGCCGGTCCATCGCCGATCCTGGTCAGGTCCAGTTTGAGGGAATTTCCAAAGGCCGGTCTGGCCACCGAGGCGTCAACCCGGATGTCACTGCACTCCACCCCGTGAGTGCTGGTCATCCCGAGCGCGATGTTGATGGAGCCGGTGCAGTCCCGCCATGGCAATGAGTTGCGATAAAAATCGCCGATCGGGGGCAGCGGCAGGTTGCTCGGCGGGGTCAACTGCTGCCGGGACGGGGACAGGTTGGTATCGCGCACTGCTACCGGCGGCCGGTTCGAGGGTCCGACTGTGCAGCCGGCCAGCAGCACGATCAGCAGCGTTATCGACACCCCCAGACGCCGCAGGATCCGGTGGCACACAGATTCTCCTCGCGCTCAGGTCGGCGGCGGGGAGATCTTGACACCCTCGTGGTGAGCCCGCCGTAAGCCATGATCTCTACCGGCGCCAGCCGGCGGATCAGTGTGTGAGCATCAGTGTGTGAGCACGTCGATAATGGCGTTGAGGCCATCGTCGAGGTCGCTATGGGTGATGACCAGTGGGGGAGATATCCGCAGCGTCATGTGGTGAGCTTCCTTGCACAGCACACCACGACCCATCAGCGCCTCCGCTGCTTGGCGTCCTGTCGGCCCACCGGGCGCGATATGCACGCCAGCCCACAATCCGCGGCCGGTGATCTGGGCGACTCCGTGCTTGGCCAGCGTGTGCAGGCGCTGGTGGAGGTGTGCACCTAACTCGTGAGACCGGGACTGAAACTCGCCGCTTGCCAGCAGGGCGATCACTGCCCGGCCGACCGCGCACGCCAGAGGATTGCCGCCAAAGGTCGATCCGTGCTCGCCAGGCCGCAACACCCCAAGCACCGACCGTTTCCCGACGACGGCCGACACGGGCAAGATCCCGCCACCGAGTGCTTTGCCCAAGACGTACAAATCGGCCCGGACCCCTTCGTGGTCCAACGCGAGCAGCTCTCCAGTGCGAGCCAGTCCGGATTGAATCTCATCGGCGATCAGCAGGGCGCCCGCGGCGTCGCAGGCAGCCCGGGTGCCGGCCAGGTATCCCGGCGGTGGCACCAGCACTCCCGCCTCGCCCTGGATGGGTTCCACCAGCACTGCCGCCGTTCGGGGCGCCATTGCGTCGCGAAGTGCGTCGAGGTCGCCGTAAGGCACGATGACGAAGCCAGGGGTGAACGGTCCGAATCCGGCCCGTGCAGTCTCATCGGTGGAGAACGACACGATCGTTGTGGTTCGACCGTGGAAGTTGCCGCTGGCCACCACGATCTCGGCGGTGCCGTCCGGCACGCCCTTCACCCGGTACGCCCACAACCGGGCGACCTTGATGGCAGATTCGACAGCCTCGGCGCCGGTGTTCATCGGAAGCACCATCTCGGTTCCGGTCAACTCGGCAAGCTCCCGGCAGAACAGGCCGAGAAGCGTGTGGTGGAACGCCCGCGAGGTCAGCGTCACCCGGTTCAATTGTTCCATTGCGGCAGCGACCAGAGCAGGATGCCGATGCCCGAAGTTCAGTGCCGAGTAGCCGGCCAGGAAGTCCAGGTAACGGCGGCCCGACGCGTCAGTGAGCCAGGCACCCTCAGCTGAGGAAATCACCACTGGCAGCGGATGGTAATTGTGCGCACTCCACTGCTCGTCGGTATCAATGAAACCCAGGGGGTCGATCAATCCCACACCGGATCAACGGGGATCGCGGGGTGACCGCCGTTCCTCGGCACCGGTATTCAGGTAGACAGGCTCCGCCTGGGCCCCGCGCTGGACTGGTACATCCGGTTGTCCATCTGAGGGCGGCCGTTGGGCCGCGAGCTTGCGGACCTGTCCGAGCGCCTCGCCCAGCAGCTGGTGGGTGGCGACCACCGCGGCGGTGATCTCGGTGCGCAACGTGTCGAGACCGCTTACCTCGTTGGCCACCTGCGCGCGCAGCTCGTGCAGCGCCACCTCGTCCTGCTCGACCGCACGCTTCCGCGCTGCTAGGCGCTCGGCTATTAGCCGGGCCATGAGGTGCACGCCAGCGAGACTGCGCAGCTCGCTAACCCGGATCCGGTCGTTGGCCGCAGACTCACGCTCTGCGATCGCCTGCATCGAATCCCGTTCGGCTGCCTGCCGGCGTGCGGCGGATTCCAACTCGAGTTGCTCGCACTGCCGTTTCCCGTGTTCGATCAGCGACTTGGCCTCGCGGCTGGCCGACGCTCGTAGCGCGGCGATCTGGTCGTCAGCGCGCGCCCGCACCTCGGCGATGTCCTGGTCAGCACGCGCCTTCGTGGCGGCGATCTCTGCCTGAGCACGGGACTTCAGCTCGGCTGCCTCCTCCTCGGCCAACTCGATGATCCGCTGGATCCGGGCGCCGGCTTGAGCCATCGGCTCGGTCAAGATCCGATTCATCTGAGCGGTCGCCTTCTCTGCCTCCCGGCGTAGGTGCCCGAGCAGGTCGCTCTCCGCCCGCAGGTGATTCAATGCCTTGGTCAGCTCAGCGACCTGAGCTAACGCCGAGTCCCGGTCGGCTGTGACTATCGCGAGGCGGCCATCTACCGATTCCAGGTGCTCCAGCACTTGCCGTCGATTGAATCCACGTAGTGCTGTCTCAAAGGGCTCGTGCAGGGGAACTAATTCGTCATTGACCCGAGATCCGCGCACGAGCACTGATTGTAGTTGGCCGATCACGATCAAACAACATGCGTTCTCCTCGCAAACGTGTGAGCGCTCCGGTTGATCATGGTTGTGATCACCGGTTGACCTCAGGTCATCGAGGTAGCGGTCCACCAGTGTCCAACGCTGTGCCGGACCACGATTCGGTACTGAATCTATGTACGGAAGATGCCTCCCGGGCCATACACGTCAGGCGGCTCAGGTAAACAGTTAAGTGTGGTCGTGCCATAGCGGACCCGGATAGAATTTAGCCGCAGATCGGGTATCGTTGTGCGCACTTCTTAATTCCGTGTTAATTCCGTGTTGACGAACCGGAAAATTGCGTAGCGGCGGCGGGAGCGGCCATTTCGAAACCTATTGCATTGTTCCTGTCTGGGCCCGTCCTCGAGCACCTGAACGCCGGGCCGAGTCGGGACCAGTCCGCGTTCACCGTGCTAAGAACTGGCGTGGGCACTACGCTGGCAATCACCTCCCGCATCCTCGACCAGTAACGAAGGGAGCGGTACACAAGATGACTTCGGCCGACAAGATCAAAAGCCAGCTAGACCAGTCCCTTGACGATGCCAAGCCGCTTGTGGACAACGTCCTTGGGAAGACGGACGAGCTTGCCCAAGACGCCAGGGAGAAAGTTGAGCTGCTTGCCGAGAAGGTCATGGAGAAGGCTGAGCCGCTCATCGAGAAAGTCAAGGAGAAGGGCGACCCGCTCGTCGAGAAGGCGATGCGGGGGCGTGGCAAGGACAGCACGTCTTCCAGCGACGCGGCAGGGTAGTGAGTGGCGTCTAGAGCTTATTGCCGTCAATGAGGCGTACCGCGGAGCGCCGCGGGTGCTAGGAGGCTGACAACTTCTCGACAAACGCGCCCGGTAATTCCGTTTTAGGCAGTTTGCGTCCGTAAGGCCATTCATGAGGTGACGATTGCATAACTGGGTGGCTGCGGTCACGTGCGCAGCGCGGTCGCCGTTGGCGGGTCTACGACGAGGACTTGGACCGCGATCGAGCGGTCAGCCAGGATCTGGAGGACTGAGCACCGGCAGGTTTCATCACCGTTACCACCGGCCAGTCCTCCATGATTGAGGACTGCGTCCGTGCTCGCCGCATGGGTGCTGGTGGGTGCAATATGCGGCGTTGCCACGGTGCTGTCGTTCGTCGAGCGCGCGGCGCACAGCAGGCTCCTTCAAGATGTCGGTACCAGGCGGAATCCAGTGATCGTCCCCAAGGAGGGGGCCAAAGGCCAAATCTGGTCCGCATCTATTGATCATGGAGACGGTGGTTATGCCGCAGGCTGGTGCACCCTGGGAAGCCCACCGTCTTTGGGTGCCGCACAAGGGCCCCTTCGGTTCCGACAGTAAAGCGAGAGCAAGCACTGGCGAAGCCATCGACGGCGCGTTCGGGACGCGTCGAACCGGCTTGACCATCGGACCAGCAGCAACGTTGACCGAATGCGGCGGGACGCGGATGTATCGTGTTACCAATTCGCCTGGCGGTACGCGCGGTACTGCAGCCTGTCATTGTTCAGCTTGGGCCGCATTCTGAAAAAACCTTCATCGCGTGATCAGAGCAACGATGACTGATGAAGCCATTGTCGAACTGAGCCCGTATGCTCTGACGAGTGCGCTCGACGGAGAACTCATCAAAACCATCTTGCTTGACATTGTCGCACTTGGGCGTGAAAGGACACTGTGTATGCTGGAATGGGGTTCCGGCCTTGGTACATTGTCGTACACCAGCATCCTGCCCGCCGGGTAAGTGTCATTCCGTTGGGTCAGTTTGGACTACGATCCGTCATTTTTAAACGAATATTGCACCCCGACTCAGTGGGCGTCCGGACACGGTAATTCACTTGATCGACGACGACACCGTTCACGGCATGGAGGGAGATGGTTCAGCGAAACTGGAGATCATCTGCTGGAATCGTGGCCGATTGCAATCCTACCTTGGTGGTGAGCACGTCGCGGAGCGGGCGGGTCAAGCTTGATGCCTACCTCGCCTACCCGCTTTCAGTTGCCCACCGATACGACATCTTCTTCGTTATGGTCGTAAGCGGCGTCGGTGCTTCCTCGCCGCTCGGCAGCTGCTTGAGGCCAAGACCATGAGGATACTGCGCGATGTCTCACGTCCTGTTATCACTGCGCCCTGGCCGCTGATCCGGCTGGTCGCTTCATTGGTGATGACCTGCGGATTGTGGACATGATGAACAACTTCTCGACGCCGTCCTTGCGGAGCGATGAACCAGCGTGGACAGTGACCGAAGGGCATGGGAATTAGTGGCGTGGGGGCAAGCCTGCGAGAGCAATCAGTGCGCCTAACCATGGAGATGCCCATCTTCTTGCTCGGGTTGCAGGCATAGAAAAGTATGGGCGTTCGGGCGTCTGGACTTTGGTCGTCATCCGGTTGAGGAGCTGTGAAGCTACGCTTGCCGAGCCCGAGAAGTCGCCAACGACTGCGCGGCCAAGCATTAGTATGCGGACGAGTACCTGATGCGATGGAGGGTCATTCGGCCACAGTTGCGGTGCAGCTCTAGGTTCCGCTCGTCGCCCGCTACCGGGCCAAGCGCCCAAGATCAGCACGCCGTATCCGCGCATGTGGCCCACCACGACACCGTCGGTACGCCCTACCATCGGAGGATGACCGATTCTTCCTGAAAGTCCTTTGCGCCATGCGAATCAGAGCTGTGGACCTCTTCGTTCCAACCCGATCAGTTCGGCCATGGCGCGTGGGCGCGTTCGTGCTACGGACGGGGTTTACTCTCTATCCATGCCGAAGTTCCGGATTGCTGAGGTCGCCGAACTGCTCGGGGTCAGCGATGACACCGTGCGGCGATGGATCGATGGCGGACGGCTCCCCGTTGATCGTGATCAGTCACGCCGTATGGTGATTGACGGCGCAACGTTGGCCACTTTCGCCCAGAGCCTGGCCCAACCGACCCGCGACACATCCCGGGTCGGCCGTTCAGCTCGCAACCACTTCGTCGGGCTGGTCACCAACGTCATCACCGATACCGTCATGACTCAAATCGAACTGCAGTGCGGACCGCATCGTGTCGTGTCGCTGATGAGTACCGAGGCGGCTCGCGAGCTCGGGCTCGAGCCTGGGTCACTGGCTGTGGCGGTCGTGAAGTCCACTCAGGTGCTCATTGAGATTCCGAGCAAACCACCCATATCCATGCCAGAGGAACCAGAAACGGCGCCTTCGCCAAAGTCGGTCGAAGCAAGCGGCTGAATTTAGACAGGGAAGCAGCGGGATCGTCAACGGCTGCTTCTGTGCCGCCGGCATCTCCACTGAGGAGTGCGTCGAAGGAATACTTACGGGCAATGGCATTCAGGCGGATTGTCAAGAGGTCGAGCCAGGTCGATGACAAGCAATCGGTTTTCTAGATTCGAATAACGGTAAGCCCGCATTGCTCCTTAATGGCCATTTGGTTCCATTGGGTTTGAATTGGTCGGAGGACCCTTTGCGAGTCGCCGAAAGTGGGATATGTTATATGGCGGGGGCCTTCGTAACATGAAGAGTGGGCTCACGGCCATTCTAAGCGCAGCTCTCGTGACGAGGAGAGGCAATTGTGATCTGCGGGGACCCTGCAACACAACTCTACGTTTGTCGGACCGAGCACCACGGACGTCAACGGTGGCGTTTGCTGCCGGATAGTCCTGACACGTCTGATTACCTGGAGGACGCCGAACGGTGACTGCCGGTTGATACCGGCTTGGGTGGTAAAGTTGGGTAATTGACAGAAGTAAAATGGAAGTAGGCGGCGCTCCCGCTCCCAAGCCCCCCGTCAGCCCGTGTCTGGGATGGCTGGATCAACGTCGACCGATTCTCGGTCCTTGAGGAGTTGCTGCTTACTCCGGGGGTGGTGGCACCACAGGGGTCACCAGCATCCGACCTGTGGCGCCGAGGGCTAGCGAGGCAATCGATTTGTTATAAAGAAAAGGCATATTGTGCTGTGCCCAAAGCATTTCGGTGTTGTTCCACGCCAAATCTTGGGCAGTGGTGATGCTCCAGCAGCCAACAATGTGTTTGAGTGCCTCAACGTCCTTCGTCGCCAGGTGTACTAGTTTCGCCTCAAATGATTGTCACACTTCGGATTCAACTTTGGTCAGAAGCTCGTTTACGCGCTGATAGCCCGCATGGACGGGCGGGCTACCGGGATTTTTCCCAAATTCTTTACAGGTGGCAACGACCGCAAAGGGAAGGTCGTGATTGATGTGTGCGTTCATATCGGCGAAGGCGAACTGGATGGGCCACACTGCGCGGTTGGCGTTCGATCACGGTAGCCACAGGACCCGGCGAGGATGTAGTTTACTCACCACTCGATATTTGGCTTTTATCCATGCCTACCCTCCGTACGGCGCGATGAGCGAGACGCGCGGTTGCAATCACGCGTCGAACTCAAACTGGTCACTTTGCAACCTGCGGTGCCAAGCCGTTTTATCAGCGTCTGGACTGGCGTCCGGTGCGACATTTTCGACGGCCCGAGCTGATATGCCCGTTTGTCGTATTCATGTTAGTCATTCCATGCTTCTTGTGAGGCGCGTCATCAGGCTGAGCTACGGTCCGTTTAATCTCCTAGTCGATGGGACCGAATGCAGGGTGAAGACCCAGTCTCCTGGGTGGCGAGCCGGAGGCTGAGATCATTATAATGCCAGATTGGTCGACTTTCTAATGCCAGGGATGCACTGTTCCAAGTGTCAGTGTGCGGCAATGTTAGTTGATTCGCATTCGCCGATGAGTTCCCATGTATGTTGTATTGGGACGTAGCCGCAATAGGGGAGCAGGTTGGGACGCACGCAAGTATAATTGGGAAACATTCCAATGAACCCGAGGGCATAGCTTGGGGCAACGTATGGCACAAAGGCGAATCCGCCTTCCCTTGCGGGCACGATGTACCAGCGCTGTTCATCAGCACGCTTCCCGGCCTCTGGAACTTTCTCGTCTTCCGGATTTGCCCATTCCAGCCAAAGTATTCCACCGTCCGGAATGTTCGGGTAAGTCGTCAGGTAGAAACGTTTTTCGTCTTCCTTGTCGGTGTAACATTCAATACGGTAGACGCCGGTTCCCTCATGCTCAAGATCGAGAACGATACGCCATAACCTGAGCTTACGGTCGACCGCATTAAAATCGTGCCCGAGCTGCGCGTCGGCCCACTTCCATACAAAGCCACCGAGGAGCCGGTTTACGATCATCACAGGTTGCCGATTCGTTCCAATGTTATGAAGAAGTTGATGCCCTCCGGGTGAAGTCATGATCCTCCCTCGAGTCGGTAATTATGGCGAAGTGCGTTGAGGTAAAAATCGGGCCACAAGTTGTTGATGTATCACCCCCGCTCGAAGCCGCCCTGCGCTCGGAGGCACTCCCAGGGTCGGATGTTGATTCCTCCGAACGTATCAATGACCACATATTTTAGCGATCGCCGCCTTGGATGTGGTCCGTACAAGCTACGGATTTCCCTTCCGCGCCCAGCAAGCAAGCCACCCTTTTGGAGGTCCGTAGAGACTACCGACTTCCTCACCAGCCGGTGCAGTTCCGCGGCAACACCTCGCCAAATGACCTGGTATTCCGATCGACGCAGCGATCGCTGCCTTGGGTGCGGTCCGTACAAACTACAGATCTCCCTACTCGCACCCTGCAGGTAAGTCGCCCTTTGGAGGTTCGTAAAAAGTCGCAGGGCTCCTCGACATGAGTGCTTTGTAGGGAACCGTCGCGAAGCGTACCGAAAGTTCTCATCGCCCGAAATATCGCGTTGGAGATCTCGGATCGGACGTCAGTTGTTGTCTGTCTGACCAGCGGCATGCGACTGGCCCCCACGACTGCAGCGCAGTGCAACTAGATAGCGAAACCAGGTGAACTTGACCCTTGACCATGCCGAGGCACGAGGCGGAGCGCCATGGAGGGCTCGCTAGGGATCGGTCAGCCGGCACGAGCCGAGCCAGTGGGCTGGTCAACAGGCCGGCTGTCCGGCGGGCGTCTGTTCAGTTTTCGGAGCGGGGGAAGAGAGTCATCCTGCGTTCGTTGACGTTGATTCTTGGACAACGTTGCTGAGGACGTCGTTATCACTTCGTCTGTTGACGATCACAAGCTTGGTGACGTCTGCCTGGTCCAGCGACGCAGCAATATCAGCAACGACAGCGTGAAGGATGACTGATCGGATACTGACGGTACCCGTGAAGTGGGCACACCGCCTTCAAGCCCTATCCGAAGAGCGCGGCCGGACGTCGTACCATCCCGCTGTCTCGATGGCTAACCGAGATCATGCTAATCGTCTCGCGAGCTACACACTTGGCGTCGAACAAATCGCCTTCCCCAACACCGTAGGGGCGCCGCTCCACCGGACCCTGTTTCTGGCTCGTATCTGGAAACCGACCCTTGAGCGGGCGGGTTGACCTAACGCTGCGCTCCATGGCTTGCGTCACTCCTATGCCACCTGGCTGGTCGAGATGGTGCGCCGGCCAACGTTGTGCAGGCAGTGATGGGCCAGGAACGGTCCGCTGCCACCCTGGCCCTCTATACCCGCCGCAGTGATGGCGAAGACCGCATCCTTCGGGCACTGGGCGCACCGCACAGGCTGGCAGCGAGGTGAGGAGTACGGCTTCCGATTTGCTGCCGTTGGCCGTGTGAATCACGGGTGGGAGTAGTGTTTGTGCTGGTGGGCGATACTGGGATTGAACCAGTGACCTCTACCGTGTCAAGGTAGCGCTCTCCCACTGAGCTAATCGCCCGAGGCGGAGGCGGGAATCGAACCCGCGTACAGGGCTTTGCAGGCCCTTGCCTAAGCCACTCGGCCACTCCGCCGCGCCTTCTACCGGAGGCTTTCCGCAGCCGATGTCAATGAGCCCGTCACCTGCGAAAGGCCTGCTGCAGACCCGCCCCTGGGGCGGCCCGGCGTGGGGGCCGCACTGAGCGGACGACGGGATTCGAACCCGCGACCCTCACCTTGGCAAGGTGATGCGCTACCAGCTGCGCTACGTCCGCATGCTCTGACGGGATGTACTCGATCCCCCCGCCCTGACGCGTGTCAGGACTCTAGC
>JAJPIR010000099.1 GCA_021324675.1 Actinomycetota bacterium
CTAGCCCCGGCACTTGGGCCCGCATGACGGGGGCATCCCCCGTCTCGATGTCGACAGTCCTGACCTCGTCCTGTGCTGCTGATGTAGTCATTATATCTTATCCAATCGTGTGCTTGTGTCCATTGCACGGTTCTGGCTGAGTCGGGTGTGTGTAGCCCAATCCATAATGGTGCACGATTTCCACTGCTCGACCAAACCGGTGTTTCGCTCCACCCACAGGTTCCTCCACGGCGTCTCCCGGCCGCAGGGGTTTAACCAGCGACCGCAACATAGGAGAACGAGCGGCACCTGGTAAGTACGTCGCACTCAAGCCTGATCGGGTGAACACGCTGCGCCGGCCGGCCGCCGCAGCTGACCGACCCCGTCACCAGTTTTTTGACCGTCGTCAGCATTGCCGCCATGTGCGGCGGGATACCTACTTCACCTTCCGTCTTCCCACGATGAGAATCCGAGACCCGAGCCGGATATCTTCGTTATCTATCCGGCGCCGCGAAGACATGCGCGCCTCTGTGTGCGTTCAAAATTCGCGAGGAACACGCTCAAGATAATTGATCGTTTCCTTCGGTGATTTGGCAAGTACGAATACGTGGTCCATCAGTGCTCGGTAGTGCTGCACGTCTTCATCCCGGTCGAGATACAGGGCAGTAGTTTGTTGCTGGCGGTACACAACGTCCGGCAGCTCAGGATCGGCGAACCGCAGGATCGTCAAGGAACCGCTGAGGGCCACATACTCGCCGGAATAAACAGGCAGCACCTGCAATTTGATATGTGGTAACTCGGCCATGGTGATCAGATGCCGAAGCTGCTCCCGCAGTACCGAATAGCCTATAAGCCGCCACAGCGCGGTCTGATCGATCACTGCCCACAAACGAGGCGCGCCGGAGCCAGTCAAGATTTCCTGGCGGGTCATCTGCAAAGCGACTCTACGCTCGATATCGAGTACCGATTCGCTCGGGTGCCTTAAGGCCTGGAGGACGCGGGCGACATCCTCGGTCTGGAGAAGGTCAGGCACCAGCTGCGGTTGATAGGTGCGGATCACCGAACTGGCTTGCTCCAGGCCCAAGTAGGTCGCACCCCAACTCGGCAATAGATCGCTGTAGTGATGCGCCCAATCGGCTGCGTTGGCCTGTCGAGCCAGCGCCAGCAACTTCTGACGCTGGCGTTGATCAGTAACGCCGTACAAGGTAAGCAAATTGGCCACCTCGCGCGCCTTGAACCCGACCCGACCGTGCTCCATACGGCTGATCTTGGTTTGGGACGCCCTGATCGCATGGCCCGCCACCTCGGCGGTAATACCACTGGCTTTACGCAGCTGGCGTAACTGAGTACCCACTAGAATGGGCACCACGGTGGCCCCCCGCTGTCGTCGTCAGGGACGCTATGCCAATGCACGTGCACGCACCCGCAGCTACGGGCAACTACTCATATTCGGGCCAGTTACCCGCGGCGCATTCACAATAGAGGGAACTTTGCTCTTCGTCACGTGAAACTATGTTAGCGGCCCGGTATGGCCGGATTAAAACGTTGTACCGATCTATACCATCTGACCGCTAAAGGCTTATTGCTGGCTTTGTTCGCCTCGACAGTGACCGTTGTTTTGCTCGATGGACCGTTGGGCTCGCCGTGCCTGTACACATACTATCTCGACACCGATGACCAAGATCGCGATGAGCCCAGAGGGTTGGACGCCCCTGCGCCGACGCATCAGCACCGTGTGGAGTCAGTCGTCTTGAGACAGGATGAGCGCGGTGTACGGCGGTAGGGCAACGGTGGCGCTGGACGGCATACCGTCGTATGTCCCGCCGCCGGTAGTCGTGTCATAGCTGCCTTGCTGACCGAAGTCCGGGCTGTAGCCAACCCAATCAGTATTGCACCGCAGCCGCCAGAGGCCAGCCCGTGGCAACCCAACACGGTAGTTGGGGTAGGCGTTGCACGAGAGGTTGACGATCACGATGACGTCATCGCGGGGGCCGCCCGCATCCCACCGGTGGTAGGCCAGAACCTTGCCGCCCTCGTTGACGTGATGGGCGTTAACCCAGTTGCCGCGAAGTCCCCGCGTCGTACCGCGCCGGTCCCGGCGTAGTGCAATCAGGTCCCGGTAGAGCGCGAGGATGCCGGCGTATGTCGTCGCCTTTGTCCAGTCGATTGGGTCGTCATCGCGCCACCACTGATCCTCAAGGATTTCTTGTCCCTGGAAAATCATGGGAATACCGGGAGCGGTGAAGACCAGCGCCGCGCCAAGCGTCGAGCGTTTGCGGGCGTAGTAGTTGCCGGCATGGCCGGGGCTGATTTCCTCCGGCAGCCGGGCGTGGCCGTTGGCGACCTCATCGTGAGACTCGGTGTAAACAACGCGGCGCAGCGCACCACCGGAGAAGCTGTGCGTGATCGCATCGCGGACAGCGGCCACGCTGCGCGCAGCGTCGTCGGTGGCGGTGAGCGCAGCGCGGATTGAGTGGACGAAGGCGCCGTCCCATTGGCTGTCGAACCCGGCGCCGTTGTCGGTGACGCGGCGGGTCACCCAGTCGTTGCCCTGCAAATCTTCGGCGATGTGCAGCTTCCACGGCTGCCGTGCGTCGGTATCTGCCGTGATCTGCTGCATCAGCCGCCAGCCGTCGGCGATGTCACGGTCGGTAGCGTTCCCGCCGTCTAGGTTGCGGATGTAACCCGTTGCGTCCCAGCGCAGCCCGTCGGCGCGGAATTCCTCAAGCCACATGCGCGCGTTGTCGGTCAAGAACGCGCGGATCTCGGGGCGGCCGTAATCTGGCCGGGTTTCACCCCAGGGTGTGAGGCGCCGGTCGTCGTTATAGAAGTAGATGCCACCGCCCGATCCCTGGCTCCAGCCATCAAACCGCCACAGGTCGAGGTCTTGGGGGCCGAGGTGGTTGTAGACGACGTCGCAGATGACCGCAAGCCCCCGCTCGTGCGCGGCCCGGATGAGCGCCTTGAGCCGACGCGGCCCGCCGTAGATTGACTCGACGGCAAACGGCTGCGCAGGGTTATACCCCCACGAAAAGTCGAAGGCGAATTCCATCGAGGGCATCAGCTCGATCGCGCTGACCCCGAGGTCTACCAGGTGGTCTAATCGGGCCTCGACGCTGTCAAAGCTGCCAGGCGGACCGCCGGGCAGATCGTTGTACGTTCCGACGTGCAGCTCATAGATGACGAGGTCGTCCCATGGCGGGGTGCGATAGTCGGCGGTGCCCCAATCGAAGTCGGAGCTGTGCACGATCGACCAGCCGTTCTGGCCGGACTGCGTCAGCTCACGAGCGTACGGATCATTGCGCTCAGCGCGATCAGCGCCGCCGACGCGAAACTTATAAAGGCTGCCTTCGCCTGCACCGGGCACGTCCGCCGACCACAGACCACTGTCCTCGCGAGCCAGCGGAACCACAGTCTGCCCGTCACCGGTGCCGAACCTGCCCATGACCCCGACGTCAGTCGCATGCGGCGCCCACACACGGAAGGTAACCCCACCGTCGTACGGCGTCGCACCCATTCCGGGTCGCACCGATGCCGTCACGCCGGGCGGCTTCGCGATCTCCCTCTGCTCGGCCATGACATCACTCTGCCCCACCCACCGTCTCGCCATCACCAATATCCTCCTGTGTCCTCCGGCTCAGCAGAGATACAGGAAAGAGGGTGAGCAATGCATGCCTAATACTCCATGCCGGTCCCGTTGTATTGGCGCGGCCTAGCGACACTCCTGGGCAACCCGCGCACCGTCGCCGATCATGATCTAGGGACTTCCCTTCCTGTCCCGCTAAAACAAGGATGTTCGTAGGCCACCGACCGCGTGCCTTCTCAGGGTCACAACCGGCCAACAGCGGTCACCCACTTATCTACCGCTGAGTCAGCAGATCAGCATTGGCATACGTCAGCACCTTGATCGACTCCCGGCATTCCGGCTGATCAGGCGTATTTGCTTTCGTCGCTCGCTTGACCGGCAGTAGGCGAGGCCGTTCCGGCATCGAAGGAAGGGCAGGGCAGCAGGTTGGGGGAGTAGGGATCGTACCTGGTACCGGCGGCGGCAACGAAACGCTGCGCGACCAAGCGCGGTTGGCCCCAGGCACAGCAGACGACACGGGTACCAGCAGCCATACAGGCCCGGAATTCGTAACCGCCAACAACATCAATTTCCTGATTGCTAAGTACCACGTGCCATCTGAATTCGATCTACTGAGCATGGATATCGACGGCGACGAGCTCTGGACGTGGAACCCGATCAATCCGCGCTGGAGACCGCGAGTCATCGGTCGGGATCGTGAAGGCGGTGAGGCGCTATTGTCCCGACCAGCACCAGACCCGCTGACGCGGATAAATATCACGTTGGCCGCCTGCGCTCGAAGTCGATCTAATCGGTTGCGGATCGCGTGGAGGGAGATTGGGACCATTGATGGATTAGCGGTATTCGGACCATTTGGTGGTCTAACTAGGTGACGATGACGCGGGCAGCCGCGGCGATGCCAGTAGAGGACGGCTTCGATCCCGTGACAGCCTGGCGTCTGTCCGGGCCCGCGGCAGGATGGTCGAGCTACGCGGTACCGCGTGCAGGCCGGTGATCCATCCCGGAAGATTGGTACTGGCTGCATGCCGGCGTCCAGCTGGTTTCTATGCAGCTAAACGCCGAGATCGTCTGGCCAAGGGAGGGGCTCGGTGCCTGGCTACTTATGCCTGTCCGTAGCGATCTGCTCAGAAGTTGCGGGGACGCTTGCCCTACGTTACACGCATGGATTTATGAAGCTGCTCCCATCGTTGATCGTCATTGTCGCCTACTCGCTCGCCTTTTATATGCTGTCGCTCGCGCTGCGTGACATCCCGGTTGGGGTTGCGTACGCGATTTGGTCCGGCGTCGGCACGGCGATTGTGGCGATAGGGGGTACGATTCTCTTCGGCGAGCGTCTGACAATCGCTACCATTGCCGGCTTGGCTCTAGTAGTCACTGGCGTGATCTTACTTGAATTAGGGACAAGCGTGGCGCCCGAATTTTCGATGGATCCGGGAGGTGACTAGGGTGCCTCTGTAAGTTGCAGTAGACGATGCAAAATATCGGATGCGACGTTCTGTGGTCCAACTCAACATGACTAAGAATCATTGAGAAAAATGCGTCTGGCATGCAAACGCGTCATCGCTGGCCTAAAGCGAGTGTCACGCTGCCGGTAACCGTCTTTCTTATGCCGTTAGTCCACCACGTGGCTCCGGTTGTGGGTTCGGGGCTCAGTGGGAGGCAGCAGGACCGCCGGGGATCGGGTGGATTTATTACTTACCGAGCACAAGGGTTTGCACGGCCGCCCAGGCACCCTGTGGACCGTTGATCAGGACCGGTGGCTTGCTCCCCAGGTCGTTGAGTGTGTGGATCTGTTCTGCTGAAGCCACCAACAGTCGGGCGCCCGCCTTGGTGGCGGCTGCCGCGATGTCCTGGGCAGAAAGCAGCGGATTCACCGGTAGTGGCACCGCTTGGTGCTTGATAGCGGCGGCGAATGCCTCGGCGAAGCCGGGACCGTCGGGCAGCATGATGAGCACCCGTTCCGCCGGCCGCACGCCCAGTTGGGCAAGTACAGCGGCAACTGCAGCCGTCTGTTCGGCCGATTCAGAACGATTCATGGAATTAGCATCAGGCTTGTAGACGGTGTCTTCTTTCCGCGCGCTTGGGCGCGAGAGACTAGCTGATTGCTAAATGTTTGTCAACTAGACTGGACGGAACGGCATTCGGCTGCATATGCACATGCAAGATCCGGTGCAATGTCTGGAGTATCGCGCCGACGATATTCTCGACTCGTGAGGAGTTCCTCGGATACGACACCAAGATGTAAACCTGCGAACGATGTCCTGCGCCGCCACTGCCGACGGTCCCCGGCGATGCGCTCCCACCGTTTGTCCGGCTCTCCGCCGCTAAGCTCCTTGACCCGCCGGCAGGGCTGACCAGAATGATTTTCCACTCATTTCAGGTTCGGGCCCGGCATCAGAGCGCATACCATGTCGCGTTCTGGGGACCAAGCCGGCCGAAGACACAGAACAAAGCCAGCGATCGGCTGGCCGCGCCAGCTTGGCGGGTTCACCGGCGTAGGATCACCGCTCGTAGCTCTGCGGACAGCCGTTCTTTGTTCAGTCCGTATCGGTCAGTCAAGGCCCAGATGGCCAAGCAGAACGTGATCGCTTCAACGATCAGGCTCGGGATGCCCAGGGGATAGAACCAGGCGCCGATTGCGGTCAGGACTCCGGGTAGCCCCGTGGTACGGGTGAGGATGTAACCGAGGAAGGTCAAAAACGCGGTTACGCCGCCGATGAGCCAACCCAGGCGTGGGGCCGGCGCGATAAGGAACACCGCACCAAGGACCATGCCCGCCGCCGAAGCAGTGAACAATCCATCGAGCACTGGTAAGGAATAACCGGGCACGAACACCAGATGCAGTCCCGCGCCGGTTAGCAACGCGGCGGCACCGATCAGGCGGGCAACAGGTTGTTCAGCGCGACCGGCGTCCAGTCCAGTGAGCTTGCCCAACACAGTGTGTTCATCTCCTCTAACTTCTGCTCACCAGTCTTCGAACCACGTTACCGCGGCCAGCTGGGGCCTGATCACAGCTGCTCTCGGAGGCCAACACTTTGTCAGTGCATCTACTCCTTGCGGCGCCCAGACACAGGACTAACCAGCATCGGGCGGTGTGTGTCGCGCGCAGTACCAGCTCACCGGCCAGTGCACCAAGTCGATCTCGTGGGGACCGTGGCCCACGATCAACAAATGCGCGTCCGCGGATGCAGACACCAAAGCGAGCAAGCCATGCCGTATTTGACCTTTTGCTCCACCTCAACCTGTCCGACCGATTGGGTACCCGCAACCACGCGGTGGCCATGACCTGTACCCGCCTGCCATAGGACGGCCGTGAGTTATGCCCGAGGCCTACCTACCTCCAGCGGTCTCCCACGCCTGCACCACCTCCGCGGGTAGCCGCCCGCGATCTCTGACGTTGTAGCCGTTTTTCTTGGCCCACTCGCGGATCGACTTCAGCGTCTGGCGGTTGTAGCCAGGGCCGCGCCTGGTGCTTGTGACGCCTCGGCCTGGGTGGGCCCCGCTGCGTCGGCGCCCACCCAGTTTTCGAGCTACGTTGACATAGGGGGCCAGCGCATCATGCAGCTTCGCGCTGTTTTCGTCAGTCAGATCGAGCTCGTAGGCCCTGCCATCAAGCGCGAACTCAACGGTGCTGATGCTCTCAGCCGCCTCACCAGTCAGATCGTCGACCAGCGTGACGATGGTTTTCCGCGCCATGGTTAATCCACTTCCTCGGTATCGCTTTAGCTTGTTGCGCATCCCAATGTACCCAACTTGTCGCGGCGCAAACAGGCGCGGTGACAGCGATACCGACGCAGGCCGATGCGCTTTCCATCGTGCCCACTCGCCGCGGTCTTGGTTCGCTTTACCGCTTCTGCTTTCCACTCGCTGGCAACTCTTCTGCCCTGGCGCTTGCCGAGCCGGTACCAGCATCGCTGATCCGCGCAGGGGTGTGGCAAGTTCCAGGAAAATTTCGAAATACGCCACAGCTCGTCAAGAGGACTCTAGTTCTTGAGCCTATACAAATAAATCTACCGGTGCGAGCCAGATGCCGCTGGTAGCCGCGCAGCAGCTCGCGATCCAGCCCGGCGATGTCTGGCGCACCGGCATGCCCATCTGCAGGTTGTGGTTGCCGCGGGCCCGCAGCCTGGGCAGCTCCGGCCCCGTGCACTAGGACGCCTCCTGGAGATCACCGCGTCAAGGCACTCCGCGTCCGACCATGCTGCGGTATTGGGTGCATCTGGATTTATAGAACCTCCACTTGACCTCAGCCCGAGCCGATTGGGAAACGACTCATCGGTGGCGGCGGCGCAGCAGTCCTCGGTTGTGCTGGCGGTGTCAAGCTGATCTGTTCAGGCCCAAGCCGTGGCGCAACGCCTCGACCGTGGGCGCTCCGTGCACCTGGCCGCCCTCGTCTCGGTACAACCGGCACGACACGCCCGGCGCAAGCCCTGTCTCGGCGAACGGGTCAACACCGTCCACCAGCAGGGTTGGCGACCCGGTCATGCCCACCGCCTCCGCCGACGCCAGATCGTCGACCACCCGGTAAGCCCGCTCGACCAGCCGAGGATGGTCGGCTAGCACCTGGTCTAGCCGTTGCTCCAGCAGCGCCACATGCGGGCAGCCCGGTACGTGCACGATCTCCAGCTTCATCGCAGCTCCTCCTGGCTTTGATGCGCAGGACGCCCAACATGGAGCATCGGCGATCACCACGTGAGCGATCACACGCTGCGCGGCCAAAGTGGTCAAGGCGGGATTGGGTTGTTGTGATCCTATGCATCAACCCGTTGGCTGTCAGGTGTACACCGGGAAATTCAGCGATACGCACCACACCAAGGCTTGCCACGCATCGCCGTGCGTAGCATGCATGCCTCCGACAGCGACAACACCAGCCATAGCGTTGGCAGACCCGGAGCAAACCCAGGCCTACATCAATCGCTACATCAACGGCCATGGACAGCCCAAACGTCCTCGGCGGTGGTCCAGAATATGCGGCCGATATCGACGCCTGCGGGTCGCTCTACAATTGGGTCCTGGCGGCACTGTGGCCAGTGCGGCACTCACGATTGGTACCGCAACCAGCGCCGTCGTCGGTTTGGGATGAATGATTAATTCCTGCGACTCTGGGAGTGAGCGGGGTTGTACCACCGACCTGGTGCTGGGTTAACCGGCTGCATCAGCAGGCAGCCGGTGGCGAAGTGGTTCCCGCCCTAAAGGTTGGGTGACATGATCGGTGGATGGGGTCGGGGGGATAGGGACAACGGCTGGCGAGTTGGAAGTGACCGTGACCGACTGCCCGTGGTGTTTGAGCTGCAGTTCGCTGCCGTCGAGTAGGTGGTACAGCGCTTGCCCAGGGCTGATCTGTATCCGCAGTCGTTGTCCGCGCCAGCGTAGCCGGAAGGTGATTCTGGTCAGCGCTTCCGGGAGCCGAGGTGCAAACGCGAGGCTGCCATCGTCGAGGTGACGCAGCCCGCCGAACCCGGCGACGACTGCTGACCAGGCCCCGGCCAGGGACGCGATGTGCAAGCCGTCGCGCGTGTTGTGCGCCAGATCGGCCAGATCCATCAGGACGGTCTCGCAGAGGTAGTCATAGGCGAGATCTAGGTGGCCGGTTTCGGCCGCTAGCACTGCTTGGGTGGCTGCTGACAGCGAGGAGTCGCGAACGGTCATCCGCTCGTAGTAAGCGAAGTTACGGGCCTTTTGTTCAGCGGTGAACGCCTCGGGGCACAGGTGCATAGCCAGTACCAGGTCGGCCTGTTTGACCACCTGCTTGCGATAGAGATCGAAATAGGGAAAGTGCAGCAGTAGCGGGTATTGTTCCGGCGTTGTGCCGGCGAAATCCCAGAATGCGTGTTCAGTAAAGCCTTCCGCCTGCGGGTGTACACCGAGCTTGGCGTCATAGGGCACGACCATCCGGGCAGCCGCGTCACGCCAGGATGCGGCCTCTTCAGCGTCGACGCCCAAGGCAGCTGCCTGGTGCTGGTGTCGCCCGACTGCGTCGGCGGCGGCGCGCAGATTCCGCTGCGCCATGAGGTTGGTGTAAACGTTGTTGTCGGCCAGTGCGCTGTACTCGTCTGGCCCGGTGACGCCGTCAATGCGGAAGTTGCCTTCCAGGTTGTGCTGACCCAGCGAGCGCCACAACCGGGCGGTCTGCACCAGCAGCTCCAACGCAACATCGCGCTCGAACTCGGTGTCGCCAGTCGCGGTGACGTGACGGATCGCGGCGTCGGCGATGTCGGCGTTGATGTGGAAGGCTGCGGTGCTGGCCGGCCAGTAGCCGGAGCATTCCTGACCGTGAATAGTCCGCCACGGAAAGGCGGCACCGGCTAGGCCCAGCTGCTCAGCACGCTCGATGGCCAGGGGAAGGATTTGCTGGCGCCAGCGCAGCGCGTCAGCGGCCGCATTGGGCACTGTGTGCATGAGCACGGGCAGCACAAATGTCTCGGTGTTCCAGAAGGTATGGCCGTCATATCCCGGGCCGGTCAGGCCCTTGGCCGCAATCCCCCGTCGCTCGGCTCGCGCGCCGGCCTGCAACACGTGAAACAGCGCGAATCGAATCGCCTGCTGCAGTCGCGAGTTGCCTTCTATCTCGACGTCGGCGGCGCCCCAAAACTCATCGAGGTAGCGGCGCTGCTCGCTGGCTAGGCCATCCCAGCCGGTATATCGGGCCGCCGCCAGCGCTGCCTGCACCTGATCATTGAGCGCCGGAAATGACCGCCGGGAGGACCAGCCGTAGGCCAGGTATTTCACCACCCGTAGCCGCTGGCCAGGTTCCAGCCGGCAGATCACTGTCGTCCGTGCGACGTGCTCGGTCGCCGAAGACTGGAACTTCGTGCGCGGTGGCCCCATCACTTCGTGGTCCATCGCCGCGGCCATCCGCAACCGGGAGTGGCGGGTGCTGTGCAGCAGGGTGGCGCTGGTGCCGCTGACTCGGTGTCCCTGAGCGATCAGTGGTTCGGACAGCGCCGCCGCCACTCGCGGATCATCGGTGCTAGGGGGCAGTTGCTCATTCGCGAATAGTTCCGACTGTAGGACCAGCAGCACCGGCGTATCGACCGGTTCCACCTCATAGTTGATCCCAGCCACGGCTCGTTGCACCAGCGAAACCAGCCGCTGGGAGTGCACCCGCACCGCCTTGCCGGCGGGTGAGATCCACTCCATGCGGCGAGTCAAGGTGCCGGCTCGTAGGTCGAGCACCCGTTCGTGGGCGCGTAGCTGCCCGTAGCGCACATCCAACGGCTCGTCATCGACCAGCAGACGAATCAGCTTGCCGTTGGTCACATTAATGATGGTCTGACCGGATTCGGGATAGCCATATCCTCCCTCGGGGTACGGCAGGGGCCGCAACTCATAAAAGGAATTCAGATAGCTGCCCGGCAGCGCATGGGGGTCGCCTTCATCGAGGTTGCCGCGAAGCCCAAGGTGCCCATTGGCTAGCGCGAAAACCGACTCTGTCCGTCCCAATGCGGCGATATCCAGCTCGGACTCCCGCACGGCCCACGGTTCCACGACGAACGACGACTCAATCACGACTGCTCCAACAGCTCAGCCAGTATTGACCAACGATGTCGGCGACGTAGCACCAACGGATCAGCCTGCACCATTCGATCCCCGCCGACGACCGAATCCACACCGAGCCTTTGACCTCAGATAACCCTGATACATCGGGAAATCAGGACAAGCACAGGCTAAACACCTGCCGAGCTCGAAGCCACCTACTACCGTCACACCTCCGCCAACACCACCGAAGTCAACCATCGAGTCTGGCACTAAACCTCTCGTAGCGGGTAGCTGTCTTGGTGGGTGGGCGGCTGTGGTGAGACGGCTGGAGCGGGACCATGACTGATCAAGTGGGCTTGCCTCTGTCTGACTTGAGTGGAACCCCAACGAGGTGCTGAGGTGGTCTGCCGGGATTGACCGACGCGTTGGAGGCGGTCAAGCGCCTTTGCCCAAGGCGCGCCACTGCGCTGCCATCAGGCCATCGCAACGCATCACACCGGTGATGGCTCCGGATACCCTCGCGCGGCGAGCTAAGGCAACACCAAAGCTCAACGCGGTTGGTAAGGCGGTATTGTGCAACACGGATCGTCACCATGCCACTAGTGAAACGTGGCATATGCACGAAGAGTGGCTTAGCGGTGTGAGTAGCCGACAAGTAGCCCTGCCGTCAACACACTCTAGTAAAAACAGAATTCGGGTTGCTCGTGCTTGCAGCGATCCGAATAACAACTACGCGCGGGGAGCGCTCGCACTACGGGTCTGAGGATGGCATGCCACAGATAGCAGCTCTATGACGCACGCCCGGGCCCACAAAGATGCGGTAGGTTGGGTAACTGTGTTCCACAAAAGTTCCACCGCCTTGTTGCTTGTTGGTGTGTGGACGGTCGCTACCCAGCTCGGCGTCGGCGGTAACGCGGCACCGGCTAGAATCCCTAGGTCGGTCACCTTCCCTGTTAGTGCTCAAGGCCCGGCTGGGGCGTCTTTGGACACGATCGAATTTCAGTCGCCGACCGTGCCGGCTGTACTGCTTGCTGTGCCGTCTGCTTCGCCAGCCCCACCGGTGCCCTGCGCAGCGTCGCCGCGCAACGCCATGCCCAGGCGGGACACCGAAGAGACCATCACTGTGCATACGACTCGTGGAGCAGGTGTCAATCTGGTGGTCCATTATCCGACCAGAACGCGCTCCTTTACCATCGTTGCGGACAGCGCTGGCACGGCAGTCATCACTTTCTCCATCAGCCCGTCGATACCTGGTCACCCCGTCTGGGTAGATGTATCGACCAACTCAGGACAAGTCTGCAGCACTCAGTTCACGCCGCAGTAGCACCCCCGCGCACTGGACGGCAGCTTCCGCAAGGGTCATGCGGTGCGGACCAGCCAGTTACTGACCGCTCCGCGTCAGCGCAATCCACGAGAAGTGCTAGGACTGCACTCTTGATGACAACGACCCCTTTGACGACCCTTTAACGACCTCTTTATTGAACTCGCAGTTGCTTAACATGATCATCGTCAGCTTGCCGTCAGCAGACCACGTACGAGTGCTCTCGTCAGTGCGAAAATGAATGAGGTTATCCAAGCTTGGTCGTGCCAGCCGCGGTTTAGCTGCCGGCGGCACCGGTGTGGATGCCACGGGCGACGGCTGTCGGATCCGTGTGGATGCGCTCTAGTCGTTTGTCGCAGCGATGGGCGGGGTCACGCGCGTTAACGTCAACCCAATTTTGTTTCTGCCACGCCGCTGTAGAGTCGGAGATTCCGAGCATCATGAGGGTGCATATGTCCTCGCTCGTCTTTGCCTGCGGCGCAGACCTTCATGACCTGGTGGGGTCCGCGGAGGTAGGTGACGAGGCCTGGTGATGTGTACGCTTGCATCTGCTGCTGCCGCTCAATTGCAGTCGAGGCGACGTACTCGTGGTCCCGGTCCGTGTCACCGAGCTTTCGGACGAATGGTCGGGACAGCCGGTAGAAACCTTTTCGTGACTCGTGTATGTGCCCAAGGGCTTTGGGGTCGACATACCTGTACGTAAGTTGGAGTTTCTCGGCGCCGCTGGGCGGAAGCGGGAGGAATGCGTTGGGGTCGAAGGCCAGGCCGCAGTCACGCGCTCGATCGACCATCCAAACCAGTGCAATCTCGGCTAGGGCGGGATCCTGATAACCTCCGCCGACATCGGAATGGACACCGGAAAACCAGACCTGCTCGAGTCGCTGGTGAGCCGCCTTCGTCGCAGGCGGGGCCCAGATTGCTGGCTGGAACGGCGCTCGCTTCTCGTCGATGGCCAGCGCATGGAAAGCGGCGTCGACGATTGCGCTCAAGGCCGTGTCGTGGAACTGCCATCGGCGGTTGATCAGGTTGACTAGGCGTAGCCCGCTCAGCGGGATTCCAAGGGCGCCCACGGTGTCCCAAACGCCAATGAAGCGGATGTTCGTTTCATGAGAATAGGAGCGTCTGAAAAGTTGCGCCTCCATGCTCCGCGGGTGCGTAGTGCTTTTCCGGCTGCGGTAGAACGCATACGCCTTATCGACCAGATCGGCATGCTTTCGGCGCAAGATCCCGCAGTTTCGGATGAGGCCTACTGTACTGCGCGCGGTGAACGCGCCACGACTAAACCCAAAGAAGAAGACCTCGTCTCCTGGCTCGAAGTTCTGCACCAGGAAGCGATAGGCGTCCCGTACGTTCCGCGATAGTCCGAAGCCGAAGCCGCCCCCAAGGATACGATCCCAACGGTTGGTTCCGACGCCCCTGTGGTAGAACGTCCGCTGCTCTCGGCCAAAGGGGTCTGTCGGCGCGATCGCTTGCGCAACCTTGCTGACATTCGTCGGCGCCAACTGGTCTGGAGTGTTCCAGGTGCCGTCGCAACACACCACGATACGCTTCGACATGGCTCCTTCTTTCCGCCCGAAACGAGCGAGCGCTGACCGTGGCCGCGCTGCGTTTGCAACGCGTCGACCGATTGATCCAAAACTGTGATAATCCGTGCGGTGCCTTGCGCGGCGGTGGCCGCGCAATCCTTTTTTGCTGACCAAAAGAGGGTGATGCATCCGGTGCTTAGTCGCCGCGTATACTGCTGTCCTGGAAGAGCACACAGTCGCTTACTTGATACACGCTGCGAATTTTTCACCCGAATAGAGCAATGTCTCTCCGGTGCGAGTTGTCGTGGTGGGGTGGTTACCTGCTGGTCGGCAGTGGTTGTCCGCCGCTTGATGAGATGGATGACAGGAGGTGCGATCATTCCTCATGCGAGAGGTCGGTCGACAGGTTCCCTGTCGGTATCCTACCCATCAGATTGACAAAAGTGCCCAGCCCGTACGAGGCTCGGGTCATTATTCTTGCTGGACCGCTAACGTTAGGTTTTACCTTGGTGGTCAAAGGTGTTAAATCCTGGCGATTTTGTAAGCATGAGGCTTATGCGAAAGAGCCTTGAAAGAGTTTCGCGTTCTCGCGTGTCGTAACCCATAGGGCAATGATCCCAACGAGAGAATTTGAAGGCCACGCCAATAGCCTTCATCCCCGGAGGGACCATTGCCCGGCCAGGCTACTACGGGACTCACTTCCGAGCAATTCGACGAACTCGTTGACCGTGTCGGAGAGCGCATCGTTTGGGATTACGGACGAGGCCGACCACGGGGACTGACGCTACACCAGGCCGTCAAAGCCGTGGTCATGTACTTCCGCACCAACATCACACAAGAATTGATCGCTGAACTGCTGTTCGTTGACCAATCCACGATCTCCAGAGCGATCAGCGATCTCGAGGAAATCATCGCCGAAGCACTCGATGAGTTTGTCCCCGAGTTACCCGAGGAGATCGAGGGTCGAGTCGCCATAGTCGACGGATCACTGTGTCCGTGCTGGTCGTGGGCTGATGCACCCGAGCTTTATTCGGGCAAGCACAAGACCACAGGCCACGCCCACCAGTTCGTCTGCGATCTCTTCGGGCACCTGATGCACATCTCGGACCCACTGCCTGGCAGCACTCACGACGCCAAAGCAATTCACGCCACCGGGCTAAGCGAACTTCTCGGTGACGACAACGCCATCGGCGATAAGGGTTACCTCGGAACGGGCATCACCACCCCCTTTCGCAAGCCCGCTGGCGGTGAACTACTGGATTGGCAAAAGGAATTCAACACCACGGTCCACAAAATTCGTTATGTGATCGAACGCGCAATCTCTCACTTCAAGACGTGGCGGTGCATGCACAGCGACTACCGCAGACCCCAGCGCACCTACGCCACAGCGTTCAACGCCGTCCGAGCGCTCCACTTCTTCAAACTGCGTTTCGCATGAGCTTCCATGTATGATCCGCTTGCGCTAAATAACGCGCAGGGTGCGGGGCCCAGCGTTTATGCCGGCGTGGGAACGAAGACGTGATGCCGTCTGTGCTGCGCCCGAAGTGGGTGCCTCGCGCTTGTACGCCGTCGTCAATGATCCACCGATCATCTGTCGGGGTCGAAGGAATCCTGGTTGACTGCGCACAGGACTGACCTTGAGGTGTGGGGGAGCCAGCTGCCTGGCACCCCCACACTCCGGTCCCATCATTGCAATACCAGCGGTGTTGCTGAAACGAAACTCGTTCTAGCTAGTTCGCTGGTGGAGGTCCGACCTGTTGTTTGGCGGCGTGGGTGACAGGATGTGTGTCGAGTTCAAAGCCCCAATCGCTGTTAGCTTGGGACAGCTCAAAGCCATCGGCATTACCGTCGCCACTGAAGTCACCCGAGTCGGCGATGTAAGCGTGACCTAGCTCCTGGTTGCCGGGCAGGGTACCGGGCGGGAAATTCTCCACGATCGCGTCCAGCGCGGCCTGGAACATCTTTTGGTGGGCAATCTCCCGGGTCATAAGGAAGGTCAACGTGTCCTTGCACCCGGCATCGTCACACTGCTTGATCAGCCGCTCGTAAACGATTTTCGCACGCGCCTCTGCGGCGATGTCGGAATGCAGGTCAGCCACCGGCTGGCCAAGCGTGTCGATGTAGGCGGCAGTCCACGGAGTACCCATCGAGTCGGTCAGTCGTGGGCCTCCGCCCCCGAGCACGTTGGGTCCACTGTTGAGCGCCAGGGTGAGGTAGTCGGGCATCTTGCCGTCCAGCAGCTCACCGAGGTAAGACCCCTCAACCTGATCGACAAGCTGCGACGGGGATCCCTTGAGCAGCATGGAAAGGGTCTGCGCGACCATCTCGAGGTGGGACAGCTCCTCGGTGGCGATGTCGAGCAACATGCTGCGGCGTGGACCATCGGGTTCGTTCCACCCCTGAGTGAAGTACCGCATCGCCGCGGCGAGTTCGCCGTTGGGGCCGCCAAACTGCTCCAGCAGCATCTTGGCGAAAGCGGGGTTCGGTTGGTCGACCCGCACCGTGTACATCATTTTCGGGTTGTGCAAAAACATCAGACAGGCTTCCTTCCGGTCGCATACTGGACGGCTGAGGGCACGAACAGCACTGCCCTGGCACGAACCTCGGAGTACCAACCTGGACCGTCCCCACACCCGAGATGCACACAAGGATGAACGCCTCGTGGATGCGCCGTGCCCGCCGCTCACGCCCCGTGCTCACAGGGAGCCCCGCAGTCACCAGAAGTGACCTCATGCCCCCCGGCTCAGGCAGGCCAAGCCGAGACCACGGCATACTCAAGGGGATCACAAGGAGATCACCGGCCTGTCCGGCCCCGAACACCGCCTGTCCTGATTTCCATCTAGAAGCTGGACCCTTGAGGCATGGCGACGACCACGTTTTGTCGAGGTTCGTTTGACGCCGACCCAGTATGCGGACTGTCGGGATTCCTTCGGCGGGCAAATTATTTAACACGCGCGGGGTGGCCTATACGAGTTCGGAGGGGAGCAACTCGTATGTGAACGCTTCTACACGGATTTTAGTGAAATCGCCCGTCCGCTTGGAGCAATCGGCTGAGTGAAGGCAGTGTCCCTGCTACGCATCGGCCGCTTGAGGGGCCGGTCATGGGTAAGTTGTGACGTCACCCATGACCCACCTCGTCGATCATCGACGCCGCACCATTCAGGCTATAAGCCGTTCGATTCGTTAAGACAGCTCCGGTGGTGCGCCTGGCTTCACCGGAGTAGCCGATCTGGCGGGATTGGTTTGTGGCGGCGGCGGTACCGGGGGCAATGCTGGCGCCGGAGCGACTCGGCGATGGGGCAATGTTTTCGCATTGAGCAGTTTCCGGGGAGCCGGTGCTGGCTGAGGGGCAGTGATCTGAGGCGCCGGCGCAGCAAGGGCTGGGGTGACGGGAATTGTGGCCACCTGCGGTGCGGTTGCCAGCTGCGGTGGGTGAGAGGCCGACCCGACCAGTGCGTTGGCAGGGTCGCCAGTGGTAACCGGGTCGGGATGAGGCACCACGTTCGGACTGGGTATTTCACCCGCGCCAGCACGAACGCTTGCGGTGGGTATCGCGACGGTTGTTCTCTGGTCTTGCTGTTGATGAATGACCAGGATAGTCAAGACGCCGACGAGAGTTGCGGCGCTTCCTGTAACACCTATCAGAAACCTGTTGGACTGTACCCAGAAAGAATTCATCGATCCCCCGGCCTGACCTCCGTGGAAAACTAATCGAAAATGCAATTCGGCGGATTCGATTGCGGAGATGCGCGAGGACCCAGCCCTGCGGCCCAAGTTAATCTCGTTAATCTCGTGTCCTCGATGAGAAACGGGGCAGCCCAGCTGCCACGCAAATGCCCGACCCCTCTCCGTTGTGCTGCCCCGACCGCGCGTTCCAGGATAAGTTGCCGTTGAGTCGGAAGACAACCTTGGAACACCTATAGGATGAACCATCGGCGCAGGGGGATCACTCGGACTGCCCCAAGGGCAAGCTTCTTGCCGCAGACTGAAGGCGCTCCGCGAGCACTTGGCTTGTTGGGCAGCTTTAGGCCGTGTGTAAGCTGCGATAATCCTGTGAGCGACGGTGAGCAAGATTATTGATCTTCACGGCACGGCCCCGCTGCGTGAGACGCCCGATATCAGAACAATTTCAGGTGGGCCTTCGAAGACGCTCACTCCCCGGTGCTCGGGAGATCGATCATGGCAAGTGATGCTGCCACGCCTGCGATACGTGTTTCGACGGTGTTTCTGCCATCCGGGCGGTGAGGCGTGCGGCGCGATGGCCGGCGCGTCCTGGCGGGGGAAGCTGCATGGTCAACGGACGTTGCTCAGCGCGAGGGATCTGCAAGCCGGGTGGTGCGAGATAGGGATTGGTGGGAGCGTGGGGATGATCAGGAGGGAGCAAGTTGAGTAATGCCCGCAGCGCCGGCTCTGGCGGGCCCTCATATGCCCATACCACGACCGGTGGGGCAAACACGTCAACCCGGTCGTCCTTGGGGTCGGGAACCCGGGCGGTGATGATGCGGTCGAAGCGCCGGATGGTGAGCAAATCCAGGTAACCATCCCAGGAGTAGGACGCGACCAGAGCACGCGGTTCGTCCCGCGGACCGCAGCAATACAGGATGAAGCCGTCGGCGACCACATCCTGCAGCAGCCGTTCCACCTTGGTGGGCAGGACCACCTCGCCGCTGACACCCAACGCAGATGCCGCGACGATCCTCGACCGCCGACCATCCTCGATCATGCCCGGGTCATGGCGGGCCCGCTCGGCCGTCGGTGAGTGCCGAGCGTGGAGGATCTTTCTCGCCTGTGTGCGTAAAGACCCCACGATGCATCTCCCTACGCCGGATAGTTGGTTGGACGGTGGAGTAGTTACCGTTCCAGTAATCTGACGCTACCGCAAGTGGAATTGCCAGTTAATAAGATATCCGCTAGCCGTCGTGTACCGATGCACGAACTAATGAGGGGCGCCTATCTTGACTTGCCGGTTTGCGTGTTATGACCGCTTTGACGCCATGTTGGCTAATCGCCCTTTAGGAAGGGTCTGCATGTGGCTGCACGGGTGGGGCACGGCACTGGCGTGCCGTCGCTTGCCGAACACCAATCCGTGTCCTGGGATCGAGCGAAGGAAGGAGCGCCAGGTGTCAAAGGCGTCAGGGTTTTGCTGCGGGTAACGTCATCGACCTTCATTTTGTCGGCTCGAGCGGCTAACTGAGTAAAAAGGTGCGCACCCGCTTCGCTGGTCGGCGAATGAAGGAAGTCTACTTGTCGTCCACTAAATGGTGCGAGGTCCCTGCTGCGGTGCTGAGATTTTTTGTCCCTCGTGTTTTAGATCAATGGGTTCGAGGTGTGCCTGGCACGCCGCTTGGCACCACAGGCAACGGCATCCCATCCGGTAACCGGCGAGTGTCCCATGTGGCGCATTAATGATGCTACGCCGACCTAGCTCTGCCACTGTCGGACTCCTCTTGAACGTAAACCGACACACCAGACGTACGGTCGCAGAGGCTGCCTGCACATGCAAGTGCAGGTGCGGATCCGGCGACTTATATCACCTGAGCGAGCAGTACGGTATCGATGCATGTACTCTTGCAATTTATCGGCGCTATGACCAGGCGAAATAGCCAGAGTTGTTTACAGCGTGATGTTCGCCTCGTGCGGTCGAGAGGATTACGCACGTTCGATGCACCGGTATGCAGGTCAGCCCGCTGTACTTGGACGATGATGTTCCGTGCGTGGGACGAACCGGATCACGACGCCTCTATGGCATCCATCTCTTGCGCTGAATGCCGGAATAACTTCATCGACACCGCCGATGTGTACCCCAGGGCGAGTCGGAGGTCATTGCCGGCAAGCGTGGAGAACCGCCTGCGCCGCCTCGGCACACCGATGGATGGATCTTTACCAGGTGCACCGGCCGGATCCGGACACGTGGTGAAGCGTCGCACGAGCTGACGCCCGCGGTTCGGCTGCCCTGTTTGGTGCGAGATACGGACGGGTATGGCGCTGGCATGGCTGACACGTCCCTGGGCTCACCTGAGAAGGACCCTCAAGACTGGGTCACCGGTGACGAGCCGATGACTGGACCGCAGCGTAGCTACCTCGAGACGCTGGCTCGAGAGGCCGGGGAGGACGTCCCAGCGGATCTGACCAAGGCTCAAGCGTCTGAGCTCATCGACCGGTTGCAAGGCAAGACTGGACGCGGGCGCTAAGCGCCCAGTGCTCGGCTTGTTGTGTTGCGGTGGCGGTCGTTCCGGGGAACCTGCGCCCCGGCGAAGTGAAGTCCTATGCTGCTGGGATGAGACGCGAGGAGATAAAGAAAGCATTTGCGGACGAGGGATTGTCACCCCACTCGTGGAGCAATAGTGCGAACTACTCCTACCATGAACATTCGCATGATTACGACAAGGTCCTGTACTGCGTGAAAGGGGAAGTGACGTTCCATCTGAAGGATGGCGACGTCGTGCTCCATCCTGGCCGGCGCGTCGATATTCCGGCTGGCGCTCCACATGCAGCAACGGTCGGACCAAACGGCGTGGAATGTATGGAGGCGGCTGTCCGCTAGGGATGAATGCAGTGATGCACCGGAACACAGTTGCCGTAGCCTCCGCGGTTAGCGGCAGCAGGTTATCCGGTCGATCATCGCCAAGAAACCCTGAGGATTGAGGCTGGCTCGGGTCGCGCCTACGCCGTCGAGCGCGTCAAGCCGGCAGAACTGCTTGATGTTCTCCTTCGTCACCGTCCCGCCGTAGAGAACCTGGGGGCCGACCATCCCAAGCTGGCGCAGCAAGTCCTTGATCGCTATGGCCATCTCCCGGACGTAGTCGGCATCGGCGGCACGGTCCGCGCCGATCGCCCAGGCAGGTTCGTAGACAACGAGCACAAGCTGCCGGCGGACGTCGATGCACGAAATGCCCTGTCTCAACCGATGCTCGGTCTGCAGGCGCGCACCGGCTCCGGGCTTGTCCTCCCCGACGAACAGGATGGGAGTCAGACCTGCCCTAGCAACTGCTGCGACCTTGCGGGCGATCTGCTCGTCCGACTCGCCGGCGGCGCGTCGCTCGCTGTGCCCGACGAGCACGTACCGTGCCAGTCCGGTCAGCATGGACGGTGAAATCTCCCCGGTGTACGGGCCTTCCTTCTCCCAGTGGCAGTTTTGTGCACCGAGGCGCACGAGGTGCTCGTCAGCCACCGCCCGCAGGGCCATCAGCGACACAAATGGCGGGCAGACGATCACGCTGGGCAGTTGCTGCCCTCGGGCCACTCGCTCCCGCAGCCCTTGCTGTATCTCCTCGACCAGGGCGACTGCCTGCTCGACGGTGGTGTGCATCTTCCAGTTGGCGAGCAAGTACTTCACGATCTTCCCGGGCCCAGGTCCGCGAGACAGCGCTCGCTGGTGCCCACGCTCGCAGCCGCTAGGACGTGACTGGCTCGGGCCTTACCCATCGACGCTCAATGTCAGCCGTCCGAAGGGCATCGAAAACGGCCTGTACACGCAACCCCTCCTCCAGCGATGGCTCGGGCGCTGCCCCATTCCGGATCGCCGCCCAGAAGTTTCGGGCCACCCGCGTGAAGGCCTCGGTCGAGCTGCCGTCAAGCGGACCTTCACTGCGCAGCTCCTCACCGGTGCGCCCTGACCAGACCCGCTGGTCATCGTCGAGCTGTACGGTTCCCTCGTCTCCGTAGATCTCGATGACGTCGCCACGTCCGTGCCGGGCGGTAGCCACCAGGGTCACCACCCCGAGCCCCCCGCCGCGGAACCTCAGGAGCAGCGCGTAGGAGTCCTCGGCCGTTACCCGCCATAGCTCCCCGTCCTCGGTCCTACGGACGGGCACGCCGACCTCAGTGGCGGCGGCCACGGCCTCAACATCAGGGAAGATCTCCAGCAGGAGATCGAGGTCGTGCACCCCGTATCCCTGGAGCCGTCCACCGCCGAGCCGGGCATCATGCACCCAGGTGTAGGGACGTGAGTCCGGGTCGGCATGATCCGAGGAGACGAGTGAAACTGATGCCATGCGGGGTCGTCCCACGATTTCCCGTGCGCGTTCGATGACCCGCTGGCGGGTCTGCTGCATCCGTCGCCCGTAATTGACCACGCCGACCACCCCGGCCGTCCGGATGGCAGCCACGATGTGGCGAGCATCCTCGAGGCTGTCGGCCAAAGGCTTCTCGCACATCACATGCAGTCCCCGCGCAGCCGCGGCGACGGCGAACTGGATGTGCGTCGTCACGGGGGTGGCGATGTGCACAGCCTCGAGCCCCGGCACCGATAGCAGCTCATCGAAATCGGCGGTACCGAGACCTATGCCCGCCTTCTCAGCCAGCTCCCGGGCTCGCTGCGGCTGCCGCGACCACACGGCCACGGGTTCGAATTCCGCCAGCTTGGCGTAGACGGGCAGGGCCACCTTCCTCCCGTAGCCGCTGCCGACGATAGCGATCTTGATCGGTTCGTCCATGACAGACCCCTCCGGTGCAGGAAGCTACCGCACGGCTGAACCCGTCGCATCAAGGCCGGTTTCTGCCGGAACACAAACCGCCACCGGAGTTAATCGCAGGATCACAGGAGTCTATCCACCATCGCCGGCGTGAGCACTGCCACCTGTGCCAGCCACACCGTTTCCAGCGCTATTGATCTGACCGCCCAACGCCTCGGACATCATGCTGAACAACCCGCCGGCGCCGCCGTTGTGGCCCCCATCGCCGCCCCGTGTACCCGCGCTGAACAGCGACAAGACCGTACGGGTAGGCAGCAGTTCCGCCTGGAGCCCATCGATCTGGGCAAAACTCAATGCATCAGCCATGTGAAATCCCCCTCACGGCGGCCCCCGGAATAGGGGGCCCACAACGGCGCACCAACCCGATGGTGCTTCCGGTCCGGACCCACTTCTACCATGGCGTCGAGGAGTTTGTCTGACAACGCCCACCCGCCCCTAAAAATGTACGCGGCGCTACCTAGCTGTGCGACGGATCGTCGACTACGTAGCCGGTAGGGAAGTAGGTAGTTCGACCAGGCTGCTAGCCCACGACTTCCTTGACGTCACTGCCTTGAGCTGCCCCAGCACTGCTGCTTCAGGATGCGTGGCGCATGGTCATGCCGCCCAAGGCAACGGAGTACTCCTTTGCCTGGTCGTCGTAATGGACGCTGTATGTCGTTGGATAATAGCCGCTTTTCTGGTAGGCCTGCGGTTGTTTAATTTTTTCCTGGACGGCTTGCTTCGTTAGCATCCATTCGCGTGTCATCATCGGTTCCACAAAGGTGTATACGCCGTCCCATGACCCGTTGATGAGGATCTGTTTGAAGTCATATTTGCCCGGCTTGAGTCCATCGGTAGCGTCAAGCCAGTGCAGTCCCATGGCTGGCACGGCATTTTCAGCTGGTGAACCAGGGGGAAGGACGTAGTCTCGTGGCATGTACTTTTGATCGGGTAGGTGCGCGGCCCGTGTTACGAAGTCCGGCTTGGTTGGATCAATCCCGGCTACTGCGTCTGGGTTGACCATATAGAAGTGGATGTCGAAGTGCGGTTTGCTGAAAAGCTCCACTGGCTGATGCCCGTGGCTATTCCAATTAAGCATAACGTGATCGAACACGGTCGTCGACGCTTGGCGCGGAAAGGCTAGAATCAGCATATGCGGAGGAACCGCGTCTTCTGCTGGGAGCCCGTCCAGTGATGCCGCCGACATTCGAACGCCGACCTCGGTCGGGTTTCCAGATTCGTCCACCGTTGTGTAAGCCTTGATCGTGCCGTTTCCGATGCTCTGAGGTGGCCCGAAGAACGTCCCACGTTTATCTTCTTGACCATTACTGCATGCAGCAAGAAATGCCAGGCCGGCGCACGCGGCAAGGAGTGTTCCCAAGCGGCTCCGCATTCTGCGAGAATGCATAATTCACCCTCACTCGGCAATCAGAATCGGGTAACGCCTGGCCGGCGGATCCCCCAGGGATCGGGTTGTGGTCGGTCTATTATGGCCCGGAGATCTATGGTGTGCAACCCTATATTAATCACGAAACAGCTACGTTCCCGCCGATCGGCTGTACGCTGTCCGTCACATCGTGCGACGACGTGGTCAGGCCGCGCTTGAGGCCGTGGGCGGCCGAGCCTGGCCGATTATTCTTTTCGGCGGGCGTCAACAATAGCTGCTGCAACTCGTATGCGTAAGGGGTTAGTCACATACGGCTGCGCAAGTCCAGTCGGTGAGTGACGAAGTTCGTTATCATCCACCTGCTGTGACCAATTCGAATTATATTCCGGGGTCGATCGCTTTCAGCGCGGCGGCAAGGGTGGTGCTGAGGTAGGCGGACGGTCGTGAGTGGTCGGCGCGGTAGCCGCGGGCGCCTGAGCCAACGCAGCCAGCGCCAGTTCCACCGCGGTATCCAGTTGCGGATCCAGACCTTGGGCCCATGCCTGTGGCGGCACCGGCACCTCGACGTCGGGATCCACGCCGTGGTTTTCCACTGACCAGCCCCGGTTGGCGATCCAGATCGGGTAGCGAGGCTGGGTCACCGTGGAGCCGTCCGCCAGCTTGGTGCCAGGCTCGATGCCGATCACGCCGCCCCAGCTGCGCATTCCCACTACCGGCCCCAGACCGTGTTCCTGGATCATCGCGGTGACGATGTCGCCGTCGGAGCCCGCATTCTCGTCCGTGATGGTGATCAGCGGACCCCGACGGACGTCTCGGGGATAGGTGTAGGGCTGCTTGCCGCGGGGCACGACCCACCCGGTGAGTTTCCGGGCCAGCTTCTCCACGACCAGCTGCGAGGTGTGCCCGCCGCCGTTGCTGCGTACATCGAGCACCAACGCCTCGCGTGCGACCTCGACATGCAGGTCACGGTGTAGCTGCGCCCAGCCCAGCGCCATCATGTCCGGCACGTGCAGGTAACCCACCCGGCCGTCGGTGGCTCGATGCACTGCGGTGCGGCGATCGGCTACCCAGTCGTGGTAGCGCAGCGGCATCTCGTCGGCTACGGGAACCACGACGATGGTCCGCTCGTCCGCAGAGCTCACCACGCGTAGCCGCAGCTCGATGGGCTTGCCTGCGGTGCCTACCAGCAACGGCCACGGCCCGGTCACCGAGTCGACGGGCCGGCCGTCGACCGCAACCAGCGCTTCCCCGGGTCGCACTGCAGTTCCCGGCGCCCGCAATGGAGAACGGCCGGCTTTTGCGGAGCTCTCTCCGAGCAGCACCCGGGTAATCCGCCAGAACCCGTCGGAGTCCCGTTCCAGGTCGGCGCCAAGGTGTCCGAGCCGCCGCTCCTTCTGCTCGGGTTGCTCGGGCGGTGTCTCGTAGGCGTGTGAGGTGCCCAGCTCGGCTTGCACTTCCCAGAGCAGGTCGGACAGGTCGTCTCGGGTGGCGATCCGGTCCAGCAACGGCCGGTACCGGGCCAGCAGGGCAGCCCAGTCATTCCCGGCCATGTCAGCTACCCAAAAGTTGTCCCGCATCAGCCGCCCGGCTTCCTCGTACATCTGGCGCCATTCCAAGGCCGGCGTCACGGGTACGCGAACCCGGGACAGGTCCACATCGGTCACTGCCGATGGGTCGCCGCGCTGAGCATCCTTGCTGGCCGGCTTCTCGCTGGGCAGCACCCGCAGCTTCTCCTTGTCACGGATCACCAGGCGAGTGCCGTCGCCGCTGACCCAGACCTCGTTGACACCCTCTTGCAACACCGTTGACACGCCGGTGGCCAGGTTCAGACGTTCCAACACGGGGCGCGGAGCCTCGTCGTCGGGAGTGGCGAGGTCGTCGCCGAGGACGCCGTGCAGGGGCTTGCGCAGCCATACCAGCCCACCCTTCACCGCGCGCAGTGACGAGTATCGCGCCGCTGGCACCGGCACCGGCACAGCACGCTCGATCAGGCCGTTGAGGTCCACCGCGACGGCGACCCGCGCATTGCTGTCACCGTTGTCCGTGGCGGGATTGGGGAGGCGGCCCTGCACTGTGGGGGCGAACGGCGATGGCGTTGCGGCCGCCAGCACCAGCAGGTGCGGTCGGGTGCCAGCTACGAACGACAGGTCGAAGACCTGCGCGTCGTACACCGGGTCGAAGGTACGGGTGGACAGGAACGCCAGGTGACGGCCGTCCAAAGTGAAGGTCGGAGCGAAATCTGCGAAGCGCAGCGCGGTGGCATCCACCACGGTGCTGTCCGCGAGCCGGGCCAACTTGATCTGACGCAGCGGGTACGGGCCGGGGTGGGTCCATGCCAGCCATCGCGAATCGGGCGAGAAGGCCAAGTCCCCCACGGCCCCGTTGTCGCTAATGGCTAGTTCGGTATCCGCGCCTCTGGCGGGATCGACCAGCAGCAGCCGACCGTCGTGCGTGGCCACCGCCAACCGGCTACCGTCCGGAGCGGCGGCAAGGTCGCGAACGCGTCCCAGCCTGCCAGCCGCCAGCGTGCGCACACCAGTGCCGTCCCGCGAGGACACAACCAGCCCGTCCTCGCCTAGGCCGTCGCTGACCCACGCCACGTCTTCGCCGAGCAGCCGGGCCAGCCGGGCACGCACCCCCGGCTGAGCTGCCAAGGTCCGCACGGGACCGTCTGCGTGTGTCACCCACTGCACGGTGCCCCGCACCTCGACTGCACTGGCCTGGCCGGCGCGATCGACGGCGACGTCACCCAGGTGCTTGCCGGCGGGTACCGGGGACGCGATGCGCGCCGCGCGGGGTCCCCCGGTGCGCAGCTCCAGCCGGTGCGGCCGGGAGTCTGCAGCCAAGTCGTTGAGCAGCCATAGCTCCCCAGCCGCGGCGTAGACCACTCGCTCGCCGTCGGTGGTGGCATGCCGCGCGTAGTAGGTGTCGTGATCGGTGTGCCGCCGCAGATCTGAGCCGTCCGGAAGCACGGAATACACGTTGCCCACGCCTTCGTGGTCGGACAGGAACGCGACTCGACCGCCCACCCACATCGGAGCGGTGAGCTGGCCGTCCAATTCAGGCAGCAACCGGACGAACAGGCCCGCGCCGTCGGGATCGATCCACAGCCGACCTGCGGTGCCGCCCCGGTAGCGTTTCCACATCGCGGGATCGCGGCGCCGCCCGCCGAACCCAGTGCCGACAACCACGCCGCCTGCAGCCGCAACGTGCAGCGCAGTGACCGGACCGTACGGCAGCCGCTGTGCTGGCCCGCCGTCCAGCGGGACGGTACGAGCCCAGGTGCGGTGGCGTAGCGGCTCCCGCACAGCTGAGGCCACGTGTACCTGGTGCGCATCAGCCCACCCGAGCAAGCGAATGTGCATGTCGCCCCACCACGTCGTGCGTAACGACGGTCCCCCGGCGGTGGCCACAACGTGTACCTCCGGCGCACCATCGCGCTGGCTCACGTAAGCCAAGTGCGCACCGTCAGGGGAGAAACGCAGGTCCTTGATCCAGGCGTGATCCGAGGTCAGCTGCCATGCTCGGCCACCGGTCACCGGGGCAAGCCAGACCTCGTCCTGAGCTACGAAGGCGACCAGGTCGCCGTGCAAGGTGGGGTAGCGGAGATAGGAGTCGTTACCGGGGCTCAACACCCAAGCACCTTATCCACGGCAATAGCCCGGCACCCGGTTAGAACTGGAAGAGCGGAGCGGTCTTGGTGGCCAGTTCGCAGTGATTGGGGTAGGTGCGCTGGAAGATCATCTGCGCGCCTTGGTAGTGACCGGAAGCGGTTGCCGTTACCGGATCGTAGATGTCGGGACACAGGGTGTCAGGTTGCCCGGCGAGCTTATTGATGTCCCCCCCGGCTGCCAGCAATGCCCTGCAGGTGGCGTCGGCATGCGGATGGGTTCCGCTGGCCGGATCGCAGTGAAGCGTGACGAACTGCGCGTGACCATCACCCGAAACGCCCAGCACGAGGAACGTCTCGGGGGCGGCGGCCGCCTCGGTGGCCCCAGCAGCCGGTATTGCCCCGGTCATCCCGGTGAGCAGCGCCACGACCACCAGTATTCGCATACTGCTACTCCTCCTCATTCGGTGAGCACGCTGTTCTGCGAATGCACACCACGGAGAGGTTGGCGGATCCGGGTTCGAGCTGCGTCAATGCCACCATCATGAGGTCTCGCAGCGTCGAGCAACAGCGGCCGTATGGTGCCGTGCCAAGATCAGCCAGCAGCGCGGAAACGGTAGGGCATTGCGGCCCTGGTAACAACTGCCGTCCTAGCGAGACGAAATTGGTTGCCCAGCGAGATCCCCGAAGACGGTTACGATGCAGACACCGACACTGTTCGAGGGGAGTTTGCTGTGCCGGTACTGCGGCGCATGGTGCACGAGGTTCGTTCGATGGAAATCGGTGCCGCTACCCGGTACGAGCAACACCAGCTCGTGGTGGGCCGGGAGCAAGCCCAGGCGCTGTTCGCTGATCCCGCTCTGGCCGCGGTACGGGTACACGTCGCCGCACCTGGAGACCCGACACGCATCATCGCCCCGCTCGACGTCGTGGAGCCGCGCAGCAAGGGGCCGGGCGGGGGAGTGTTTCCCGGTTGGATGGCGCCGGTGAATCGCCCGCGGGGCGGTGACACCCACGTGCTGCGTGGGGCCGCGGTGCTGGCCGCCGGGTACCTGCCCCGCAACCAGGAGGGCTTGATCGACATGTCCGGTCCGGCTGCCGAGCGTTCTCCGTTCGGCCGGACGAACAACGTCGTGATCGAGTTCGACCGCGCCGACGGGGCCTCCTGGCAGGAGGCTGAGGTTGCACTGCGCCGGGGGCTGCTGCGCCTGGCCGTGCATCTCGCCGACGCCGCCGTCGATGCCCCGCCCGATGTGGTCGAGGAGCTGGCGGCTCCACATCGTCCGGGGATGTCGACCGGTGGCCTGCCCCGCGTCGGCGCAATCACCAACCTGCAGACCCAAGGCGCGTTCAAGGACGTCTTCGTCTATGGGCGTAGCATGGCCGGCAGCCTGCCGACCTTGTTCGACCCAGTTGAAATCGAAGACGGGGCCGTGGTCAGCGGCCAGTACGGGCACCCAGCCCTGCGCAATCCCACTTACATCCACCAGAACAACCCAGTGGTTGCCGAGCTGCGCGCGCGCGATGGCCAGGATCTGTGCTTTGCCGGAGTGGTGCTGTGCCCGGAGCCGGTCGAGCAAGCTGACAAAGAACTCGTTTCCACGCATGCAGCTTGGCTGTGCCGGGCCGCCGGCTTCGATGCCGCCATCGTCACCAAGGAAGGTGCGGGCAACGCCGACAACGACCTGATGCTGAAGGTTGATGCGCTGGAGGCTGACGGCTTGACAGCGGTTGCGCTGTACGCCGAGTTGTCCGGTGCTGACGGCACCGGCCCACCGCTGGTGGCCGGCCCGCGTCGAGGTGCAGTGGTCAGTACCGGTAACTACGATCAGAGAGTGAAGCTGCCTGCGGTGGAGCGGGCGTTGGGAGGCACTCGTCTGAACATCGCTGACGCGGAGGCGACCGCGGCGGTTGATGTGCCGACCGCAGCGATTCTCGGTGCCTTGAGCCCGCTGGGCGCCGGGTGGCTCACCTGCCGTTCGGAGCAGCAGCAACTGGCCGGCCAGAAGTTGGGAGGCGCGGCCTGATGCGCATCGTGCATTACGTCAATCAGTTTTATGCGGGTCTCGGTGGCGAAGCGGAGGCTGGTATCGGCCCCCGCGCGCTCGAAGGAACGGTCGGCCCTGGGCGGTTGCTGTCCCAATTGCTGGGCGACGAACACGAAATCGTGGTCACGCTCGTGTGCGGCGACGACTACGCCGCTTCTAACACCGCCGTCGCTGAAGAACTGGTCGGGATGGCCCGTGAGGCCGGTGCCGAACTGCTCGTTGCCGGGCCTGCTTTCGGTAGCGGGCGCTACGGGCTGGTATGTGCGCGGCTAGTTGCCGCCGCTGAGGCCGCTGGATTGCCGGCGCTGGCGTCGATGCACCCCGACAACCCCGGGATCTCTGACGCGGGTGGAGCACCCGTCGTGGCCGCGGGTGCCTCAAGCCGGCAGATGCGGCCGACATTGCAGACGGTTGCGGCCGCCATCGCGAAGCTGGCCACCGGCGCGAACCTGACGGTCGCCGACGGCCGAGTCGCCCGGGCTGCCCGGGTCGGCCAGCTGGTCGATCAGCGCGCCGCGGCACGGGCCGTTGAGCTCGTGCTGCGGCGCCTGGCCGGTGACCGGGAAAGCACCGAAGTTCCCGTCGGTGGGTTCGACGTGGTCACTCCGTCGGCCCCGGTCGATAAGCTGGCCAGCGCGACCGTCGCACTGGTCACCGAGGGCGCCTTGGTGCCAGCTGGCAACCCGGACCGGCTGGAATCTGCCCGCGCTACCCGCTGGCTGCGTTATCCGATCGAGGGAATGGATTCGCTCGCTTCCGGGAAGTGGGAATCTGTGGATGGCGGCTTCGCGACGACCGCCGCCAATGCCGATCCAAACCGGATCGTGCCCCTGGATACCGTCCGCAGGCTAGAACGGGACGGCGTGATCGGCCGGCTGCACAACGAATTGCTCGTCACGGTGGGCAACGGCACGCAGGTGGCCTCCGCGCGGCGCTTCGGCGTCGAGTGGGCCGCGGAGCTGCGTAAGGCCGGGGTGCAAGCAGCGATCCTGACCGCTACTTGAGGCACCGGTACGCGTTGCGGGTCAGCGCTTGCCAAGGAGCTGGAGCGGGCTGGCATCCCCACAGCTGTGATCACCAATCTCGTGACGATCGCTGAGCAGGTTGGGGCACCGCGGATCGTGCCCGGTCGGGGCATCCCCTACCCATCGGGTGATCCGAACGTGCCGCCGTCTGCCGAGCAGAGCTGGCGGCGGCGACTGGTGCAACGTGCACTGGACGCGGTCGCCACCGCGGTGGAACGTCCCACGATCTTCGAAGTAGGTGACGTGGAGGAGGCCCATGCCTGAAGCCGCTGTGATCCGCGCAGCAAGCCTTGTGCTTGCCCACACCCCGGGTCTAGCCCGGCATGGGTCCAAGCCGATGCGATCTCTCCCTGGCAACGCCGAGCTGACCGCCCGGTTCCTGGCGAGCCTGCGAAGCTTTGACGACGCCGTCAACTACCCACCGCACCAGGCGTTCCTAGGCGCATGCCACCCTCGCGAGCTGCCGTCGCGTCCCTGGGTCGGAACTGGCTTGCCAGGCGCGGACCGCTTCGCGCCGTTTGGCGAGCTGATGCCGGAGGAGGAGTTCCTCGGGCTGATGGCTGCCGTCGACGAGTTCGACTTGCTCAAGCTCACCCCGGAGGTCGCTGAGCGGTCCGCCAAACGCTTGGCTGAGCATCCGCTGGCACAGCACCTGGACCTGGCTCGGATCTCCGCGGCGGCTGGGGATGTTGCCGCTGCCGTGGCCAGCGATGCACTGCCGGTGCACCTGGCGCCCGACTGCCTGGCTGGCGCGCTGCGCGGCGCGCATGCCGAGGATGAGTCGCTGACTGCCTACGTGTTGCTGGAGAATTTGGCCTGCAAGGCCACCGGCACGCTTGCGCTGCTGCATCTGCTGCACGACCACGACCTCGATCCCGCCGCGATCGGCTACACGATCTCCTGCTCCGAGGAGGCCGTTGGCGATCGTTACCAGCGCGGTGGGGGCAATATGGGCAAGACCATCGCGTCGGTCGCCGGTCTGGTCGAGTCATCTGGCGCGGATGTCAAAAACTTCTGCGCAGCACCCATCCCCGCGCTGGTGATCGCCGCCAGCCTCGTGGTGGCAGGGGTATTCGAGCAGGTGGTTGTCGTTGCCGGCGGCTCACTACCCAAACTCGGGATGAAGTTCGAGGGGCACCTGCGCCACGACCTCCCTGTGCTCGAAGATGTACTCGGCGGCGTTGCGGTGCTCGTGGGTGCCGACGATGGTGTCTCACCGCGGATCAGGCTCGACGCCGTGGGGCGCCACAAGGTGTCCTCGGGCGGTGCAGGTGCGCAGATCTTGCACGATCTGGCAGTGCAGCCGCTTGAGGCGATTAACGCGCGCCTGATCGACATCGACGATTACGCCACCGAGTTGCACAACCCAGAGATCACCGAGCCGCAGGGTTCGGGAGACGTCGCGGCACGCAACTACCGCACGATCGCTGCGCTGGCGGCTCGCCGCAAGGAGATCACTCGAGACGAGATCGACTCGTTTGTCGCCGAGCGTGGCATGCCGGGTTACGCACCTACCCAGGGGCACATCGCGTCAGCGATCTGTTACCTGCCTCATGCGCTTCGGCGCCTCGAGGCCCGATCGGCTAACAAGGTGTTGCTGCTGGCCAAGGGCAGCCTGTTCCTCGGGCGGATGAGCCAACGGTCCGACGGCATGAGCGTGCTGCTGGAACGTAACGGAGGCTGACACATGGCTGTAATGGATGCGACGAAAGAAAACTTCGACGAGCTCGTGGGATCGGGTTTGGTGCTCGTGGATGTATGGGCTGAAAGCTGTCGCCCCTGTGTGGCTCTGGCACCACATATGGAAAGTATTGCTAGTGACAACCCAGATCTGACCGTGATCAAGCTGGATGCCAGCAAGGCGCGGCGCCTGGTCATGTCGCTTCAGGTGCGCGGACTTCCGACCATCTTGCTGTTCTCCGATGGTCAGGAAGTGGACCGTATCTCCGATCCCAACCTCAACGCAGACCAGCTCGACGCGTGGCTGGCAAGTGCACTGGAGAAGCTACCCGCAAAGGAGGCGTGAATGTTCGACGGCAAGCAGGTCATCGCGATCGGAGAGCGCGACGGAGTCTCAGGAACGGCGATTGCGGCTTGTGCCAAGGCGGCGGGTGCCCCGGTCGCCTATGTCGCCACCGAATGCTTTGTTTGAACGGCCGCTGGCGCCATGGACCTGTCCACCCAGGAGACGATCAAGCGCCTGGCCGACGAGCACGGTGCGGATTCGCTGATCGTGCTGCTTGGCGCACCGGACGCGGAAAGCGCCGGGATCGCCGCCGAAACGGTGGTGCTCGGTGATCCGAGTTGGGCAGGACCGCTGGCCGGGGTCCAGTTGGGCCTCCGCGTGTACCACATTCTCGAAGAGGAGGCGCGCGCTGCGGTGCCTTCCGAAGTATGGGAAGAACAGGTTGGGTTGATGGCCGATGTCCTCGAGGTGGATGCCATAGCCGAGGCCGTCCGAGAATTTCGCGAGCAGGTCCCCCAATAGTCGCCGCTTGTGCCGTGAACTCGACGCCATCGACCTAATCAGGCCACCTGCAGGTCGTTCCCGTCGAGTTCACGGCGCGCTGTTCGGGCCCGCCGTCTTACCCGGCCGCCTTTTGCCAGACATGAGGGCTAGCTCGGTGCGTCAGGCAAAGGATTGCGCAGCGTGGGTTGATCGGCGGCCCATTTTTCAAGCAAGAGGTCGGAAAAGCGATCGGCGAGCAGGTTGGCGGCCTGGATACCGAACACCACGTCGGCGGCGAGCTCGGGCTCGCTGGCAAGCAGCGGGGTGATTACGCCGTGGCGGATGAGTTGCTCGTGCGCGGCGTCGGCTTCGACATGTTCGGCGTAGAACTCGATCGCCGCGGGTCCGCAACCCAGCCGGCGCATGGCACGGACGAGCCGGTCGGATCCGGGTGAGGAGGTCAGCTCCACGGTGGCGAACTGGCCGATGAGCGCACCGCGCAGCTTGCGGTGCAGGCCGCACATCGACATGAAGTTGATCTCGGCCAGGGTGGTGGCCGGCGCAGCATCGAGGTACGCCCCGTACTGCGCGCAGAGCCCGAGCTCGGTCATCATGTCGGCGAACAGCCGAGCGTGCATACGCCGCGGGTTACCCGCGCCGTATTCGTCGTGCTCAACTGTCACCAGCGCGGCCTTGGCGGGCCCGCTGAGCCGGGGGATCACCCATGCTTGCGGATCGGCCTCTTTCAGGTGGTAGAGCGAGCGGTGCGTGACGTACTCGCGCAGCTGCCACAGCGTCCCGCGCCGGCGCAGATGGTGCGAGACACCGCCGGCGTCTGGCGCCTCCACCAGCAATGCATCGATCTCGGCGGGAACATCGGCCCCGCCGGGCACATCGGCCCGTAACGCAGCTAAAAAAGCCTGCTCGAGCTGCCAGCGCAGCCGGAGCAGTTGCGGGTCCCATTCCAACTCGGCGCACACTCCGGTGAAACCGCGGTAATGCAGTTCGTAGCAGCAGTACAGCGCCAGCTGGAGGTCGTCCCCGTACGGGTCAGCCTGCGCTACGGTCGCCGCGTCGATCTGCCCGCAAGGCACACCCCGCAACCTGTCGAATGCGGCGGCGGACAGCACACCCCGCGGAGCTGGAAGGTCCGGCGCCGCCACAGCCGAAACCACGGTGTTGCTCGTCACTGATCACACATCCCGGGGTGGCTCGCTGCCGCGGCTGCGATCGGTGCGCACCCGCCGCCGGTGGCTGGTGTCACAGAACGGGTACCGGCGGCTGCGGCGGCACGTGCACAGCGCAGTGGCTGCCCGGTCAGATATCACCTCCCGCCCATCGGCAAGCACGATCTCGACCGGGCCCTGCACGAGGACCGGCCCGTCATCGGTCATGGTGATCCGGCGTCGGGCGGGCTCAGGGGACACCTCGACCTCCAGCAGATGCATGGGCTGCGATGACGACAAGCTCTTCGTTGCGTTGGCCGGGTTGGATGAGCCCGCGGGCTTCCAGCATGGCTGCCCGTAGCCGCATGACCGGTCCGAAGGGGACGGTGCAGCGGGTCAGCACCTTCGCGTGCAGCCCAGCGTCAGTGAGGCGGCGCAGCGTGACGCTGTCGTCGCACACTGCTGAGTGGACGATCAGCATCATCCCTTCCGGGCTGAGCAACTCGGGCGCTCCGGTACACAGCCGATCCAGCACAGCGCGCCCGTCGGTGCCGCCATCCCAGCACCGGTTGATCCGGTGCCGGCTTAGCCCGTTGGTGGCGGCAGGCACGTAAGGCGGGTTGGCCACGATGAGGTCGAAGTGCTGTCCTGCGACCGGTTCGAACAAGTCACCGCGGTACACGGTGCACCGAGCGCGGTGGATCCGGCAATTGAGCCAGGTGGCCAGGATCGATCGCAGCGAAAGATCGACCGCGGTGACCGAGGCGGCTCCGGCCCTGGCAGCGGCAAGCGCCAGGGCGCCAGTGCCGGTGCCGATATCGAGCACGCGGCGTCCAACCGGGTAACGGCCAGCGCACATGACCTCTATCAACAAGGAGGTGTCGCTATCGGCTCGATAGACGCCGGGGGGCCGCAGAAGTAGCACGCTGTGCGAGGTACCCGCAGCGTGCCAGGAGAAAACCCCAGCTCGGTGGGCCTCATTGGGGACCGGGATGGAAACGTCCAGGCGGAGAGAACCGCTGGCGGACGTTACCGGATTGCAGCCAGCTACGATCTCGCCTCGCTTGGCGGCCCTCATGCCGTGCGCGCCAGGTATTCCGGATGAACAGGAGCTTTAGGCCCATGACCGCCAGTTGTGCGCGGCGCTGCATCGTGCCACCCTCCCTGCTGTACCGCCTGGCGCGCTCTGCTGACGAGGCGGTACGCGATGCCGCGCTCGACGCGCTGGTGTTGGATGCTCGCTTCCGGCTGGCCCGTGCCGAGTGCGCGGTGACGCTGCGCCGCCAGCCGGCGCCGGTCACGTTTGGCCGGGCCGGTGGCCAGCCGCAGCGGACGATCTACGATCAGCAGGGTAGTGAGTCGCAGACACCCGGAGTGGTCGTCCGGGCGGAAGGGCAAGCGCCAAGCCAGGATGAAGCGGCCAATCAGGCCTATGACGGCCTCGGGGCCACCTACGGGTTTTACTGGACCGTGTTCGAGAGGGACTCCATCGACGCGGCGGGTATGCCACTACTTGGACTTGTGCACTACGGGCGCCGTTACCCTAATGCGTTCTGGGATGGCGCAGGTCATATGTTCTTCGGTGACGGCGATGGGCAAATCCTCACCCAGACGACAGCCGGGATCGATGTCATCGGGCATGAGCTCACCCACGGCGTCACCCAGTACGAGGCGAACCTGACCTACTCAGGGCAGTCTGGAGCACTCAACGAGTCGGTGTCTGATGTCTTCGGTATTCAGGTCAAGCAATACTTACTTGGCCAGGACGTGCATCGCTCGGACTGGCTCATCGGAGCAGACATCGTAGGTCCCGCCTTGCGCCCGGCGCTGCGGTCGATGAAACACCCGGGCACCGCCAATGCTTATGATGACCAACCCGCCGATATGGACAACTACGTACCCGGCGGCGACGTGCACACCAATTCAGGAATTCCCAACCGTGCGTTCTACGTCGTGGCCAGTACGCTTGGCGGGTATGCCTGGGATGCGGCAGGGCCGATCTGGTACGCCGCGCTGGCAGATCCACAGCTTCATCCCAACGCGACATTCCGTGACTTCGCCCGGATCACCTTGCGTCAGGCACAACAAACCTACGGTGCCGGCAGCGACCAAGCGCACGCAGTGCAACAGGGTTGGGAAGCCGTCAAAGTATCGCTGTGACCGCTACTGCGGTGTGCTGCTCAAGCCAGGACACTGAGCCCATGCGCGTCGACGTGACCCGCCGCGGTGGCGTGGCCGGGGTCGCCCTGCACGCCACGCTCGACACCGCTGAGCTGACCGGCACCGATGCCCCGCGCGTCGAAGCGGCCCTGCGGGATCTGCCCTGGGGGCGCCCCGTCCCGGTATCCATCGGGCCGGATCGCTTCCGTTACGAGATGGTCACTGCTGAAGGTGACCATGAACGGCGGGTGGTGTTAAGCGAAAGTGAGATTCCGGATGCACTGCAGCCGCTGCTGACGCTGCTCGCCGACCTTGGACAGATCCGCCCGGCTTCGGCTGAGTGAAAAATCCATACCTGCGGCTAAAGATCGCCCGCCCGGGTGTTGCAGCACTTTCCGTGACGGGCGCAACGCGGTAGCGTCTAGCGCGGACCGCGTACGGTGGGTGACGTCCCCTCCCGCCGCAAGGTCCCGATTGGACGGTCGGGCGCTGCTGCCTGCCGGACACCGGGGCCTGCGCGATCCGCATGATAAGGGGGAATGGGGATGGGGGGACAGCATGATCCAGCTTGAAGACGTCACCAAAATCTATCGGATGGGCAAAGTCGAGGTGCGGGCACTGGAAAGTGTCGACCTGACGATTGACGATGGTGAGTTCGTCGCCATCATGGGCCCTTCCGGGTCGGGCAAGACCACACTCATGAATATCATGGGTTGTCTGGATGTTCCGACGAGTGGGCGCTACCTACTTGACGGCACTGATGTCAGCCGGCTATCTGACAACCGGTTGGCCAAAATCCGTAGCCGCAAGATTGGCTTCGTCTTCCAGTCGTTCAACCTGGTGGCCCGTACCAGCGCGATCCGTAATGTCGAATTGCCTCTGGTCTACGCGGGCGTGCGAACCCGTCGTCATGCAGCCAGGGTAGCGCTGGAGCAGGTGGGATTGGGTGATCGTATGAAGCACATGCCCAATGAGCTTTCTGGTGGACAGCAGCAGCGGGTTGCTATTGCCAGGGCGCTGATCAATGACCCGGTCCTGCTGCTAGCCGATGAGCCCACCGGCAACCTCGACACCGCATCCAGTGCAGAGATCCTCAAAATTCTCCGTGCACTCAACGACGCGGGCCGCACCGTTGTCATCATCACGCACGAGGAAGAGGTCGCCCAGTTCGCCCGGCGGGTTGTGCGGATGCGAGATGGGCACATCGTCAGTGACCAGGCGCAGCGGATCCGGACGGAGGTCAGCGCGTGAACCTCGAGGAGGCGCTGCGCGTCGCACTGCGGGGATTGCGCGCCAACCGGTTGCGGTCTGCGCTGACCATGCTCGGCATCATCATCGGTGTTGCTTCGGTGATCCTGCTGGTGGCTCTCGGCAACGGTGTGCAGACCTCGGTCAACGAGAAAATCCAACCGCTAGCCAATTTGATCACTGTCGTGCCGTCAGTCGGGAACGTCCCCGGAGGTGCCCCGCCGAAAGATCTGATCGACGCAGACGTCGCGGCGCTGCAAGATAAAGCACTGTCCCGCGACATTGCGGCGGTCATTCCTGCCACCAGCGGTAAAGCACTGGTGGACGGGGATGCCTACCGATACCGGGCGAATGTGGTGGGCACTACCGAGCGGTGGCTCGAGGTGAACAACCAGGACATGTCCGCCGGTACGTTCTTTGACGAGGCTCAGGTCCGCACCACGGCCAGAGTGGTGGTGCTGGGTTCTGCGGTGGCCAACTACTTATACGGTGACGATCCTGCGGCTGCATTGGGCCAACCCGTCCGGATCAACCGGCAGACTTTCCGGGTTATCGGAGTGATGCAGTCCGTCGGAGAACCCGGCGATGGTGTCGTCGCCATGCCGCTGCCAACGGTACGGCGCTACATCTTCGGCGGCGGCGACAAGATCAACCAGATGATCGTGCAAGCAACCGATGCTAACGCGGTGCCTGCGGCCGAGAACGATGTGATTCGCATCCTCTCCGAACGGCACCGGATCAAGGATTCCGCGAACCGGGATTTCGAAGTACAATCTTTGCGCAGCCGGCTTGACACCTTCAATCAGATCTTGCGGATTCTTACCTTGTTCACCGCGGCCGTGGCAGCGATCTCTCTAGTAGTCGGTGCGATCGGGGTCCTAAACATTATGCTGGTATCGGTCACCGAGAGAACTCGCGAGATCGGTATTCGAAAGGCAATTGGCGCGACTCGTCGAGCAATTCTTGAACAATTCCTTATCGAGTCGCTACTGTTAGCCGGCTTAGGTGGTGTGATCGGTGTCCTGGTGGGTGTTGGGTTGTCGGTGTTGGGTGCCAACGTCGCGCCGTCGTTCGGACCCACTTTCGCTACCTTCGCGCCGTCTGTGACGATCCCCTCAGTGGTCCTCTCGTTCGCTATCAGCCTGGCGATCGGGTTGGTCGCCGGAGGATACCCCGCCAACCGTGCGGCGCGACTCCGGCCCATCGAGGCGCTCCGGTATCAGTAACCACCAAGGTCAGCTGGCCGCTCCAGGAGACCGCGTAACTCCCTGCCGTCTGAGGCGTTGCATTGCGTGAAGCCGAAGACACAGGGGGATCTCACTGTGATCAATTTCCTGACCAGCCCATCGACGCTGATCAC
>JAJPIR010000130.1 GCA_021324675.1 Actinomycetota bacterium
AGCGCATCGCGGACCACGTTCTGCATCCAGAACGCCGTCACGAGAGGGGCGCCGGTCCCGGCTTCGGCAATCCAGGCGTGGCTGACCGGGGCGATTCAGCGGTTGCGGGCAGAAGCTGCCAGGTGACGCATGGTGCCAGTGCGAGTGTCAGCGTCAGTGCCACGGCCCCGTCCCCGAGCCGAAGTGGTGATCGATCTCGCCGCGATCCGGCACAACGTCTGCATCCTGGCTCGGTGTGCTGCGCAATCCGGGGCTGCCACCATGGCCGTGGTCAAGGCCGACGGGTACGGCCACGGTGCGGTCGACGTCGCGCTTGCGGCGCTGCAGGCCGGAGCTGGTGCGCTGGGCGTGTGTAGCATCGACGAGGCGCTTGAGCTGCGCCGCAGCGGGATCGACGCCCCAGTACTGGCCTGGTTGCACGCCCCAGGAGAGGACTTCGCCGCGGGCATCGCGGCCGGAGTGGATCTGGGGATCTACTCGGTGAGCCAGCTCGACACCGCAGCAGCCGCCGCCGAACTGGTCGGCTGCCCCGCGCGGGTCCACCTCAAGGTCGATACCGGGTTGACTCGCGGCGGCGCGTACCGCGCGCAGTGGCCCGGCTTGGTGGACGCGGCGGCTAGGGCGTCGAACCGAGAATGCGTCGAGGTCGTCGCCGTCTGGTCACACCTGGCCCACGCCGACGATCCTGGACATCCGATCATCGAGCAGCAGGTCCGCCACTTCGATGCGGCTTACCAGGTCGCTCGGGATGCCGGGCTGCGACCGCTGCGGCACCTGGCTAACTCCGCGGCCACCCTCACCCGCCCCGACCTGCATTACGACATGGTCCGACCCGGCATCGCCGTCTACGGCCTTTCCCCGGTTCCGGGAACCGACTACCGTCTTGCCCCCGCGATGACCCTGCGCTCCCAGGTTGCCATGGTCAAGCGAGTCCCCCCAGGTGAGGGCGTGTCATACGGTCACGTGTGGCATACCGATCGCGAGACTACCCTGGCCCTGGTGCCCGCCGGCTATGCAGACGGTGTGCCGAGGGCCCTCACCGGGCGGCTGGACGTATGGCTGGCCGGACGCCGGCGTCCGGTCGTAGGAAGGGTGTGCATGGATCAGGTGATGGTTGACTGCGGGGACGACCCGGTCGCCGTCGGTGATGAGGTGATCTTTTTCGGCGCCGGCGGCAACGGTACTCCCACGGCTGCGGAATGGGCCGACAAGCTGGGCACCATTCACTACGAGGTGGTGACGGGAATGGTGCGTCCCCGGTTGACCCGCACAGTGCTCGGTCGCCAGCCGGCCGCCCTGAGCCCGGTGCGGCACCAGCAGCGAGTAACCCGATGAGACTGCAGAGGAAGCCTGCCGGTCGCATCGCCGCTGGCGTGCTCGGCACAGTCGCGGCGGCCACCACAGTTGCCGCTGCCGTACACCACCGCCGCATCGGCGAAGTACGCAGGCAGGCGGTGGACCTGGGGGACGAACTGCCGACCCCGCTCCCACCGGACCGCGAGTACACCGTGTGGGCCGACGACGCGGTGGCACTGTCGGTGGAAGAACTCGACCCGGCCGACGGCGGGGCGCCCGAACTCACCGCCGTGTTGATCCACGGTTACACCCTTGATCGGCGCGCCTGGTTGTTCCAGCGCCACGAGCTGGCCCACTCCACCGCGCCCCGGGTCCGCCAGGTGCTCTACGACCACCGCAGTCACGGCCGCTCCGGCCGCTCCCCCCGGGCCGCGTGCACCATCGAGCAGCTGGGCCGTGACCTGCATGCGGTGATCCAAGCCGCTGCCCCCGAAGGGCCGGTGGCACTCATCGGGCATTCCCTCGGCGGCATGACGATCATGGCGCTGGCCGAGCACTGTCCCGAGCTGTTCGCCGAGCGGATCTGCGGGGTGGCCTTCCTCAACACCAGCGCCGGCGACATCGGCCGATCCGGTCTGCCCAAGCCGATCCTGTCCCGGCGCAACGTGATGATGCCGGTGGCCAAGCAGCTGGCGCGCTGGGAGCCCAGCGCGCGGGTGATTGACCGCGGGCGCGAGGTGGCTCGGAACCTGATCTGGGGACTGACCCGCTCGCTGTCCTTCGGCGACGAGAACGTGCACCCTGCGCTGGTCGAGCTGCTGTACATGATGATCAGGGCGACCTCATTCGAGGTGATGACCGACTTTCTGGAGGAATTCGGCCGGCACAACCGGTACGCGGCGCTGGCCGGTTTGCAACACGCCAAGGCGCTGGTGCTTGGGACCGAGGGGGATCGGATGATCCAGTACGAGCACTCTGAGGCGATCGCTGCACTGTTGCCCCAGGCGCAGCTGGTGCACATCCCCGACTCGGGACACGTGATGATGCTCGAGCAACCGAAACTGGTCAACAAGCACCTGCTCGACCTGCTTTCTCACTGCGCCGGGTCCGTAGCATCCCAGGAGAAGGGTGCATGAATCTGGTGCTGGAGCTTGCGACTCCGGCCGACACCGAGCGCCTCGGTCGGGCCGTGGGCGCGCGCCTGCGCGCCGGGGACGTGGTCGTGCTCTCCGGCCCGCTGGGCGCGGGCAAGACGGTGCTGGCCCGGGGGATCGGTGCCGGGCTGGGTGTGCGGGGACCGATCACTTCCCCGACGTTCGTGATCGCCCGCGAGCACCCGGCGCTGCCCGGGGGACGGGGTGTGCCGCTGGTGCACGTCGACGCCTACCGGCTCGGCGGCAACGCGGAGCTCGACGATCTGGATCTGGATACTGACCTACTCACCGCCGCCGTGGTGGTGGAATGGGGCGAGGGGCTGGCCGAGCGGCTGGTCGACGAGCATCTACTGATCCGGCTCCAGCGGCCGGACGCGGATGCAGAGGGCAGCAGTGACCACAGCCGGGTGGCGCAGCTGTGCGGACCGGACCGGTTGATCCCCGAGCCGGCGTGCCTGATGGTTACCCGGCAGCCCGAGATATCCCATCCGTGACGTCCCATAAGGTCATCCTCTGTGCTGGTGCTGGCTGTGGATACGGCGACCTCCGCGGTAGTTGCCGGGTTGGCGCGGCTGCCTGTGGCGGGTGGCCCCGAAGTCCTCGCCGAGCGCGTCACGGTAAACGCTCGGGCTCACGGTGAACTGTTGATGCCGTCGGTGTCCGATGTGACCGCCAGTGCTGGGATCTCGCTGCGCGAGCTGGACGCGGTGGTGTGCGGAGCAGGTCCTGGTCCCTTCACCGGGCTCCGGGTGGGAATGGTCTCCGCTGCGGCGCTGGGCGATGGCCTGGGCATTCCCGTTTACCCGGTCTGCAGCCTGGACGCGATGGCTTACCGGGCCGGCGCAGGGAGTTCGCTGCTGGTGGTGACGGACGCGCGGCGACGGGAGGTGTACTGGGCGCGCTATGACGCCGCCGGGCATCGGGTCGACGGTCCACATGTGGACCGGCCCGATGATGTGCCGCTGGATGGGATGACCCGGGTGGCAGGCGCAGGCGAGGCGCTGGGGCTGCCGGTCGCCCCCCCACGGCATCCCGACCCCGCCGCGCTGGTTGCCGTGGCGGCGCCACAGTTGCGATCGCACGCGCCGCCTGGCCCGCTGACCCCGCTGTACCTGCGCCGGCCCGATGCCGCGGTACCCGGTCCAGCCAAGCGGGTCACGCCGGCATGAGCGTCGTCATCAAACCCATGGTGGCCGCTGATGCGCCGCGCTGTGCCGAGCTGGAGCGCCTGCTGTTCGCCGGCGACGACCCGTGGAGCCCGCAGGCGTTCCTCGACGCGCTGGCCGCGGGCCACTATTACCTGTCCGCACGCGACGACGACTTGCTGATCGGCTACGCGGGGCTGGCCCGGGTCGGACCGCAGGCGGAAGTCCACACCCTCGCGGTGGATCCGACGCACCACCGGCGGGGGATCGGCCGGGCATTGCTACGCGCTGTTCTCGACCGTGCTCGAGGAGCCACCGTGTTTCTCGAGGTGCGCACCGACAACGAGTCGGCGATCAACCTGTACCGCAGCGAGGGATTCGAGGTGATCGGTACGCGCCGCCGTTACTACCGGCCCAGCGGAGCCGACGCGTTCACCATGCGCAGGCAGGCCGACCGGTGACCGGGATCGTGCTGGGGATCGAGACGTCCTGCGACGAGACCGGCGTAGGCGTGGTGCGGTTGTCCTCCGACGGCACGGTGACGCTGCTGGCCGATGAGATCGCCTCCAGCGTTGACGAGCACGCCCGCTTCGGTGGTGTGGTACCCGAGGTGGCGTCCCGAGCCCACCTTCAGGCGATGGTGCCCACCGTGCGCCGTGCGCTGCAGCGTGCCGGTGTCACGGCGCCGGATGTGGATGCCATCGCGGTCACCGCGGGTCCGGGGCTGGCCGGCGCGTTGCTGGTCGGGGTGGCTGCGGCCAAGGCGTACGCAGCCGCGTGGGACATCCCGCTGTACGGGGTAAACCACCTCACCGCGCACGTCGCGGTGGACACCTTGGAGCACGGGCCGCTGCCGCCCGCGCTGGCCCTGCTGGTCTCCGGTGGGCACTCCAGCCTGCTGGAGGTGCCGTCGCTGGTAGCACCGATGTCTCCGCTGGGAGCCACCGTCGACGACGCCGCCGGGGAGGCGTTCGACAAGATCGCGCGGCTGCTGGGGTTGGGCTTTCCCGGCGGGCCGCACATCGACCGGGTCGCGCAGGACGGTGATCCGAGCAGCATCCGGTTCCCCCGCGGCCTGACCGGGCCTGGGGATGCGCCCTATGACTTCTCCTTCTCTGGACTCAAAACTGCGGTGGCCCGGCACCTCGAGGCACTGGGCCGCCAGCAAGTCCCGATCCCGATCGCCGACGTCGCCGCGGCCTTCCAGGAGGCAGTGGCGGACGTGCTCACCGCCAAGGCGATCCGGGCGGCCACCGAGCGGGGCATCGACACCCTGCTCATCGGGGGTGGGGTGGCCGCCAACTCCCGGTTGCGGGCATTGGCGCAGCAACGCTGCACGGCTGCCGGCGTGCGGCTGCGGGTGCCCCGGCCCCGGTTATGCACAGACAACGGCGCGATGGTGGCCGCTCTCGGCGCCCACCTGCTCGCGGCCGGTGCGCCTCCGTCACCGCTGGACATCCCCGCCGACCCCAGCTTGTCGATCACCACTTCCCTTGTTGGTGGCTCTTCAAGTACCGCCAACCCGGCGTGGCGCTGCTGCTAACCACTACCAACCTGGCGATGTCCGCACGGACCCGGAGGGCACCCCAGCACCCTGGTTGAGTGTTTAGCACTCGGCGCAGTAGTCTGCTAGTTAGCACTCTGCCCGTCGGAGTGCTAGCAAGGGCCCGAGCCGCCTCGACACCCGCGACGGCGGGGTGGCAGGAGCCAGTACCAGACAACCTGCCAGCTCTTCGAAGACCCCTGAAAGTGGAGGTCATACCGTGGCGAGCGTGAACATCAAGCCGCTCGAGGACAAGATCGTCGTTCAGGCCAGCGAGGCCGAGACGACGACCGCGTCCGGCATCGTCATCCCGGACACCGCCAAGGAAAAGCCCCAAGAGGGCAAAGTACTGGCCGTGGGCCCGGGTCGGGTCAATGACAACGGCACCCGCATCCCCATGGATGTCAACGTCGGAGACGTCGTCATCTACACCAAGTACGGCGGCACCGAGGTCAAGTACAACGGCGAGGAGTACCTGATTCTCTCCGCGCGCGACGTGCTCGCTGTCGTCAACTGACGGTTCTCCGTCGAAGTCAATCGTCGTGTACCTGGACCGCCCCGCCGGCCCTGCAGGGTCAGCGGGGCGGTCCAGGGTTGACCTCTTGATCCCGCGAGGGGACCCCGAGGCCCATCAGATTCCGCCCGTGAGGAAGGCAGGCAATGCCCAAGCAGATTGCGTTCGACGAGACCGCGCGGCGCGCGCTGGAGCGCGGAGTCGACCAGCTCGCCGACGCGGTCAAGATCACTCTCGGCCCGCGCGGCCGCCACGTCGTGCTTGACGACAGGAACAAATATATCGGCCCAACGATCACCAACGATGGGGTGACGATCGCGCGTGCGATCGAGCTGACCGACCCCTACGAAAACCTCGGCGCCCAACTTGCCAAGAACGTGGCCACCAAAACCAATGATGTAGCCGGTGATGGCACCACCACCGCCACTGTGCTGGCCCAGGCGATGGTCCGCGAAGGCTTGCGCAATGTTACTGCTGGCGCCAATCCCACCGCACTCGGACGGGGAATCGCAGCGGCCGCCGACGCGGTTGCCGAGACGTTGGCTGCCAAGGCAACGCCGGTAACCGGCGAGCAGGCGATCGCCCAGGTCGCGACCGTGTCCTCGCGCGACCCGAAGATCGGTACCCTGGTCGGCGAGGCGATGACCAAGGTCGGCGAGGATGGTGTCATCACCGTCGAGGAATCGTCCACGATGGCCACCGAACTGGAGATCACCGAAGGCGTCGCATTCGACAAGGGCTACATCTCGCCGTACTTCGTCACCGATGCCGAGCGGATGGAGACAGTCCTCACCGACGCCTACATCTTGCTGCACCGGGAGAAGATCTCCTCTATCCAGGACTTGCTGCCGCTGCTGGAACTGGTTAGCCAGGCCGGCAAGCCGCTGCTGATCGTGGCCGAGGATGTCGAGGGCGAGGCGCTGTCCACCCTGGTGGTCAACGCGATCCGCAGGACCCTGTTGACGGTGGCGGTCAAGTCACCGTACTTCGGTGACCGCCGTAAGGCGTTCCTGGAGGACCTGGCCATCGTGACCGGCGCCAAGGTGGTTGATCCAGATGTCGGATTCAACCTGGCCGAGGTTGGTTTGGAAGTGCTCGGCAGGGCCCGGCGCGTCGTGGTGACCAAGGACGACACCACCATCGTCGAGGGAGCCGGCAACCAGGCTGACATCGATGCCCGTGCCGCGCAGATCCGTCGCGAAATCGAGGAGGTCGACTCAGACTGGGACCGCGAAAAGCTCCAGGAACGGCTGGCCAAGCTCGCCGGTGGAGTTGCGGTGATCAAGGTCGGGGCGGCCACCGAAACAGAACTCAAGGAGCGTAAGGGTCGTATCGAAGATGCCGTAGCAGCCGCGCGAGCCGCTGCGGAGGAGGGCATCGTGCCCGGAGGCGGCGCTGCGCTACTGCACGTCGCTAATTCGATCGGCGACCTTGGGCTCGCCGGCGACGAGGCCACTGGTGCTGCCATCGTCCGCCATGCCTGCGCGGCTCCACTGTTCTGGATCGCAGCCAACGCGGGATTCGAGGGCGCTGTTGTGGTTGCCAAGGTACGCGAGGCACAGTGGGGTCACGGCTTCGATGCCGAGACGCAGACCTACGGCGACCTGGCGGCCGAGGGCATCGTCGATCCGGTCAAGGTGACGCGCTCGGCGGTGGTCAACGCTGCCTCGATTGCCCGCATGGTGATCACTACCGAGAGCGCAGTGGTTGACAAGCCAGAGAAGGCGCCGCCGGCAGCGCAGGGGCACGGTCATGGACACGGGCACAGCCACGGTATGTAAGCCACCGCTTCCAGCTGGCAACGGGTACCCACCCGTTGCCAGCTGCAGGGGCGGCCATCGGCCATCGTCGAGCGCTCCCCCTGCGGGGGACTTGTCACCCCTCCGACGGTCCCCAACCCCACTGTTGGGTGCGGGGCCCGTCGCTGTGGACTAACGGTAGGCGTAAATGCCCGAATCCTCCTTGTTCACGGTACTGCCGTCAGCTGCTCACACTCGGTAGAGTGAGCGCTGCTCCACATCGGTGATGGCAGCAATCCGGAGCGCGGCTGAAGGTCCCTCAGGGAAATCCATCAGATCGTGTCAAGTTCCGGCTTCGCCTGGCCGATAGGGAGATGGGGCACATCAGTTGGCTGTAGGAGAGGAGTCCTTCCGTGACCGCAGTTCTCATCTGCGACGACCGGCGAAGCGTCCGCGAGGGGCTCACTCGGGTGATGTCCGCGGTCCCCGGTGTCGCCCGGATCGACTGCGTGGCACACGGTGACGAGCTGTTAGCTCGCTATTCTCGCCAGCCGGTGGATGTCGTCCTGGTTGGGACCCAGCGCGCGGTGCCGGCTGGCGTGGAGGCTACCCGCCGGCTGGTGTCGGCGCACCCCCAGGCGAACGTCATCGTCTTCGGGGCGCCGGACGACGCCGGAAGCATTGCCGCTGCAATCGCTGGAGGTGCCCGCGGCTACCTACGATGGGATGCGTCGCGTCCGGAGCTCGTCGCGGCACTGGCTCACACGCTTGCCAGCACGTCGGTGCCAGCACCCCGGCCTCCCTCCGATCCCGGTGTCCAGCTCACTGAACGGGAGCTGCAAGTCCTCCGCGGGATGAGCCAGGGCAAAAGCAATGGCCAGATCGGGCGTGAGCTGTACCTGTCCGAGGACACGGTCAAAACCCATGCCCGCAGGCTGTTCCGCAAGCTTGGTGTCCGTGACCGGGCCCAAGCCGTCGCGCACGGCTTCCGGCGCGGTCTGGTGGCCTGACGGTGACTATCTAAGGCATCTAAGCCATCTGATCACTTTTCGCCGTGAAGGCCGGTGGCATCGCCACCGGCCTTGTTGGCATTGGCTGTCGCAATCATGCCGTATCTGCGGCGATACCGCGTTACCTGTCCGATTTGTCTACCACTACGGTTACCCGCGAGGTGCCCGCGTCTCGGGATGGTGATGGATGGTCGAGACAGCGAAATGGCCACCGCCGACCGGGGTTCAGCCCGGTCGGTCCCTCGTCGTAACGGCAGGGCTGCATTCTGCGATGACCGCTGTGGGGGACGACCTCGAGGTCTTAATCGGCGACGCCGTCGATGGCAAGCCAGAAGCCGTCGAAGGCGTACTCCGGCGGATCCGTCCCCTTGTGGTGCGGTATTGCCGCTCCCGAGTCGGCAGTCAGGAAAGAACATTCGCTTCGGCGGATGATGTAGCCCAGGAGGTGTGTCTCGCGGTGCTCACGGCCCTGCCCAGTTACCGCGACCAAGGCCGGCCCTTTCTCGCCTTCGTGTATGGCATCGCCGCGCACAAGGTGGCCGACGCGCACCGGTCGGCGGCGCGTAATCGTGCCGAGCCGGTCGAAGAGGTGCCCGATACTCAGGATCTGGCCGACGGTCCAGAGGCACAGCTGATGCAGGCAGAGTTCGCCGACAAGATGACCCACCTGCTGGACATGCTGCCGGACAAGCAGCGCGAGATCCTCCGTTTGCGAATCGTGGTCGGTTTATCGGCAGAGGAGACCGCCGAGGCGGTGGGCTCCACTCCGGGCGCAGTCCGGGTGGCACAGCACCGGGCTCTCGGTCGGTTGCGCGGTGTATTGGCCGCTGAGGGGGTGGTCTGAGTGCCTGGTTGGGACGAGTACCCACACGCTGGCTACCCGCACGGGGATCCGTACGACAAGCCGGTGGATCTAGCCGCGTTGCAGGCCGATGATGCGCTGCTGGACTTAATTGGCAGCGGTCAGTATGTCCCCAGCGAATCCGACGACGAGCTGACCCGGGTTTTGGCTGCCTGGCGCCGCGAGGTGCATGCCGAACCGGCCAGGGAGCTAGTCGATACCAGCACCGCAATGTCGGTAATCCGGGCTGCTGCTCGCCGGCCAGCCGGTCGCCGTCACCCGATGTACGGCTCGGTTGCCGCCGCGGCAGCGGTGCTCGTGATCGCCTTCTCCGGAGTTGGCCTGGTCGCCAAGTCAGCGCAGCCGGGTGACCACCTGTGGGGTGTGACCCAGGTTCTCTACAGCGACTACGCGCGCTCGGTGGAGACCGCAGCTGCGGTCCGAACCGAGCTCAATGAGGCCAAGGTCGCGCTGAATCAGGGCCATCCCGAACGGGCCAGGGCAGCGCTGGCACACGTCCAGCAGCAGCTACCGGCGATCGGTGAGTCCGAGGGCCTCACCGATCTGACTGCTCGCCACCGGCAGCTGGAGCAGCGGCTCAACGACCCTCCAGAGACTCAGATGACACCACCCAGTGCCCCGGTACCCGGCTCGTCCACGCCGAGCAACGCCACCACCGATCCGACCAAGTCGGCCAATCCCAGCCAGTCACCTGCCCCCACAAGCACCACAACGACGCCCAGTACCACGACGGAGATGCCCGACGGGGCGTCGACCACGCAATCCGACCAGTTCATGACCAACCGGGATCGCTATCGCCATTACCGTTCGGGTGCCGGTATGCCCGGAAGTGGAAGCCCGGACGGGAGCAGCAGCCTGGACAACGGGCGCTCCACCCCGGGTAGCCCGGGTATGCCTGGCCCGGGCGATAGTGCTAACGGTGACACCACGACTGCTCCTCGGCACGGAGTCGACTCTTCCGCGCCGAGCTCGCCTCCGGATTCCCCGAACCCGCCGACGGACCACGTTGGCGACCCTCGGTCTCCCGGCGGCTTTTCGCAGTTCTGTGATCACGCCGTCCCGCGGCCGCGCTTCTGTGGCTGAGCTTGCTCAGCCACCGTTTTCGGCAAGCACCGCGTCGGTGTAACCGCGGCAGTATTCCCAGCTGACATAGCCCGCGGGGTCCGGATCATAGGCGGGTTCGTGCGGTCGCATCCGGCCGGCTTCGAGCAGTTGCTGCAGGCTGGATCGGAGCAGTTGCCAGTCGTGATAGTGCTGCTCAGCGCAGTCGGGGCAGTCCACGACGATGCCGCGTATTCCGCGGGGAGCCAGCAGAGCCTGGTAGACGGCCAGATCACTCAAGTCAGCGAGCAGGCCAGCTCGCTCGTCGTCATCCAGCGGTTCGTCAATGCCGTCGTCGGCACTGTCCAAAGCTTCCAACGCCAGAGCCGGATCCTCCGGATCACCGGCGAAGGGGTCGGGGGGAAGTGAGTCGTGCACCACGGCTGAACGGTACCCGCCTGGGCAATGGGCTGTTTGCATGGTCGGAGGTTTGATGGCAGCGCCGGATACCATCGTTACATGACCAGCGAGCTTTCTGGGTCCAGCGTCCCGTCGAAGTTCGCGCTGCTCGGCCTGACTTTCGACGATGTCCTGCTGCTACCCGCCGAGTCCGATGTGGTGCCCGCGGAGGTCGACACGTCGACAAAGCTGTCCCGCAACATCACCCTTCGGGTGCCGCTGGTCTCGTCGGCGATGGACACGGTGACCGAGGCGCGGATGGCCATCGCTATGGCCCGGCACGGCGGGATGGGGGTGTTGCACCGCAACTTGCCGGCGCAGGAGCAAGCCGCGCAGGTTGAGGTGGTCAAACGCTCCGAGGCTGGCATGGTGACCGACCCGGTGACCTGCCAACCGGACAACACCCTGGCTGAGGTGGACGCGCTGTGCGCCCGCTACCGGATATCGGGTTTGCCTGTCGTCGATGCTGATGGGGTGCTGGTTGGCATCATCACCAACCGCGACATGCGCTTCGAGGTCGACTACGACAAGCGCGTAGCCGAGGTGATGACCAAGCTGCCGCTGATCACCGCGCAGGTAGGAGTCACCGCGGAAGCGGCGCTGGGTCTGCTGCGCCGGAACAAGATCGAGAAACTGCCCATCATCGATGGGCACGGCAGGTTGCGCGGGTTGATCACGGTCAAGGACTTCGTGAAGACCGAGCGCTACCCGCTGGCAACGAAGGATCCCGACGGCCGGCTGCTGGTCGGTGCCGCGGTGGGGGTCGGTGAGGAAGCCAAGAAGCGCGCGGCGTTGCTCACGGAGGCCGGTGTCGATGTGCTGGTGGTGGATACCGCGCACGGGCATTCCCGCGGAGTGCTGGAGATGATCGCCACGCTGAAGGCTGAGCTTGGCGACACCGTCGACGTCATCGGCGGCAATGTGGCCACCCGTGCAGGTGCTCAGGCACTGGTTGACGCCGGCGCGGACGCGGTCAAGGTTGGGGTCGGCCCCGGGTCGATCTGTACCACCCGGGTGGTGACCGGGGTGGGAGTGCCGCAGGTCAGCGCCATCTACGAGGCGGCCCAGGCCTGCCGGCCGGCGGGTGTGCCGGTGATCGGTGACGGTGGTATCCGGTTCTCCGGGGACATCGCCAAAGCCATCGTCGCGGGAGCCAGCGCGGTGATGCTGGGCAGCCTGCTCGGTGGTACCGCGGAGGCACCAGGTGATCTGATCCTGGTCGACGGCAAGCAGTACAAGACCTATCGCGGGATGGGTTCGGTGGGCGCGATGGCATCGCGGAGCGGTGGCCGATCATATTCGCGGGATCGTTACTTCGCTGATGATCTGCTGTCCGACGACAAGCTGGTGCCCGAGGGAATCGAAGGCCGGGTTCCCTTCCGCGGACCGCTGTCGCTGGTTGCCCACCAGCTGGTGGGCGGTCTGCGCGCGGCGATGGGTTATGCCGGCGCGGCGACAATCCCGGAGTTGCAGGAGGCGCAGCTGGTGCGGATCACCGCAGCGGGCCTCACCGAAGGGCACCCACATGGCATCACCATGACGGTGGAAGCCCCGAATTACGTGGTGCGCTGAGATGCGCGATCTCGTGGAGATCGGCATGGGCCGCTCTGCACGGCGCGCCTACAGCTTCGATGACGTCCACATCGTGCCGTCCCGGCGCACCCGTTCGTCCCGAGACGTGTCCACTGCCTGGCAGATCGATGCCTACCGATTTGACATCCCGCTGGTGACGCACCCCACCGACGCCATCGTGTCCCCGGCGATGGCCGTCCGGATCGGTGGGCTGGGCGGGCTGGCTGTACTCAATGCCGAGGGGTTATGGGGCCGCCACGCAGATGTCGACAAGTTGCTGTTCCGGCTCACGTCCGTGATGGACGAGGCCGATGAAGCGGCGGCGGTGCGGCTGCTCCAGCAATGGCACGCAGCGCCGATCCGGATGGAACTGCTCACCGAGGCGATCGGCCAGATCGCCGCCGCTGGTGTGACGGTCGCCGCCCGGGTCAGCCCCCAGCATGCCCGCGAGCTAGCCCCCGATCTGCTCGCTGCTGGTATCGAGATCCTCGTCGTCCAGGGCACCATCGTCTCAGCCGAGCATGTCTCCCGGGCTGCGGAGCCGCTCAACCTGGTCGAATTCATTGCCTCGATGGACGTCCCGGTAATCGCTGGTGGAGTGGACGACTACCGCACGGCGATGCATCTGATGCGTACCGGGGCCGCCGGGGTAATCGTGGGCTACGGGGCGGGCGCGAGCACGTCGACTGCCGACGTGCTGGGTATCGGAGTGCCCATGGCCACCGCCGTCGCCGACGCTGCTGCCGCCCGGCGGGACTACCTTGACGAGACCGGCGGGCGCTACGTGCACGTCATCGCTGACGGCGGCATGCACACCAGTGGGGACCTGGCCAAGGCGATCGCCTGCGGGGCCGACGCGGTGATGCTCGGTGAACCTCTGGCCAGCGCGGTGGAGGCGCCGGGCAATGGCCTGTACTGGACTGCCGCTGCAGCGCACCCGTCGCTGCCCCGCAGCCACGTCATCGACGTGCCCGAACGCTCGGTGGGCATCGACACCTTGCTGTTCGGTCCATCGAGTGATCCGAGCGGCACCGTGAACCTGTTCGGCGCGCTACGCCGCGCCATGGCGAAATCCGGTTACTCCGAACTTAAGGAATTCCAGAAGGTCGGCCTCATCGTCCGCTCCTAACCCCCCTTACCTCACCCCGCACCCCGCACCCCGCACCCCGCAGTCTGGATGCAGACTGCTGTTTCGGAGGGCTCAAAAACAGCAGTCTGCATCCAGACTGCTGTCGGAGACCCGGCGGCTAGCGCGCGGGGTGACGATCACTGGCGGCCACAGTTGCCTACGCTGGCACTATGTCCCCACCCGGTCCGCTCGTGCTGGTCATCGACTTCGGCGCGCAGTATGCGCAGCTGATCGCCCGCCGGATCCGCGAGGCCCAGGTGTATTCCGAGGTGGTCGGGCACAAGACACATGCTTCGGAGATCCTGGGCCGTAAACCCGCGGCGATCGTGCTGTCCGGGGGCCCGGCCAGCGTGTACGAGCCAGGGGCGCCCCGCGTTGACCCGGCGCTGTTCGGCGCCGGGTTGCCGGTACTGGGCATCTGCTACGGATTTCAAGCGATGGCCGACGCGCTGGGCGGCGCCGTGCAACGAACCGGCACCCGTGAGTACGGGCGCACCGACCTCCAGGTGCTCGAAGGCGGCGGTGTCCTTCACCGAGAGCTACCAGCTCGCAGTCCAGTCTGGATGAGCCATGGCGATGCTGTCACGGCCGCTCCGGACGGGTTTGCCGTCACCGCACGGTCGCCGGGTTCCCCGGTGGCTGCATTCGAGAGCATCGATCGGAAGCTGGCAGGGGTGCAGTACCACCCCGAGGTGGTGCACTCGCCGCACGGCCAGGAAGTGCTGCGCCGGTTCCTGCACGAAGTCGCCGGTATCCGGCCGAGCTGGACCACCGCGAATGTGATCGAGGAAACGGTCAGCGCGATCCAAGTCCGCACGCAAGGTGGCCGGCTGATCTGCGGGCTTTCCGGCGGGGTGGACTCCGCGGTCGCCGCCGCGCTGGTGCATCGAGCCGTCGGGGACGCCCTGACTTGCGTGTTCGTTGATCACGGCTTGCTGCGCGCGGGTGAGCGAGCGCAAGTGGAAAAGGATTACGTGGCGGCCACCGGGGTCAAACTGGTCACTGTCGACGCGCGAGACCGGTTCCTTTCTGCGCTGGCAGGGCTCACCGATCCCGAGCAGAAGCGGAAGATCATCGGCCGGGAATTCATCAGGGTCTTCGAAGCCGCCGCGCGCGACATTGCCGCCGATGCGGGACGGCATGGTCAGCAGATCCGGTTCCTGGTCCAGGGCACGCTGTATCCCGACGTGGTGGAATCCGGTGGCGGATCCGGCGCCGCGAACATCAAAAGTCACCACAACGTCGGCGGCTTGCCTGAGGATCTCAGCTTCGAGCTGGTCGAGCCGCTGCGTGCGCTATTCAAGGACGAGGTACGCCGGGTAGGGCTGGAACTGGGACTGCCGGAGACCATTGTGCACCGCCAGCCGTTCCCGGGCCCGGGCCTCGCAATCCGCATTATTGGCGAGGTGACGGCTGCACGTCTGGAAACGTTGCGCGCCGCGGACGCGATCGCGCGCGAGGAACTCACCGCTGCCGGGATGGACCGCGACATCTGGCAGTGCCCGGTCGTGTTGCTCGCTGACGTCCGTAGCGTCGGAGTGCAGGGCGACGGGCGAACCTACGGTCATCCCGTCGTGCTGCGGCCGGTATCGAGCGAGGACGCGATGACCGCGGACTGGTCGAGGGTGCCCTACGACGTGCTGGCCCGGATCTCTGGCCGGATCACCAATGAAGTACCTGAGGTGAACCGGGTGGTGCTCGACGTGACCAGCAAGCCCCCCGGCACCATCGAATGGGAATGATGCCGGTGACCCAGGACAGACACGAAGTGAGCGCTAGCTCACAGCGCCACTGACCGCAGCGGCGTATCACACCGTTTCAAGGCCACCTCTGTCTCAGTGCATGGTTTAGGCGGGGGCCCGGTTTACGTGGGACGGAGGTGGCGAAAGGTCATGGAATCTACGATCAATGCTCCGATCGACGCGGCGGCAGCGGCGCTGGCCACCGCCGCTGCGTTGCCGATGACAGCCAGCAGTGAGGAGACTGTGGCGCTGGTCCGCGATCTGGCACGGATCGCCTGCCACCTCGGTGAGCTCACCGCAGCGGTCCGCGATCGCTGGGCGGCGTGGGGCACGGTGACCCCGCACCTGCAGCGCGCTGAGGCGCTCGCCGCCGACGCGACCCGATGCCTCAGCCACGCCGCTGGCATCTATGTTTTCAACAGCACCCAGCCCCTTACCGAGCAGCGTGCGGCCAGTCCCGAGCGCATCGCGTACGTCACCCGTGGTCGGCGCCCAGCGACGTCAACCACACCGGTGGAGGTGGGACATGGCCTGCCCCGTCGCCTCGACCGTTGACCCACATAGCACGAAGGCGTACGCCTAGCCGCTTGTCCTCCCGAGCCATCGGTTCGAAGTGGGACCTAGGTCTTCACCCGTGCGAGGCAGGCCCATCACAGGTCTTAGACCTCCTGGTTACCGGCGGCGGCAACCTCGACGGCGCAGTAGACAGATCAATACCATGACATTCTCTCGACGCAGCGGGCGCGGCGGAGCGCGGTCTGTGGTCCTCCGAGCCGTCGCGGTAGCAGGCGTTGCCGTCGCCGAGTGGTTAGGAGCAACGTCGTGACCCTCAACACCATCGCGCTCGAGCTCGTCCCGCCGAACGTGGAGCATGGTCCCCAGCGTGCCGTCGAGGAGGCGCACAAGGTTCTCGAGCTGGCCGAGCAGTTCGGCATCGACGGCCGGATCGGTCATGTGATGATCCCCGGACTGATCCACGAAGATGACGATCGGCCGGTCGAAATGAAGCCGAAACTCGATGTGCTGGAATTCTGGGCGGCCATCCAACCGGAATTGCCCGGGGTAAACGGGCTGTGTACCCAGGTCACCGCCTTCATGGACGAGTCAGCGTTACGTGCGCGGCTCACCAATCTGCGCAATGCCGCCATCGAGGGCATCATCTTCGTCGGCGTCCCGCGCACCATGAACGATGGTGAGGGCTGCGGTGTCGCACCAACCGACGCGCTGTCGCTCTACGACAACCTGGTGGAGAACCGGGGTGTGATCCTCATCCCCACCCGGGACAGCGAGCAGCGCCGGTTCGCGTTCAAGTGCGACCAGGGCGCCACCTTCGCTATGACTCAGTTGCTGTATTCCGACGCGATTGCCGGTTTTTTGGCTGATTTCGCGGCACACACTGCGCACCGGCCGGAAATCTTGCTGTCATTTGGATTCGTTCCGAAATTCGAAAGCAAGGTCGGCCTGATCAGTTGGCTGATCCAGGACCCGGGCAATGATGTTGTCGCCGAGGAGCAGGCAGTGGTCGCCAGGCTGGCGGACAGTGGGCCGGACCAGAAGCGCAAGCTCATGCTGGATTTGTACAAGCGGGTGATTGACGGGGTGGCCGATCTCGGTTTCCCGCTGAGCGTCCACTTGGAGGCTCCGTACGGGGTCTCGGCGCCCGCGTTCGAGACCTTCACCGAGATGCTCGCGTATTGGGCTCCTAACAAAAGCTGACAGAACTGACGCGGTCGAGAGCATGGTCGCTGTTCTGTGCCCGCGGCATGGTGCACGTTGCCGCGTGAGGTCACCGAGCGTGGCGCGGCGTTCGCGGCTCGCGCGGTGGACCGATCCGTGTTGCGCGAACTGGCAGCTGAGCGGCCCAGCAGATCCTGTGGGCCTTCGCGTCCATGGCTGGGTAGACCAGCAGCAGGCTGAAGCCTTCAGGATCGGTACTGCGCAGCTGCGGTCACGGTCCCGCAGGGGCGCACCGTCCATGATGTGTCGCCACGGTGCTCGTTCGACATGCGCGCGGCGTGGCCGGGTGCGAACATCGACAAAGCGGGCGTATTCGTGCATACGGCCCAGCACGGTATGCGCCCGCCTAGCCGCAGCAACGCGTGTCGTCCCCACGGCATGCCGCCGGGTTGACCGAGGAGACCGCCCATGTTCGCCATCATCGCCGCCATCCTGTTCGCCATCGCGCTGATACTCGCTTTGGCCGGATTTGCGCTCGGTCCGCTCGACGTCATCACCTTCATCTCGGCTGGCTTGCTATGCCTTGCCCTGCATCTCGCTGGGATCGGAGCTGGCACCCGGACCTGGCGCCGCAGCCGCGTCTAACCACACCTGCACCGCAGTCTGGATGCAGACTGCGGTTTTTCAGGCTCGGAAAACAGCAGTCTGCATCCAGACTGCGGAGAGAACTCCGCGAGTTGTGGTCGAGGCACAAATGCACGCCGCGTGATTTCGTGTTCGAACCCGGTTGTTGCGGACCCTGGGGGCCCCTTTCACTAACGGTGTGGTTTGCCTCACAGGAGAGGCTCCCGCGGCGTCAGGAGGGTGCCATGGCGCACGAGGTGAACTGCCCGCATTGCGGATGCCCTTTGGTCGCCACCCAGGACAACGTCCGGGTGCCCGAGGTCGATGACGTCGAGATACTTCACCGGGAAATCGAGCACCTCCGCGCCACGGTCGCGCGGTTGCGCGGGTCTGGCTTCGACCCGCTGCAGCGGATGCCTGTGACAAATCCGGCAGCATCCTGGCCGGCTCCCCGCATTCCGTGACGACGCGGGCACGGGCGAAAGCGCTGACAGTGATGACTAGGGAAGGCAGCGGCAGTGCTGGTTGATTTCCGTCCCACCGGCAAGCTTCGGGGCAGCAAGCGCGTGGACGCGACCGCCTCTCTGGCCCCGGTGCTGGACGCGCTGGCCGAAGACTCGCTGGACCTGTCGCGGGTCCGCGTGGTGTGCGACTGGGTGCAGTACCGCAACAACTTTCGCGATGTCGTCGATCTCCGGCCGATCCTGGCTGCTCACGGTCACGAGTCCGAGGTGCTGCCGGTGGCGCTGTCAGCGGTGATGACCGAGGACGAGATGGAGGTCGCCATTGACGTAAGGCGCAGCGGTGACGTGCCACTCAAGGAGCTGACCTGCGATCTCATCCGGGCCCGCGCCGCCGGCACCAATCCTTCCCGAATCTACCTGGAACCATGGCGAGCCACCCGCAAGAGCATGATCTGGGACTTCAATGCGCTGTACTGGAAGGCTCTCGACGTATGGGAACAGGTCACCGGCCAGCAGTACGAGAAAACCCTGCCGGGAGGGGAAAGCGATGCTCGCAACCGTGACGCGGTACGCGAGATTATCACCGCTCTTCTCATTCTCTGGGATTCGCTGGCCGAGCGAAATGCGCTGCCCGACGAGCTGTATGTGGTTGAGCTAGGTCCCGGTAATGGGAGCCAGGCGAAAACTTGGCTGGACGAGTTCGTCGCCTTGGACCAGGCCCACGGCAAGGAGTATTACCGGCGGCTGCACTATCTGATGTGTGACTACTCTCCGCATGTTCTGGAAGTCGCCCGGGCCGCGGTCGCCGACCACGCGCAGCACGTCAGCTCTTTCGTGCTGGATGCTACGCAGCCGCGCACCGCGCTGGGTTTCCTGACTTATAAAATCTTCCTGGTCTACATCTCCAATGTCTATGACAACCTGCCCACCGATGAGGTAGCGCAGATCGGCGGTCGTACGTATACCGTGGAGAGCCGGGCCTACCTACCTGCCAGCGCCGTCGCGGATATCGCGCAGCTGGTATCGGCTCAACCGGATCAAGTACCGGGATTGATCGGTAAATTGCTGCGGCTGCAGCCGGCCTTGCTTGTGGATGCGCTACCGGCGCACTTCCCGTCAATCGAAGTGGCGGTGGAATTCTGGCGCCGTAGCTGGGCGGAATTACGCCTGGAAGAGCGGTACCTGCCGCTGGCAGGGCTCGATCTCTACCAGATCGCACCGACCGTCAGCGGGGAGAACCTGCGGCCGTTGCTGGAGTCCGGCGCCGCGATCCGGATGCACGTCAACAACGGTGCGGTAGCCAGCTTTGTGGACACTCTGCCGCTGCTGCATCCCTTCGGTCGGCTGATTTGCTACGATCTTTTCGTCACCGACATCCATGCCTACCGGACCGGGTTCCGCGGCCCAGGAAAATACGACGGCTCCGTGGTAAACTGGCTCAACGGTCCGCTGCTGGCGCATATCGGACGCCGCAGAGGTTTCGATGTTGATTTCCAACGTTTTACGCACCGGACCGGCACGAACATCGTCACGATGACAGCCCAAGTAAGGGACTGATATGCTGCCAGTGCTACCCACCACGGTAGTGGGGTCGTATTCGGTTCCAGAGTGGCTTGAGCGGTTGAAAACAGACTATTACCGCAACAGGATCAGCCGGAGCCATCTCGGTGAAATTCACGATATGGCGATAAAGGCGGCGCTCAAGGACCAAGAGGCCGCAGGTATCGATATCGTCTCCGACGGGGAATTGCGGCGCGACAACGACATCGACTACCTGCTGGCCCGGATAACCGGCGTGCACATTCCAGTTACCGTCAAGTCATTCTACTTCGACTACTACGACTCTCCGATGGTCGCTGAGCCGTTGCCGGTCGACCCGCCGCCACCGCTGGGCCTGGCGGAGGACTTCCGCTTCACCAGGGTGCATACGGATCGTCCGATCAAATTCAGCTTCACCGGGCCGTTTTCGCTGTCCCGCCGGATACAGAACAAGGCGTATTCCAAACCGGCCGATCTGGTGCGAGCGCTGGCGCAGGTGCTCAACGCTGAGGCCCGGGCGCTGGCCGACGCCGGTGCTGATCTCCTGCAGATCGATGAACCCTTCCTGGCCGGGTACCCCGAAGACGTGGGTGTGGCGGTCGAAGCGATCAACATCGTGACTCGTGATGTCAACGTCACCTGGGGGCTGCACGTCTGCTACGGCAATCGCTACGCGCGGCCGTCGTGGGAGGGCCATTATGACTTCCTGTTCCCCGCGGTGCTCGACGCCAACGTAAACCAGCTCGTCCTGGAGTTCGGTCGCAAAGGCTACGAGGACCTTCCCATCATCCAACAGCTGGGATGGGACCGCGCGCTCGGACTCGGCGTGGTAGATGTCAAGACCGAGCTGATCGAATCCGCGGAACTCATCGCGGCGCGCATCCGCAAGGCGCTCGAAACGTTCCCGGCCGAGAAGCTGACTATCAATCCGGACTGCGGGCTGCGTCACCTGCCCGCCGATGTGGCCAGAGCAAAGCTGGTGGCGATGGTAGAAGGAACTCTCGCGGTTCGCCGAACCCTGCCGGAGAGCTCGGGGCTAACCCGGCCGGAACTGACCGTCGAGCAAGGAGCGTGATCGCATGACCCAACTGGAGTCCGCGGAATTTCTCTTCACGTCAGAATCGGTGACCGAAGGCCATCCGGACAAGATGGCCGACCAGATCTCCGACGCCGTGCTGGATGCGGCGCTGAAGGTAGACCCGAACTCCCGGGTGGCGTGCGAGACGTTGGTGACCACGGGACTGGTCGTGCTGGCTGGTGAGATCACCACCACGGCAATGCTCGACTACACCCAAATCGTGCGGGAGACCATTTGCCGGATCGGCTACGACAACGGCAGCTTCGGCTTCGACGGCCACTGCTGCGGGGTGATGATCGCGCTGGACAAGCAGTCGCCGGAAATTGCACAAGGCGTCGATATGGCCCTCGAGCGACGCGGGGAGCTGTCTGAGGACGAGCTGGACAGCGCCGGCGCCGGCGATCAGGGGATGATGTTCGGGTACGCCACCAATGAGACCGCTGAACTCATGCCGATGCCCATCGCGCTGGCGCACCGGCTGTCCAAGCGGCTGTCGACGGTCCGCAAGGACGGCACGCTGCCCTATCTGCGGCCCGACGGTAAAACCCAGGTCACCGTCCGGTACCGGGACGGGGTACCCGTCGGAGTGGAGAAGGTGCTGATCTCCACCCAGCACGCTGAGGACGTCACCTCCGAGCAGATCCGGGATGATCTGTGGGAGCACGTGGTGCTGGCAGTATTGCCCGCCGGCTTCTATGACGAGGCCAGGTTGGCGCGCAACTGGTACGTCAACCCGACCGGCCGGTTCGTCATCGGCGGGCCGGTGGGTGATGCTGGCCTGACCGGTCGGAAGATCATCGTGGATACCTATGGTGGGTTCGCCCGGCACGGTGGCGGTGCGTTCTCCGGCAAGGACCCATCCAAAGTGGACCGTTCTGCGGCGTATGCGAGCCGTTACGTGGCCAAGAACATCGTCGCCGCCGGCCTGGCCGACCGCGCCGAAGTGCAGGTGGCGTACGCGATCGGTGTCGCCCGGCCGCTGTCGTTGCTGGTCGAGACGTTCAACACGGAGAAGGTGCCGCGCCGGACCATCGAGAAGCTGGTGGGCGAGCATTTCGATTTGCGCCCGGCGGCATTCCGGAACTACCTGCGGTTGCACCGGCCCATCTACGCTAAGACCGCCGCCTACGGTCACTTCGGGCGCGACGATCCCGACTTCACCTGGGAGCGCACCGACAAGGCGGCGGAATTGCGCGAGGCCGCCGGGTTGCCAGCCAGCGTCGAGCCGGTAGTGGCCTCTGGACAGGCATGAGAGGGGGAGCGCGTGCGCATCATCGTCACGGGGTCGATCGCCACCGATCACCTGATGGTTTATCGGGGCCGATTTACCGAGCAGATCGTGCCGGAAGCACTCGACAGCATCTCGGTGTCGTTCCTGGTGGAGGATCTGGCGATCCACCGCGGCGGGGCGGGTGCGAACATCGCGTTCAACCTGGGCTGCCTGGGGTTGGCGCCGGTGCTGGTGGGTGCAGTCGGTGCCGATTTCGCCGAGTACGGGCAGTGGCTGTCGGAGCACGGGGTAGACGTCAGCGCGGTGCACGTGTCGCAGACCAAGCACACTGCCCGGTTTTTGTGCACCACTGATTCTGACTCCAACCAGATCGCCTCGTTCTATCCCGGTGCGATGAGCGAGTCCCGCGATATCGAGCTCAAGCCGATCGTCGACCGCTTCGGCGGCACCGATCTCGTCCTGATCGGGCCTAATGATCCGGCGGCGATGTTGCGGCACACCCAGGAGTGCCGGGATCTCGGATACCCGTTCGCCGCGGACCCTTCCCAGCAGCTCGCCAGCCTGGAAGGGGATCAGATCGCCGAGCTGGTTGAGGGTGCGGCGTACCTGTTCACCAACACCTACGAGCGCGGCCTGCTCGAACGTAAGACCGGCTGGGGCAACGAAGACGTCCTCCAGCGCGTGGGTGTGTCAGTGATGACCCGCGGCGCCAAGGGCGTGACCGTGCAACGACCGGGCGAACCGGATGTCTCCGTGACGCCGCCACAGGAGTTGCAGAAGGCGGACCCCACCGGGGTCGGTGACGCATTCCGGGCTGGCTTCCTGGCCGGGGTCGAGTGGGGGGTCAGTGACGAGCGGGCTGCCCAACTCGGCTGCATGCTGGCCACCTTGGTGATCGAGTCAGTGGGTACCCAGGAACACCAGTACCAACCAGAGGCGTTTCTGCACCGGTTCAGCGAAGCCTACGGACCCGACAGCGCGGCCGAGGTGGCTGACCACCTACGTGCGTGACCGCCAACGTCGACTCAAGACCCGACAGGGAGTGCATTTCGATGACTGTGGCGCCTGCCGCCGAGAACAAGCTACAAAGCCGTAACGGGATTGATTTCGCAGTCGCCGACCTGGGCCTGGCCGATTTCGGTCGTAACGAGATCCGGTTGGCCCAGCATGAGATGCCCGGTTTGATGGCGTTGCGCCGGGAGTATGCGGATGTTTTCCCGTTGCGCGGAGCGCGGATTTCCGGGTCACTGCACATGACGGTGCAGACGGCCGTGCTGATCGAGACGCTGGTCAGCCTGGGCGCCGAGGTGCGGTGGGCGTCCTGCAACATCTTCTCCACGCAGGACCATGCCGCGGCAGCGGTGGTGGTGGGACCGCACGGGTCCGCGGAGCAGCCCCAGGGCGTACCGATCTTCGCCTGGAAGGGCGAGACGCTGGCAGAGTACTGGTGGTGCATCGAGCAGGCGATGACGTGGCCTGACGGGGCAGGGCCCAACATGATCCTCGATGATGGCGGGGACGCCACCCTGATGGTGCACAAAGGGGTGGCTTACGAGAAGGCTGGCGTGGTGCCCGCCGTAGACGACAACGACTCCGATGAGTGGAAGGCATTCCTGGACGTCCTGCGGGCCTCGCTGGCCACTGCGCCGGGCAAGTGGACGGCGATCGGGGAGGGAATCCGCGGGGTCAGCGAGGAGACCACCACCGGAGTGCACCGGTTGTACCAGCTGGCCGCGGCAGGAGAGCTGCTGTTCCCGGCGATGAACGTGAATGACTCGGTAACCAAGTCGAAGTTCGACAACAAGTACGGATGCCGCCATTCGCTGGTCGACGGGATCAACCGGGCAGTCGACGTGCTGCTGGCCGGGAAATTGGCGGTGGTCTGCGGATACGGGGATGTGGGCAAGGGATGCGCAGAGGCCCTGAGCGCCCAGGGTGCTCGGGTGGTGGTGACCGAGGTTGACCCTATCTGCGCGCTGCAGGCCATGATGAACGGGTTTTCGGTGGACACCCTCGACAACCTGGTCGAGCGCGCGGATGTCATCATCACCGCTACCGGCAACAAGGACATCGTCACCGTCGACCACATGGCGCGGATGAAGCACCAGGCGATCCTGGGCAATATCGGGCACTTCGATAATGAGATCGACATGGCCGGGCTGGAACGCCGGTCGGGTGCCCGCCGGTTGAACATCAAGCCGCAGGTCGACGAGTGGGTTTTCCCGGATGGGCACTCGATCATCCTGCTTTCCGAGGGACGGCTGCTGAACCTGGGCAACGCCACCGGGCACCCCAGCTTCGTGATGTCGAACTCGTTCTCCAACCAGGTGATCGCCCAGATCGAGCTGTTCACCAAGCACCAGGAATACGATCGCGAGGTCTACGTCCTGCCCAAGGCGCTCGATGAGAAGGTCGCCCGGATTCACGTCGAGGCGCTGGGCGGCCAGCTCACCAAGCTGACCAAAGACCAGGCCGAGTACATCGGCGTTGACGTCGAGGGCCCGTACAAGCCGGACCACTACCGCTACTGACCGCGCTGCCGCAGCATGATCGGTTTTGGTGTCGTCAACGACACGCCGTGTCGTCGTAGGCACCAAAACCGTGACCTTCAGGGAAGAGCGGATCAACTTGGCGGTACGTGGCACTCCGGGGCCTGGTCGATGGCGGCGCGTAGTTGTGGATCGCTGGTGAGAGTGCCGAACAAGCCCACGACGTTGCCGATCGCACCGAAAGCCTGCGCGATCGCGGCACCGTCGTTGGCGTTGGCCGCATTGATCCGGGTTGCCATCTCCTTGAGGTTGCCACGCAGTTGGGTGAGCCGGGCCCGCATCTGGTCCATCCTGCGCTCGCCGTCACTCACCGGTGGCGCGCCGATCGACGGCAGAAAGTCGATCGCCTGCTGCGTGGCCTTCTCCGCGTTGCTCAGGTAGGTGCTCAAGGCCTGTCGCGTCGCCGCCGGGTCAGCGAAGTCAGGCTCGGGTGGCATGCCGACCTGGAGGAAGGCAAACCCCAACACCTGGCACATCGACTTGGCCCAGCTGCCAACGGTCGGCTGTGGACGCGGTGGAGGCAAGCTTGTCGCCGGCTGTGATGGCGTCGTCGACGCCGTGGCCGGCGCGTTTCTGGTGTGATCGGCGCAGGCCGCCACGGTGATCGCCGTGGTGACGGCGACCACAGCCAGCGGGCGGCGCAGCCTCGCGCCTGGTAAAACGTTCATGGCCCAGCGCTCCCGTGCTGACCGGATCAGTTATTGCCCTGGACCAGTGTGGTGCGGACGAACCGCGTTACGGGTCGACTCTGCTGAGGCCAACTCAGCTGGGTGGCGCGGACGGCGTTGTGGTGGTTGTCATTGCACCCATCCCAGGCATGTTGTGGCACTCCGGTGTCTGGTCGAAGGCCGCACGCAATTCCGGGTTGCTGGTCAGTGTGCCCAGTAAGGTGACGGCGTTACCCGCCGCGCTGAAGGCTGGGCCGAGCGCCGCAGCGTCGTTCGGATTGGCCGCCTTGAGCCTGGTCGCTGCCTCGTTGAGGCTGTCGCGGAGCTGGGTGAGCTGCGTGCGTAGTTGTTCGAAGATCTGCTGTCCGTTGGCCACTGGCGGGGGGCCGATAGACGTGAGCCGGTCCATCGCTTGCTGTACAGCGTTGCCCGCGCGGCTCATGTAATCGGCGTAGGCCTGCCGTGTCGCGGTGGGATTGTTGCTGTCCGTCTGGGGTGGTGCGCCCAACTGGGCCAAAGTGGAGGTGACGGTCTGGCATATCGAAGTAGCCCAGGCGCGCGCAGGCGGCTGCGGTTGCGCGGGTGGAGTTGAGGTGACCGCAGGTGCAGCGGGCGGGGCGGACGACGTGGCGGGTGCATTGCTCGCGTTGCCGCCGCAGCCTGCCACCATGAGCCCCGCGGCCAGGACGGCTACCGCGAGCGGACGGCGCAGCGTTGCGCCGGATGAGACGTTCATTGTCAGCTCCCCCCGTACTCGGCGTACCCGAATTGGATCGGGTGTCACCTTCGCGGGCCAGTCTGATGTGGACACATTTTCATTCCCGGTTGATGGGCCGGCTAATCCCACCCCGGCAAGCGGGCTAGTGGTCGGCGGGAAGCGGAATCTTCAGGCGTACCACGGTGCCGCGGCCGGGAGTGCTGTCGGCGGTGAGCTGCCCGCCCAGGAGTTCGGCGCGCTGCTGCATGCCCGGCATGCCGTAGCCGACAGGCCCGGCACGCTCGGGCGTGTTGGCCGGATCGAAGCCGACACCGTCGTCGGAGATCTCCAGCAACACGGCACCGGTGGCAATCGACAGGCGCAGCTGGACGTGCGCCGCGCTGGCGTGCTTCATCACGTTCTGCAGCGCCTCTTGGGCGATCCGGTAGACGGCAGTCTCGACGTGCTCGGGCAGCACGGTGCTCACGGTATCCACGTGGACGTTGGGCAGCGGCGTTGACCGCGCGAGACTTTCCAGGCTCGCGGCCAGCCCGAGATCGTCGAGCACCGGTGGGCGCAGCCCGGCGATCGCGGTGCGCGTCTCGTCCAGGGCTCCAGCGGCGAGTTCCTGCGCGCGGGCGATCTGCTCGGCAGCGCTGGCCGGATCGGAACTGACTGCATCCGCCGCCGCGGACAGGTGAAACGACAAGCTGACGATGCGCTGGCTGATCCCGTCGTGGATCTCACCGGCGAGCCGGCGGCGCTCGGTTTCCTGAAGCAGCACGATCTGCTCGGCGAAGCGTTCCATCGCCGCCTCCCGTTCGGCGAGCCTGCTGTGCAGGCGGGCGTTCTCGATTGCGCCAGCCATCAGACCAGCCACTGAGCTGAGCAGGTCGACGTCAGCCTCGGTGAAGTCGCGGCGATCCCGGGTGTGCACGTTGAGCACCCCGACCAGGTCGCCAGGCCTCGTGATCATCGGGACAGAGGCCATCGAGATGAACTCCTCACCTCGCAGCTCCGGGATGTATCGATAGCGCGGGTCATCCCGCTTGTTGTCAGTGATGACGACGGGCTGGCAGTGCGCGGCGACCCAGCCGGAGATCCCCTCGCCGATCGGCAGCTCGATGCGCCGGGCCAGCCGGTCGAACGGCGGTGTGGCACCCCGCAGGTGTAGCCGGTCGCCGGCCGGATCCAGCAGGTGCACGAAGCAGACGTCGGTGGACGTGGTCTCGGTGATCAAGTCGGCCACACCCTGGGCGATCCCATCCAGGTCCAGCCCGGCTGACAAAATCTCGATCACACCGTGCAGCAACCGGGCATCGGAATCGGCGTTGGCCAAGCCCACCGGCGGACGGATCACTGGAACACTCCCTCGCGCAGCGCGGCGGCGACCGCGCCGGACCGGTCCGCGACGTCAAGCTTGCGGTAGATGCCGCGGGCGTGTGTCTTGACGGTTTCCTCGCTGACGGTGAGCCGGCCGGCGATGGCACGGTTGGACAGCCCGGCCACCATCAGGCCGAGCACCTCGCTCTCCCGCTGGGTCAGGCCGAGCCGAGCGCCCGGCCAGAACTCGTCGCCGCGCAGGTGCGCCACCGACATCGCGACCTTGGCGGCGAGGCTGGGATCGATGAGTACTTCACCCTGGTGGATCCGCTGCAGATGATCCACCAGCTCCGCGCCGCGGACCCGCTTGAGCAGGAACCCGGACGCGCCCAGGCGCAGCGCCTGGTAGAGGTACTGCTCGTCGTCGTAGACGGTCAGGAACACGACCTTGCAGGCTGGTTGCCGCTTGCGGATTTCCGCGCAGAGGTCAAGCCCGCTGGAGCCACGGAGCCGCACGTCGAGCAGGATGATATCCGGCTCCAGCAGGGTGATGGCTTTCAGTGCGAGGTCTGGTTCGGTGGCCTCTGCCAGGATCTGGACCTGTTCGGAGTAGGCGGCCAGCATCGCACGCAGGCCATCGAGCACCATCTGGTGGTCATCGACGATGACGACCCGAACCGGGCCCGTTGCCCTGCTCATGGAAGTAGCCTACGCACCTGAGCCGGCGGCGAGGGAAGCAGCGCCGAGCCTGGACCCACGAGGGCGATACCCGGGGTGCGGTCGTGCAGCAACGACCGATCCAGCTGCACCGCGGTAAGGAGGCTGAACAGCAACAGGCCGAGCTGACCCAGCAGGCCGATCACTTCCCGGGCGGGCGCAGGAAACAGGCACGCGGTGGGGCTGATCAGCATTCCCGGCTGGACGGGCAATGCAGGAATGCCGGGGCTGCAAAATGCGGCCAGAGAGCGGGACCCAGCAGGGTCGGTCCTAGCAGCACGCCAGCGATGATTTCGCCGACTACTCGCGGCTGACCGATCCTCGTGAACAGGAGGCCGACCAGCTGGGTCACCGCCAGGGTGATCGTGAGATCGAACAGGACGAAACTGGCCAATGCCTGAGCCGGCAGTGCGGGCACGTCGTTAGTGTCGTTTTCTCAGTGAGCACGTGGGTACCCCTAGTAGCCTTGGATGGGGCCCGCCCGTTGATACACTAGGTCAATTTTTCTTTCACGATTGGTTGGTAGTGCGTCCGAAACCTCCACGTAAACCTGCCGAAGAAGCAGTGGAATCCGCCGACGTTGTCGCTGTTGTCAGCGCCGACACGGAAAGCGGCCGCGAGCGAGTCATGCGGGCGGCGTATGACCTATTCAGCCGGCTTGGCACCCGCACCGTCGGGGTCGACGCGGTGATCGGCGAGGCCGGCGTGGCCAAGATGACGCTGTACCGCAACTTCGCCTCCAAAGATGACCTGATCTTGGCCTTCCTGGAGCGCCGGGAGACGCAGTGGACCCATGGTTGGGTGCGGGCCGAATCCCAGCGCCGTGGTGACACGCCGGCCCGGCGCCTGCTGGCCATCTTCGAGCTGTTCGGTGAGTGGTTCGCCCGGTCGGATTTCGAAGGTTGTTCCTTCATCACCACGCTGCTCGAAGTGACCACCCGGGACAGCGCGGTGCGGCAGGCCTGTGTCAGGCACCTGGCCAACATTCGCAGCTACCTGTGCGAGCTCGCGACCGAAGCGGGCGTGGCGGATCCCGATGCGTTCGCCCGCCAGTGGCACATCCTGATGAAAGGATCCATCGTCGCCGCGGCTGAGGGCGACACCCAGGCTGCAGCACGCGCTCGGGAACTCGGCCTGCTACTGCTCAAAGAGCACGGAATCGCCCCTGATTAACTAGTGCCGCCGCCCAACTCCACCACGTCGAAGTGGGCAGCTCTCCCGCCTTGCCGCTCATCCGGCATTGGAGCGCTGATTGCTGGTTTCAGCAGGCGGTCGGGGTGGACAATTCGGGGTCGGGAGGCGAAGCAGTGGACGCACAGCGAGCCCGGACGCTACTCGACGAGATTCGTGCCGGGCAGGTGGTGGTCTGCGACGGCGCGATGGGGACGATGCTGCACGCGGCCGGAGTCTCGCTGGACCGCTCGCTGCCAGAGCTCAATGTGTCGCGCCCGGCTCTGGTCCGGGACCTGCACGCAGCGTACGTCAACGCCGGCGCCCGGATCGTGCAGACCAACACGTTCGGCGCGAACAGGTTACGGCTGGCCGGATCCGGGCTGGAGCACAACGTCTCTGAGATCAACATATCGGGTGCCCGGCTGGCTCGGGAGGCAGTTGCACGCGCCGGGCATCCGGTACTGGTAGCGGGTTCAGTTGGGCCCGCGGTGAGCGCTCCGGCGGTGCGGCGGGTACCCGCCAGCGCCCGGGCGGGCAGCCTGCGAGAGCAGGTCGCGGCCTTGTGCGACTGGGTTGACCTGCTCATCCTGGAGACTTTTGGTGATCTGGAGTCGCTGATCCAGGCCGTCGAGGTGGCAAACTCGGAAAGCGACTTGCCGGTGGTGGCGCAGCTGACATTCGGTGATGATGGCCGGACCTTACGCGGTGAGGATGCCGCGCAGGTGGCCGGTGTGCTGTCTGACCTGCCGGTGATCGCGTTGGGAGCGAATTGCACTGTCGGACCTGCGGTGTTGCTGGGCGTGGTGGCTGAGTTGGCCGGCAACACGCAGCTGCCGGTGTCTGTGCAGCCCAACGCGGGAGTGCCCCAACGGCTGGGTGGTCAGGTGCGCTATGCGCGTAACGCGGCGTACTTCGGGGAGGCAGCGCAGCGGTTTGTCACCGCGGGGGCCACGTTGCTGGGTGGATGTTGCGGGACAACCCCCGCCCATGTGCGGGCGATCTGTCAGGCCGTGGCGGCCTCATCTCCTGTGGCGCGGCCGGTGACGGCGGCCTCTGCTGGAGCGCGTGCTGGTGGGCCAGTGGTCATCCGTGCGGTGCAGCAGCCCGAGCCAGCGTGGCCGTGGGAAGACGAACTGGTGGTGGCTGTGGGTTTGCAAGCGCCCAATGGGGCGCAGGTTGCGGAGTTCTTGGAGCAGGCAACGGCACTGCGCGCGACCGGTGCAGGGGTGTTGGCCATTTTGGACGCCGCGCCGCCGGCCGCCCGGATCAGCCCGGTGGGTGCGGCCGTGGTGGTGCGGGAACGGGTCGGCAGCGAGGTGTTGTTGCCAGTCGAGGCCGCCGATCGGAACTTGGCGGCGTTGCAAGCTGACCTGCTCGGCGCGCATGCGCTGGGTATCCGGATGGTGGTGTGCCGTACGGGCAGCCCGCGGGTGGCCGGTGACTACCCCCTCGATCCCGGGGGAAGCCCCTGGGATGTCGACTCGGTCGGGCTGATCGCCATGCTCAGTGCGCTGAATGAGGGCATCGACTGGCGCGGGGTCGCCACCGCGGAACGCACTCGGTTCGTCATCGGTGGCGCTGTGCACACCGCGGCTGGCGAGCTGGCTTCTGAACTGGACAAAGTCGAGGCCAAGCTCCGTGCGGGTGCGCATTTCCTGGTCACCGACGTGATCTATGACGTGGAGCAGGCGACGCGGGCACTGGGCATGCTGCGCGCCCGCGGGGTGACCCTGCCCGTACTGGCCACCCTCGCGCCGTTCGCGGATATCCGCACCCTGCAACGGCTGTCCTACGAGGTTCCGGAGGCCTCGATACCGCTGTCCGTGCTGGCTGGGACAGCCCGGTGGCAGCGGCGCCATCAAGAGGATCCGGAGCAGATCATCGAGTTCGCCATCGGCGCGGTGGAGAAGCTGCGGCACCTGATCTCTGGTGTTGTGGTGCACGTGCCCGGCGGGGTCAATGAGCAAGCCGGGCAACTGGTCAGCGCCCTGGCGCGACTGCGCCGTCCCGGGAGCCGCTGATGACCCGCCCGCAGATCTCTCAGCAGACCCCGGCACCCGGCAGCGATACCGCGCGCAGCTCGCTGTCCCGGCAGAACTCGATCTCCCTGGTGAGCCGAGCGCCGACGCTGCGGCGCACCTCACCCTGCGCAGTCTGGATGCAGACTGCTGTTTTTTGAGGCCCGAAAACAGCAGTCTGCATCCAGACTGGGAGGTGGGCTACTGTGCGGTGGGCTGGGGTTCAGCTTGTAGCAGCTGTTGCGCTCAGCGCTTGGATGACGCTGCTTTGTCCGGGCGCAGGGAGCCGATCACCAGCAGCAGGCCGACGATCAGCGCCAGTACTGCGAGCAACCACCGGCCGTCGATGCTGGGGAGCCACGCCATGCCGCCGAGCAGGGTGGCAACTGCGATACCCAGCGCGGCCAGGCCGACGATCAGGGTGAGCAGGTCTGGCCCGCCTCGCTCGTCCAGCGCGCTGGTCTGGCCAGTTTCCTGGGGAGCAGGCATGGTCGGATCCGTTCCGGTCATGATTCGCGATCCACTCGTACTTGGCCGATACCGGAATGCACATCCAGGATCAGCGTGCCGCCGCCGGGGCCGTCAGGTCCGTTGTCGGTGACGGTGACCTGGGACGGAGATCCCTCCGAGTCGCGGTGACCCAGGCAGTCGACGTCACCGATCTGGGTCTGGCAGCTGACCTGGGCGTCGACGTTCGATGGCAGGTAAATACGCGTCTGACCAATGCCCACCGCGACGCTGGTCCGCACAACCTGACCAGTGGTCAGCTGCAAACCAGTCAGGTCCAGCTCGCCATTACCGAGTGTGACCGAGTAACGCGGCTGGACCTGCGCGGCGGTGGCTGGGTTCCAGTGGCTGGTGCCCACCTTGAAGCCCACGGACGGGGCTGCGCCCAGCACCCAGGTGAGCACGGCCAGTGGGATGGCGACCGCGATCAGCCCCCGGCCGCCTTGGAGGAATGCGCCGACCACCAGACCGAGTCCCACCACTCCTAGCAATATCGCGGCGATCTGGGCTGCCGACAATCCCGGCGCGAACGCCAGTGCGATCCCGCCGACCAGCAGCGCGAGGCCGAGCGTGATGGGAGTGATTTTCCAGCGCGCACCCGGTGGCGAACCGGGAGGCTCGGGCTGCGCCGAAGGTTCCGGCAGGTCCCAGGCGAACGGTGCGACACCCAGCGGGTCCCACGCCGGCGGAGCGGGCCGCTCCGCGCTGTCAGTAGCTGGTGCGGTTGTACCAGCTGAGATGGCCGCAGCGGGCGGCGTCTGGGGTTGCGGTTCTCCGGCCGACCGTGATCCGGGAATCTCCCCTAGCGTTCCCCGGGAGTGATGGAGCAAGAACAGGGCACCGAGTGCTACGGCGACACCGATGACGCCCGATGCGTGCCCGTCGAAGACCACCCCAGCGGCGGGAATCAACAACAGCACAAGCACGATCGTGAGAAGCGCGGACATCGAGTTGCGTGCGCCTCTGACCACGCCTCCTGCACCAGAGGCTTGGTGGTCCAGCGGTAGCAGCAGCCAGCCCAGCAGGTACAGCAGCACTCCTGCACCACCACAGACAGTGGCGACCACGAACGCTACCCGAACCAGCACCGGATCGACGGCGTAGCGTCGCGCGATCGCCGCCGCCACTCCGGCAATCTTGCGATCGCTGGACCGCCGGTGCGGTCTGGTGGCCCAGAAGTCCCGTGCGGTGTGTTCGAGGTTGATCTGACTCACGCCGACCAGCCTGACCTTTCGCCAGTGGCCGCACCATCGGGGGTCACCCTGATCCGTCCCCGGTCAGGGAATACCCAGGGCTACCCTGATACCTCAAGTCCGGTTGCCCGTGTGACCATGACAGATGTGAGCAGACCGGCAGAGCAAGCGGCCGGGACCCGGCCGCTTCCGGGGCCGGCTCATGGGCCGGTGCCTGAGCAGGTTCCTGGACAGATGCCTGGCCCGGCCAGGTTGTGCCGCCATCGATCCGACCGGGTCCTTGCCGGGGTGTCCAGCGGTATCGCCGAGCACCTCGGCGTGCCGGTGCTGTGGGTACGGGTGATCTTCGTCGCGCTCGCCGGCGTGGGCGGCGCCGGGCTGATCGGATACGCGCTGCTGTGGGCGTTCCTGCCAGCCACCGACATCCGTCCCCGGCGACCCAGTACCGCACGTGACCGGCAGCAGGCGGTCGGTCTGGTGGTGCTGGGCGCGGGTCTGGCCCTGGCCGGGGCAGCGCTCGGCACTCCGTGGGCTGGATGGCTGACCGGGCCGTTAGGCGTGGCCCTGATCGGCGCTGGTGTGGTGTGGCGGGAAGCCGACGCCAGCCAGCGGACCCGCTGGCGCAGCGGGGCGGGTATCTTCCTCGGCGGGCGGATGGCCCTGCTCCGGGTGCTGGCCGGCATTGCTCTGGTCACCAGCGGCATCGCGGTATTCTTGGTCAACCAGGGCAACCTGGGCCAAGTCCGGTTCGCGCTACTCGCGGCCGCCGCGACGCTGGTCGGGGTGGCGGTGCTCACGGTCCCCTGGTGGTTGAGGCTGATGCATGCGTTGGGTGAGGAACGCCGGGCCCGGATCCGCACCGAAGAACGAGCCGAAATCGCCGCGCACCTGCATGACTCGGTGCTGCAGACACTGGCTTTGATCCAGCAGCAGTCTGATTCGGCGCGGGAGGTTCGCCGGCTGGCCCGCGGCCAGGAACGGGAGCTTCGCGCATGGCTGTATGGTCCGCAGGGTTACGGGCGGGCTAAGACCAACGGCGCCGCGTCGCCGCCGGCGTTCGCGGCGGCGTTGCACGCTGCTGCCGGTGAGGTGGAAGACACCTACGCGGTCAGCATGCAGGTCGTGGTGGTAGGTGATTGCGCGCTGGACGAACCGCTGCTCGCGCTGGTGCAAGCCAGCCGGGAGGCGATGGTCAATGCGGCCAAACACGCCGGAGTCGCCGAGGTCAGCGTGTATGCCGAGGTGGAGCCAGGCCAGGTCCATGTGTTCATCCGGGACCGGGGCGCCGGGTTCGACCCTGCGGCCGTCGCTGCCGACCGGCACGGGCTGGCGGACTCGATTCACGGCAGGATGCAGCGGCACGGGGGTACGGTGACGCTGCGTACCGCGCCCGGTGACGGTACCGAGGTTCAGCTGGCCATTGCTCGCCGCAAGGGCGGGGAGGAGACATAGCCGTGCCGCAGGCCATCCGGGTATTCCTGGTGGACGACCATGCGTTGTTCCGGACCGGGGTGAAAGCCGAATTGGACCGGGCCGGCAGTGCCGATCCGGACCTGGCACCGGTCGTCGTGGTCGGCGAGGCAGGTTCGGTCGCTGAGGCGGTCGCCGGTATCGCGCACCTGCGGCCTGATGTCGTGCTTCTCGACGTCCATATGCCTGAGGGAGGCGGGGCAGAGGTGCTACGTCGGGTCCGTCCCGAGCAGCCCGACGTGGTGTTCCTCGCGCTGTCGGTGTCTGACGCAGCCGAAGACGTGATCGCGGTGATCCGCGGCGGGGCCCGCGGCTACGTAACCAAGACAATCTCCGGGCGGGAGCTGGCCGACGCAGTGCGCCGGGTGCACGCAGGTGACCCCGTGTTCTCCCCGCGGTTGGCGGGGTTCGTCCTCGATGCCTTCGCCCAACACCCCGGGTCAGCGCCGGTCGGCGACCCGGAGCTGGACCTGCTCACCCCGCGCGAGCGTGACGTGCTGCGCCTGCTGGCCCGCGGCTACGCGTACAAGGAGATCGCCGCCGAGCTGTTCATCTCGATCAAGACGGTGGAGACGCACGTCTCCTCGGTCCTGCGTAAGACCCAACTATCCAACCGCTACGAACTGTCCCGCTGGGCCTCCGACCGCCGCCTCGTCTAACCCCTTCCCAACTTTTCTCTGACATGTCTGCCTGTCGGGGTGGCCACGATGTCGGAGATCAGCAGCTGCGCTCGTCAGCTGGCGATCCGGGACGCGGAGCCGATCACGATCCGGCCGACGGGTGAGGTCGTCATATTGAGGCGGTAGCGCTCGACGGTGGGCTTGCGGTTCGTCGGCTCGAACACCAGGTTCACCAGCACCGTGTTGCCCTGCACGGCAACCGGTCCGCGGATGCTGATCCGGTTGATGGTGTTCCAGAAGTTGCTGTAGTGCTGGAAGCCCTGCGCCTGTTCGGCGGCGCCGAGGTACTGCCACGCCTCAGCGGTGTCCTCCGGCAGCAGGCCGTAATAGGTACGAACGGTCTGCTCCAGCTGGGCAGGTCGGGGTGGTTCGGCTTGTACCGGGGCTGGTGGTGACTGCGGCGCAGGCGGCGACTGCGCTGGTTGTGGTGTCCGGATCATCGGCGCGGGAGACCTGCCGGCGGTCAGTTGACCCCGTCCTGTGACCGGAATGTTTCCGAGCATGGCAAGGACCACTGCTACCACGACAAGGCATGCGGCGGTGGCGAACAATGCGGCAGGCCGCCGCCACCACGCGACCCGGCGGCGGGCTCGTCGCGGCAACGGGTGATCAGCGGGCAGGTCTACCGCGATCTTCGTCTCTTGAGTAGGCGCGGCCGCAGCCATCCCGGGACCGGCCCCTGCGATGGTCGGCGAGGTGAACAACGGCGGCGTGGCGGCTGCGCCACCACGGGCTGCCACCGCACCAAGCGCAGCTGCCGCGTCCGGCATCGACGGGCGCGCCGCCGGATCGTCGGCCATCAACTGCATCAGGAGCGGCGCTAACGGGCCCGCCCGCCGCGGCGGCTGGACCTGGCCTTCGGCGACGGTGCGCAGCAGGGCGAGGGTGTTGTCGTCCAACCCGAATGGCGGTTGGCCCTCCACCGCGACGTAGAGCATGGAGCCCAGCGAGAAGACATCACTGGCGGGCCCAGGTTGCTCCCCGCGGGCTACCTCGGGAGCGAAGTAGGCCGGCGTCCCGGACAGCACGCCGGTGCGGGTCAAGGTGGCATCCCAGCTGGCCCGGGAGATACCGAAGTCAGTGATCTTGACGGTGCCGTCCTGCCCGAGGAGGACGTTGCCGGGCTTGACGTCCCGGTGCACGATCCCCGCCTGGTGCGCAGCAGCCAGCGCCGCGGCGACCTGGTAGCCGATCCTGGCGACCTCATG
>JAJPIR010000106.1 GCA_021324675.1 Actinomycetota bacterium
AGCAGGTCCCGAGTCGATGCTTCGACCCTGACCAGCAGGTCCCGAGTCGATGCTTCGACCCTGACCAGCAGGTCCCGAGTCGATGCTTCGACCCTGACCAGCAGGTCTCAGTATCCGACGTAGCGCTGCAGCCAGCGCCACCGGATCGTGGCGATCGGTGGATCCGTCCTCAGCGACCCGGTCAAGGTACGCGTGCCCGCCCAGCGCCCGCGCGCAGCGGTGCAGCCGGGCGGGCACCGCCACCGCGTCGATGTCGGCCAGGACCGCGTGCACGGTGAAGCCTGGCGGTGCGTGATCGAGCAACACGGTCAGGTGTTGCTCTGGGGAGAAGCCGGCAGTCTCTCCTGGCTGCGGCGCCAAGTTGAGGATCAGGATCCGGCGCGCCTCGGTCATGACCAGCGCCCTGGCCAAGTCCGGAACCAGCAGGTGCGGCAGCACACTGGTAAACCAGGAACCCGGCCCGAGCACCACGACATCGGCTTCGCCGACAGCCAGGACCGCCTCGGCACAGGCCTGCGGCCGTTCCGGGCGTAGCCACACGCGATGGACCCGTCCTGGCGTGGTCGCCACGGCTACCTGCCCGCGAATCCGGCGCAGTGTTGTTGAGTGGGCCGGGTCCCCGTCCAGGCCAGCCACATCCGCCTCGATGTCGAGCGGTTGGACAGTCATCGGCAGGACCCGCCCGGTAACCCCGAGCAGACCGCAGACCTTATCCAGCATCGCCACCGGATCACCCAATACCTCCAGCAACCCAGCCATCACCAGGTTGCCCACGGCGTGCCCGGCCAGCGCCCCGGTGCCACCGAAGCGATGCGCGAAGACTTGGCGCCAGCGGCCAGCGTCCCCGCCTTCGGCCGCTAGCGCGGTCACCGCCATCCGTAGGTCCCCCGGCGGCAGCACACCCAACTCGCGCCGCAACCGCCCAGACGATCCACCGTCGTCGGCGACGGTGACGACAGCAGTGATGTCCGAAGTGATGGTTCGCAATGCGGACAGTGTGGCGTACAGCCCGTGACCACCACCGAGCGCAACAGCCTTCACAGCGCGGGTCACTCGCGGCCCACGTCCCGGTGCACCACCTTGACGGTCATCCCGTCGTCTTGGCCGAGCCGGGAGGCCAGTGCCTCGGAAACGACCACGCTGCGGTGTTTACCACCCGTACAACCCACCGCGATGGTCAGGTAGCGCTTGCCCTCACGCCGGTAACCACCGCTGATCAACCGCAACAACCCGAGATACCGGTCGAGAAATTCTTCTGCACCTTCCTGGGACAACACGTAGTTGCGCACATCAGCGTCCAGTCCGGTGAATTCACGCAACTCCGGGATCCAGAATGGATTCGGCAAAAACCGCACATCGATTACCAGGTCGGAATCCATCGGCAGCCCGTACTTGTACCCGAAGGACACCACGGTGACCCGGGTATGAGTGCTCGATTCGCCGCCGAACGCATGCTCGATCTTGGCCCGGAGCTGGTGCACCGACAGTCCGGTCGTGTCCAGCACCAAATCTGCCTCATCACGCAGCGGAGCCAGCAGCGCCCGCTCGGCGGTAATCCCGTCGACCAGCCGGCCATCGTTGTGCAGCGGGTGGCTACGCCGAACCTGTTCGAATCGCCGGATCAGCACAGCGTCGGTAGCTTCCAGGTACAGCACCTTGGGCCGGTAACCGCGAGCGTCCAAGTCTTTGATGACCGCGGCCAGGTCGTCGGTGAATGCCCGGCTGCGCACGTCCATGACCACCGCCACCCGGGTCACCACACCCTGCGAACGGGCGCCGAGCTCAACCATGGTGGCGATCAACTCTGGCGGCAGGTTGTCCACGACAAACCAGCCCAGGTCTTCAAGGACCTTAGCGGCCGTGCTGCGGCCCGCGCCGGAGAGCCCTGAGACCACGGCAACCTCGATGCCGCCCTGCGCCTGCTGGGTGCCGGTCATGACTCGCCCTCGCTCGCGTTGCCCAGCGCGGCCAGTACGGCCCGGGCCGTATTCGGACCCACCCCGGGTACCGCGGTGAGCTCCGCCACGGTGGCCTGCCGGATGCGGCGCACCGAACCGAAGTGTTTGAGAAGCGCTGTGCGCCGGGTCTGGCCGAGCCCGGCCACGTCGTCCAACGCCGAGCTGGTCATGCGCGCCGACCGTTTCTGCCGGTGATAGGTGATCGCGAACCGGTGTGCTTCGTCGCGTACTCGCTGCAGCAGATACAGGCCCTCACTGGTGCGGGGCAGGATCACCGGATCGACCTCGCCAGGCAACCAGACCTCCTCCAACCGCTTGGCCAGCCCAGCGACCGCCACGTCAGTTATCCCCAGCTCGAACAGCTCCTGGGCCGCCGCAGCGACTTGTGCCGGGCCGCCGTCAACCACGAGCAGATTCGGTGGGTAGGCGAACTTCCGGGGCCGTCCCGTCTCGGGGTCTAAGCCAGCTCGGGCGGCCGGTTCCGTTTCCCGCTGGTAGTGGGCGAAGCGCCGGCGAACCACCTCGGCAATGCTAGCCACGTCATCAGAGTGACCATCGCCAGCCGCATCGCGGATTGCGAAGCGCCGGTAATCCGCCTTGCGGGCCAACCCGTCCTCGAAGACCACCAGCGAGGCCACCACGTCGTTGCCCTGCACATGGCTGACGTCGACGCATTCAATGCGCAGGGGCGCGGTGTCCAGCCCCAGGTACTCCTGGATCTCCTGCAACGCCGCGGCCCGCGCAGTGAGATCGCCGGCCCGGCGCAATTTGTGCTGCGCGAAAGCCTCCGCAGCATTGCGCGCCACGGTGTCGGCCAGCGCCCGCTTGTCTCCCCGTTGCGGAACCCGCAGCTGTACCCGGGAACCACGAAGCTCCGAAAGCCATTCGGTGAGCGCGTCGGCGTCTTCTGGCAGCTCAGGAACCAGTACCTCGCGCGGCACCGGCTGGGTGGCGTCATCGGCTGAACCTGCTAGCGCCGCCTGCTCGCCGTAAAACTGGGTCAGGAACTGGCCGACTAGATCGACCTGTTCGACCCTCTCGATCACCCAGCCGCGCTGCCCTCGGACCCGCCCGCCGCGAACGTGGAACACCTGCACGGCGGCTTCGAGCTCGTCGCAGGCGAACGCGATTACGTCGGCGTCGGTGCCGTCGCCGAGCACCACTGCCTGCTTCTCCATCGCCCGGCGCAGTGCTCCTAAATGGTCACGCAACCGCGCAGCTCGTTCGAACTCCAGCTCGGCAGCAGCCGCCTCCATTTCCTTCTCAAGGCGGCGGATCATCTTGTCGGTCCGACCCGAAAGAAAATCACAGAAATCGACGATAATAGCGCGGTGTTCTTCGGCGGTGACATTACCCACGCAGGGCGCCGAGCATTTGTCGATATAGCCTAGTAAGCAGGGCCTGCCAATTTGGCGATGCCGTTTGAAGACGCCGGCTGAGCAGACCCGCGCCGGAAACACTCTGGTGAGCAGGTCGAGCGTCTCCCGGATCGCCCAGGCGTGCGCGTACGGCCCGAAATACCGGACTCCGCGGCGGCGCGGCCCGCGATAGACATGCAACCGCGGATATTCCTCGTTCAACGTTACCGCCAGCACCGGATAGGTCTTGTCGTCGCGGTACCGAACGTTGAACCGCGGGTCGAATTCCTTGATCCAGTTGTATTCCAGCTGGAGTGCCTCGACCTCGGTACTGACCACGGTCCAGTCCACCGAGGCGGCCGTGGTGACCATCTGGCGGGTGCGCGCGTGCAGGCCAGACAGATCAGCGAAGTAAGAGTTCAGCCGGCTGCGCAGGCTTTTCGCCTTGCCCACATAGATCACCCGGCCGTGCCCGTCCCGGAACCGGTATACCCCGGGCGCGTCCGGGATGGTCCCCGGCGCGGGACGGTAAGTGCACGGATCAGCCATCAACTGGCAGCCTATCCCGGAGCTCCTGTCCCTCCTGACGTGGAGACATATCGGGCCAAACGATGCCCCGGCCACCCCGATATGTCTGGTACCGGGAGTGGGCCGAAGGGCTAGACGAGGCGTTGGAGTTGGGCGGACAGATGCGGCTTCATGGGAAGGCCACGTAGCGCCCGTTCCTCGGCGTAAGCCAGATCACCGCCCTCGACAATGCCGTACAACCGGACAGCCGCGGTGGTCGGCCGAGCCGTTTCGGTCCGCTCCAGGACATGGGCGTGCAGTTCCCACGACGAGTCACTGATCTGCCCGCCGTAGTAGATCTCACAAATCCCGAACATGTGCGCGAGGACCAGCTCGATGGTCTCCTCTTCATCCATCCGCCACCACCCGACTTCACGCGCCGCGGGGCGCAGCACCTTGCCGGTCGGGCTCAGCAACCACGCCCGCGCCTCATAGGCCAGAAATGGCCTGCCATCGTGGGAAAAGACGATTTGCTGGCCGTAAGGGAACTCGCCGAGCAACGACGGGTACTGGGCAAGCCCCTTGCCGCGCCACACACCGATCAGGGGCGCCAGCGGCTCGCATTGCGGGTGCAACTCCAGACCCTGTCCCAGCTTGACGGCATCCACGGGGATCGGCAGGTCATCAAACCAATGAGGATTACGGCTGGTCTCCGACTGTAATCCGACAACCTGCGGACTCGACTGGGATATGTCGCTGTTCACGGGTAAATCGGATCACGAACCGACCGGCTTGCGCTAGGCAACCCCCGAGTGGCGATGTCAAGTCACTCGTGAAATATCCACAGGCATCAGTGTGAAAATAACACTCTGTGATGACAGACCCTGGGGAATGACCCCTCGTAGTCGTACACTGGGAGAAACCTAACTGAGGGGGGTCGGGGGATGGCATTCGTTCGCACTGCAGTGGTATCGCTGACTGTCGCCGTCGGCTGCGCGGTGCTGACTCCAGCGGTGGCAGCCGCCACCGTCCAGTCGGCGGCCACGCCTTGCGGAACGTCCGCGGCGGCCTGTGTCAGCCTCAGCAGCCAGCGAGCCTGGCTGATGAGTGGTGGCCAAGTTGTCTACGGGCCCACTCCGATCACATCCGGCAAGCCCGGTCAACGCACTCCACCTGGATCGTTCCGCGTGCTGTGGAAGGACAAGAACCACCGCAGCACCATCTTCAACAATGCCCCTATGCCCTACTCGGTGTTCTTCACCAACACCGGCATTGCATTCCACCAAGGAAGCCTGCGGGTGCCCTCGGCCGGATGCATCCATCTGAGCCGCGACGCCGCGGTGACCTTCTTCAACAAGCTGGCCGTGGGCCAGGTCGTGCAGGTCGTGAACTGAGTAGCAGTCAAGGCGAGGGCCAATCACCTCGGTCCGAAACCAACGCGCGCACTGCGGGCAACAACGCCCGCAATGCCTGCCCCCGGTGCGACATCGCATCCTTCTCAGCAGGGTCCAGTTCGGCCGAGGTGCGCGTTTCGCCCGACGGGATGAAGATCGGGTCGTAGCCGAAGCCGTTGGCGCCACGAGCTTCCCGGGTAAGAGCGCCGCGCCAGTGTGCCCGCACCACCGTCTGCGCACCGGTCGTTCCGGTACCGCTAGGTACCACCAACGCCGCAGCGCATACGAACGCTGCGCCCCGGCGATCATCCGGGATGTCAGCGAGCTGATCAAGCACGAGCTGCAGGTTCGCTGAGTCATCACCATGGCGACCGGCCCACCGCGCCGACAGCACCCCGGGCATGCCGTGGAGCGCATCCACCTCCAAGCCGGAGTCATCGGCAATGGTGGCCAGCCCGGTGGCCGCTGCCGCATCCCGGGCCTTGGCCAACGCGTTTGCCTCGAAGCTGGCGGCCGTCTCCGGCGCCTCCGGAAACGGCGCCACGTCGTCAAGCCCGATCACTTGCACGCCGCCAAGATCAGACAGTGTCAGGATCCGCCGCAACTCCGCCAGCTTCTTCCTGTTGCGGGTGGCCAGCAGCAGCCGCAGCGTGCTCACGGCCGGGGCAGTTCGCCCGGATACGGCGCTATCAACGCGGCGGCTTGGCAGGCGGTCAGCTCCTTGCAGCCCTTGAGCGCGAAGTCGAGCATCTGGTCCAACATAGACCGCGTGAAGGTGCCGCTCTCCCCGGTGCCCTGGACCTCCACCAGGGCGCCGCTGTCGGTGGCCACCACATTCATGTCGACTTCGGCGCGGCAATCCTCTTCGTAGGGCAGGTCCAGGCGCACCCGGCCATCCACCACACCCACGCTCACTGCAGCGACGGAGAAGGACAACGGATCTGGGTGGCGCAGCCGGCCTGCGGCACGTAACCAGGTCACCGCATCGGCAAGCGCTACGTAGGCACCGGTGATCGCCGCGGTGCGGGTGCCGCCATCGGCCTGGACAACATCGCAGTCCAAGGAAATGGTGTTTTCCCCGAGCGCAGCGAGATCGATGCAGGAGCGCAGAGCACGCCCGATCAACCTGCTGATCTCGTGAGTCCGGCCGCCCAGACGCCCCTTGACTGATTCGCGGTCGCTGCGGGTGTGCGTGGAGGACGGCAGCATTGCGTACTCCGCAGTAAGCCAACCTTCCCCGGAGCCCTTGCGCCAGCGCGGCACGCCCTCAACCACACTGGCCGCGCAAAGCACCCGGGTGCGGCCACATTCGATCAACACCGAGCCTGCAGGCCACTGCTGGTACCCGCGAGTGATGCGTACCTCGCGCAACGCCTCATCGGTCCGACCGTCCGCACGTGCCACCGCGCCAGCCTACTCACGGCAGCCGGTCAAGGGCGCCGAGCCGCCAAATCTTGAGCCGTCGAATGTCCTGTCAAAGGTCATAGTGAGCGTCGGGGCAGACCAGTTCGGTAGGCCCGCTGAAGGCAGCCTGAGCCTCGGCCAGCACTTGATCGCGATCGGTCCACGGCGGAACGTGGGTGATCAGCAGCCGTCCCACACCCGCGGCGGCAGCGGCTTCACCAGCGTCCTTTCCGGACATGTGCACGCCGGGTGGGTTGCTCGGCCGGTAGGTCCAGGAGGCCTCGGCGAGCAGCACATCGGCTCCGGCCGCCAGCTCGACGAGCTGCCGACACGGACCGGTGTCTCCAGAAAAGACCAGCGCCTTGCCTGCATGGTGCAGTCGAAGCGCGTACGCCTCGCACGGATGCTCGACCGGCGCAGCGCGCACCTCGAACGGGCCGATCCGGGCCACGTCGCGGTAGGACCGGAAACTGTAGACGTCGGCAAGGTGGGTCGCCCTGCGCTCGGCGGCGTTCGGCGCGTATGCAGCGATCAGTCGCTCGGCAGCATCCGACGGCCCGTAGAGCGGCAATGGGCCATGCCCGGAAGCGCACGGATGGTAGCGCCGGTAGACGGCCATTGCGCACACGTCAGCACAGTGATCCGGATGCAGGTGTGACAGCACCAACCCGTCGACAGTGAACGGATCGACGTAGCGCTGCAACGCTCCGAAAGCGCCATTGCCCAGATCGAGCACCACGCTGGCACCATCGGCACGCACCAGGTAACCAGACGCCGGGGACGTTGCCGCAGGGACACTGCCGGAGCAGCCCAGCACAGTCAGCAACATGTCACCCTCCGGCCGGTGCGAACGTTGCCAAGGCGGGTCCCAGGAAGCGGCGGGCCAGCCGGGCAAAGGACGCCGGATCACCGGTCGCGCTGAACAGGTGCTCGGGCTCGTCCGGGTCGGTGCGCAGCAACTCAGCGTCGGTGAGCACCCGCAGCACGTCCTTGGCAGTCTCCTCGGCACTGGACACCAGGGTCACCCCATCACCCATGACGATTTGCAGTACCCCGGTAAGCAGGGGGTAGTGCGTGCAGGCCAGTACCAAGGTATCTACCCCGGCGCGCTGCAGCGGCTCAAGATAAGACTGCGCTAACCCCAGCATCTGGCGCCCCGAAGTCATCCCCCGTTCGACGAAGTCCACAAACCGCGGGCAGGCCACACCGGTCACCTCGACGTGCGGAGCCGCGGCAAAGGCGTCGTGATAGGCGCGGGAGCGGATGGTGGCCTGGGTGCCGATCACGCCGATCCGTCCGGAGTGGGTGACGGCGACCGCCCGCCGGACGGCGGGGCGCACCACTTCCACCACCGGGATGGAGTAGCGCTCGCGGGCGTCAGCCAGGCACGCCGCGGAGGCTGTGTTGCAGGCAATGACCAGCAGCTTGACCCCGCTGCCGACCAGCTCGTCGGCTACCCTCAGGGCGTGCGCGCGGATCCGCGCGATGGGCAGGCAACCGTAGGGCCCATGCGCGGTGTCACCGACGTAGTGCAGCCGTTCACGCGGCAGCTGGTCGGCGATGGCGCGCGCGACAGTAAGCCCGCCCACGCCCGAGTCGAAGACGCCGATGGCGCAGTCTGGCCTGATCATGATCCCGTCAACCGCGGCCGAGGGGACCGATCAGCGTGGGTGCGATCTGCGTGGGCAACCAGGTAGGCAGCCACCAACCCGCCGGCAGCGCCGAACAGGTGGCCCTGCCAGGAAATCCCGGCAGCCCCGGGCAGAAGGCTCCATAACACGCTGCCCCACAACGCGAATAACACCACCGCCAGCAGGATCTGGGCCGGGCTGCGAGTGAGCAAACCACGCGCAAGCAGAAAGACGAACCAGCCGAAGACCAGAATCGAGGCACCGACGTGGGTTCCGGTGCTACCCGTCAACCACGTGCCCAAGCCGCCGATGAGCCACACCGTAGCGGTCACCGCGATGAACTGGCCGGCGCCGCCGGCAACGGCGAAAAAACCGAACACCAGCACGGGCACCGTGTTAGCGGCCAGGTGCTGCCAGCTCGTGTGCAGCAATGGGGCCCATAAGATTCCCTCCAGGCCATTAAGCTGCCGCGGCCGTATGCCGTCCTGGTTCAGGGCTCCATTGAGCAGGGTGTCCACTGCCTCGGTGAGATACAGCACGCCGGTGAACGCTGCTATGATCATCGCCGCTTGCCCGGGCCGGGCCGGCAACACTCGCGCGCGCCGCAAACCTACGGAATTCGCCTCGGGCACGCCCACGCACATTACCCGGGCTGCCTAAGAGGATCCTGTGCACCAGTTCGCCCGAGTGGGGCGCCCGGGCAGGCTGCGCCAGTGCTCGACCCGCTTCGGTACCAATGCTCGACCCGCAAGCGGGTCTTCGGTACCAATGCTCGACCCGCAAGCGGGTCTTCGGTCGGGAGGTCAGGCCCAGAGCTGGGTGTCGAGGCGCGCGGCGGCTTCTTCCAGGTCGCCTGTGTAGGCGCCGGTGGAGAGGTATTTCCAGCCGGCATCGCACACAACGATGACGATGTCGGCAGGGTCGCCGGTGCCTGCGGCTTTCTCGGCAACGGCAAGCGCGGCGTGCAGGATGCCCCCGGTCGAGATGCCGGCAAAGATGCCCTCGACCTCCAGCAGCTCACGGGTGCGGCGCAGTGCGTCGAGGGAGCCAACGGAGAACCGACCGGTCAGCACCTCGGGGTCATAGAGTTCAGGCACGAAGCCTTCATCGAGGTTGCGCAAGCCGTAGACCAGTTCCCCGTAGCGCGGTTCTGCGGCAATGATCTGCACGTCTGGCTTGTGCTCACGCAGGTAACGCCCCACCCCCACCAGCGTGCCCGTGGTACCCAGGCCGGCGACGAAATGCGTCACGGTGGGCAGGTCGCGCAGGATCTCCGGACCGGTGGTCCGGTAATGCGAGTCCGGGTTGGCCGCATTGCCGTACTGGTAGAGCATGATCCAGTCAGGGTGCCCGGCAGCCAGCTCCTTGGCCCGTGCCACTGCCTGGTTGGAACCACCGGTCGCCGGCGAGAAGATGATTTCCGCACCGTAGGCCTCGAGCAGCTGCCGGCGCTCGATCGAGGTGTTTTCCGGCATCACGCAGACCAGCCGGTAACCCTTAAGCTTCGCCGCCATCGCCAGCGAGATTCCGGTGTTGCCCGAGGTCGGTTCCAGGATCGTGCAGCCCTTGGTGAGCCGGCCGGAACGCTCGGCTTCCTGGATCATCGCCAGCGCCGGGCGATCCTTCACCGAGCCAGTCGGGTTGCGGTCCTCGAGTTTTGCCCACAGCCGCACGTCAGGTCCCGGCGAAAGGCGAGGCAACCCGACGAGCGGAGTGTCCCCCACGGCATCGAGCAGGGAGTCATAGCGGGCCAATTGGCGCTCCCTTCGGTCGCGCTCACCAGTAGCATCCGGCGTGCTCTAGCAGGGCTATGCCGCTATAGCCGGACACGCCTGTCACCGCCGGCGACGGCCGGCAGGATCGTCACGTTGTCACCGTCGTGCACTGCAGCCGCCAGACCACCCGCGAAGCGAACGTCCTCGTCGTTGACATAAACGTTGATGAAACGGTGCAGGGATCCGTCTTTCACCAGCCTATTCTTGATCCCCGAGTGCCGCCTCTCCAGATCTTCGATGACCTCAGCGACCGTGGAGCCGGATGCCTCTACGGACTTCTCGCCGCCGGTGTGAGTGCGCAAGATGGTGGGAACGGACACGGTGACGGCCATTTCTCGGGATCCTTCCTCTGGGTGCGGTCGGCTCACCAATCAGTACGCACAACCGAGCCCGGGCATTCCGAAGACGGCGCGAGCCGGCGCACATCAGGGCGCGTCGGGGACGTCGTCAGCACCGGTATGCGAAAACATGTACGACTCGACGACCTCCACCGGTTCCTCGGTGACTTCACCATCAATGATCCGATATGAGCGCAACTCGTGGGCGTCCGGATCACGGGTGGAGATCAGCACGTAGTGCGCTTCGGGGTAGCCGGCGATGTTGACGTCGGTGCGCGACGGATACGCCTCGGTAGCCGTGTGGGAGTGGTAGATCACCACCCGCTCCTCGCCACGGGAATCCAGCTCCCGCTCGAGCCGGATGTCCTCCATGGAGTCGAAGCGGTAGAAATTGGGCGAACGCTCGGCGTTGGTCATCTCGATGCATCGCTCCGGGCGCCCGGAACCCGCTGGACCGGCCAGCACACCGCACGCTTCATCTGGGTGGTCCCGCCGGGCGTGGGCCACCATCGCGTCGACGAGGTCGCGGCGGATCGTCAGCACCTTGTCATCCTACGTGCTGATCAAGGCCTGGATCAGAGACTCCTGCACCCAGGTCAACCAGTGGTACACGGCCAGGTGCGGGGTGCGCGGATCATCTGGCGGGAGCTCATCGGGCATGTCCTCGGTGACCTCCAGCACCGTGCCCAGAGCCAGCCGGACGTCGTTGAGCGCGGTCAGCCACGCTTGGGCCTGCTCCTCCGACAACCGGATCCGCCCGCCGTGTGCGGGGCAGGTTTCGAGTACCACGGCGGCCGCGCCGTCTTTGGCGGCCAGCAACTCGGGCTCGTGTAGCGCGCGCATACCGCCGGACAGCCCGGTGTCCTCGCGGTGGAAATCGGGCAGCAGCCGAGCCAGCACGCGATCGGTCGGTGCGGTGGTAGGGCCGGCGATGACACCGGTGAGGTCGGCGAGCTCGTCGCGGGGGGTAGCGGCCACCCGAGCCGCGAGCAGATCGCGGATCTGGCCGACCATCCCGCGCAGCAGTCCAGCTTCCCGTCCGGTAAAGGTGGCGACTAGCAGATCGCCACGCCGCCGCCAGCCGTTCACGTATCTCGCTGCATGGTCGCCCACAGCCCGGCGCCATGCAGCTTCGCCACGTCGATCTCCACCTTCTCGCGAGAACCGCTTGAAACCACGGCCCGGCCCTTGTGGTGCACGTCGAGCATCAACTTGGTCGCCTTTTCCCGGCTGTATCCGAAAAGCTGCTGGAAGATGTAGGTGACGTAGGACATCAAGTTCACCGGGTCGTTCCAGACGATCGTCAGCCAAGGCCGGTCCTCGGTGCCGGTCTCGTCTGCTACCAGGTCCAGCGCCGGGTCGACCTGGGTCTGTTCCAGTTCGACGGGTGTGGTCATGAATCAATGTTCCCACCATGGCTGACCAATAAGCTCCCCAGATGCCCCCCTGCAGCACCGCATTTCTCACCGACCAGTACGAGCTGACGATGCTGGCCAGTGCACTGGCTGACGGTTCCGCATCTCGGCAGTGCGTGTTCGAGGTGTTCGCGCGCGGGTTGCGCCGCCACCGCTATGGCGTGTTCGCTGGTACCGGCCGGCTGCTCGATGCGCTGGCCCGCTTCCGGTTCACCGATGATCAGCTGGTATTCCTGCGGCGGATGCTGGATCCGCGCACCCTGGACTGGTTGGCCGGCTACCGGTTCTGCGGCCACATCGACGCCTACCCGGAAGGCGAGCTGTACTTCCCCGGTTCCCCGGTGTTGACGGTGACCGGGAGTTTCGGCGAGACAGTGCTGCTGGAAACGCTGGTGCTGTCAGTGCTCAATCACGACAGCGCAGTGGCCACCGCAGCCGCCCGCATGGCCACTGCGGCCGGCGATCGACCGTTGGTGGAGATGGGGGGGCGGCGGACCCACGAAAAAGCCGCAGTGGCCGCCGCCAGGGCGGCCTACCTCGGGGGTTTCAGTGCGACGTCCAACCTCGCCGCTGGGCAACGCTATGGCATCCCGACCACCGGCACCGCCGCACACGCATTCAGCCTGCTGCACGAGCGAGAGGCGGACGCGTTCGCGGCACAGGTCGCGGCGTTGGGCACCGACACCACCCTGCTCGTGGACACCTACGACATTCCCCAGGGCATCACTACCGCGATCGAGGTCGCCGGGCCGGGGCTGCGGGCGATCCGGATCGATTCTGGGGATCTCGGGGAGCTGGCGCGCCAGGCCCGCGAACAACTCGATCAGCTGGGCGCGCCGGATGTGGACATTGTCGTGTCAGGGGATCTGGATGAGCATTCGATCGCGGCACTACGTGCCGAACCAGTGGATGCCTACGGGGTGGGCACCTCCGTAGTGATCGGCTCCGGCGTGCCGACCGCAGGGATGGTTTACAAGTTGGTCGAGGTGGACGGGCAGCCGGTGGCCAAGCGCAGCGCGGCCAAGGTGTCCCGGGGCGGTGCCAAAAGCGCACTGCGCCGGTATGGCGGCAGCGGCACCGCGGTAGAGGAGGTGGTGTTCCTCCGCGGCCGGCGACCCGGGCTCGGGTCGCGTGACCGGCTGCTCCCGGTGCCGTTGCTTCGCGACGGCTTGCCGGCCGGCCCTCCGCCAAGCCTGCGCGATGCTCGCGACCGCGTCAAAGCCGGCCTGTCCACCCTGCCCGCCGACGGACGCCGCCTGTCCCCCGGCGACCCCGCCATCCCCACCACCTTCCTTTGACTGACCCCGCGTTTAGCCGACCCGGGGACATACCGGGGGAAGGGGCCGGCAAGCATCGGGTCGCTACCCGGGGCGCACTGGGCGCGCACGGTAGCGTGCGTGACCGTGCCTAGCCACGACACAGCGATAAAGCTGCCTGCGGTGGGTGCGCTGCTCGCGGCGGCGGTAGAGGCCGTGGGAGGCACGGAGCGAGCGGGCCAGATCCTGATGGCCGAGGCGGTGGACCGGGCGATCCGCACCGGCGAGCACCTCGCGGTGCAGGCCGGTACCGGTACCGGCAAGTCGCTGGCCTACTTGGTGCCGGCGATCCGGCACGCGGTGGAATCCGGTACCACGGTAGTGGTCTGCACGGCAACCATCGCGCTGCAGCGCCAGCTTGTGGACCGGGACCTGCCGCGGCTGGCCGCTGCGCTGGAACCGCACCTTGGCAGCGCCCCGAGCTTTGCCATCCTCAAGGGCCGGCGCAACTACCTGTGCCTGCACCGGCTGAACACCGGACCCACCGACGAGGGTGACGACCTCTTCGAAGCCGCGGCAGCAGCCTCTCCCACCTCGATGCTGGGTCGCCAGATCGCCCGGCTGCATGACTGGTCCGCCAAGACGGACACCGGCGATCGCGATGAGCTGGTGCCCGGCGTCACCGACCGGGCCTGGCGTCAGGTGTCGGTCAGCGCCCGGGAGTGCCTGGGGCTGTCGCGCTGCCCGGTCGGCATGGATTGCTTCGCCGAGCAGGCCCGGGCCCGCGCCGGTCGCGCCGAGGTGGTAGTCACCAACCACGCGCTGCTGGCCATTGACGCGATGGGCGATCGACCGGTCCTGCCCGACCACAGTGTCGTGATCATCGACGAGGCGCACGATCTCGTTGATCGGGTCACCAGCGCGGCCACCGAGGAGCTGACCGCCTCAATGGTGGAAACCGCGGCTCGCCGCTGTGCCCGGCTCATTGATCAGCAGGTTGCCGACGAGCTGGCGGCGGCGGGGGACAAGCTCGCGTTACTACTGGGCGACGCGGGCGCGCAGCGGTGGGACACCCTCAGCGCCCCGGTGGCCGCCGGACTTACCGCGGTGCGCGACGCAGCACACCACTGCACCACCGCGTTGGGATCTGACCGGCGCGAGGATCCCGATAACGCCGCCCGCCGCCGGCTGGCGCTGGCCACGCTGGAGCAGGTGCACTCCGCAACCGCCCGAGTTCTGGTCTCCTTCCCCGACGAGGAGACCGACCGGCGCGACGTGGTATGGCTGGCAGATGAGCCGGTCCGCGGGCGAGTCCTGCGGGTAGCGCCGCTGCACGTCGCTGACGTGCTACAACAACGCCTGTTCGACAAGCGCACCGTGGTGCTCACCTCAGCCACGCTCACCCTGGGTGGCAGCTTCGACGCGCTAGCCGCCCAATGGGGCCTTCCCCGGCAACAGCCGGTTGGTGCACCCGCAGCCGGGGCCGCCACTGAGCGGCCGCCACCTGCCGATGGTGACGCCGGCCCGGCGTGGCTCGGGGTGGACGCAGGGTCTCCCTTCGATCATCGCCGAGCCGGGATCCTCTACACCGCCGCGCATTTGCCGCCACCCGGCCGCGATGGACTCACACCAGCTTGCCTCGACGAGCTGTGCGCGCTGGTCACCGCTGCCGGAGGGCGCACTCTAGGCCTGTTTTCCTCGATGCGCGCCGCCAAACAGGCCGCTGAGACGCTGCGGTCCCGGCTTGACGTGCCCATCCTGTGCCAGGGTGACGATGCCACCGGCTTGCTGGTGCAGCAGTTTGCGCAGGATGAGCCGACCTGCCTGTTCGGCACCCTGTCGCTGTGGCAAGGCGTTGACGTGCCCGGCCGGTCGCTGTCGTTGGTGGTGGTCGATCGCATCCCGTTCCCCCGTCCGGACGATCCGCTGAGTTCGGCGCGGCAGCGCGCGGTGGCAGCTCGCGGTGGCAACGGCTTTCTCGCGGTAGCCGCGACGCACGCGGCACTGCTGCTCGCGCAGGGCGCCGGGCGGCTGCTGCGCTCCACCGAAGACCGCGGGATGGTCGCGATCCTGGACCCGCGGCTGGTCACGGCCCGCTACGGCGGCTTCCTCCGTGCCTCGCTGCCGCCATTCTGGCCAACCACTGATCCCGCCGTAGCCCGGTCCGCCCTCGCCCGCCTGGTCGCCGCTTCGTGATTTTTCCCCTGGGCGTTGGATCTGGGCAGGTTGGGCCTAAGCGGGGAAGCGGGCAGCGACGGTGGGGGTGCCGGGGGGAACCTCGGTGAGGCCGGCGTCGCGCACGACGAGCATGTTGCGCTGATTCCAGGCTCGATCGGGGTGCTCGGTAACGACCAGCTCAGCCCATCGGTCCGGGCTGGCGGTGCGCACCGCGCACCGGTAACCACCGTCGGCCCAACTCCGCAATTGACCTATCCGGCCGTCGGCGGCAAGCCGCGCCGCCAGCAACACCGTGGCATGCCCTACCTGAGCGGCCGCCTTCCCGACCGTCATCAGCGGCTCGGGCGCCAACCAGAGCACCGGGACCCCGCCGGGTGGGGGACCGGCCCCATCGTCAGGCAGATCAGTGCCCCCTACCTGCAGCCGCGCGACGACGTCCGGCGTCTCGGTGACCAACCACGGCAGCAAGGCCCGCACCTGGGCACCGCGGTTGTCGACGGTGACGCCGGGCAGCTCGGTCATCGCGATCCAGCGCGCGCCGCGCGCTCGGCGAGCGACCTTCCGAATCTTTCCGCGCAGCCAGGATTGCACCTCGGAAGACCATGGACCACCGGGCTGCGACCGCTCATCACAGGACAGCGCCACCGCCGCTGACGCGGCTGCTTCCAGCAGTGCGCTGCGCGGTGGCATCGCGTCGCGCTCGATATGCAAGATCAGCGGCATCACCCGGTCGGCAAGTGCAGACGGTGGTGAGGGGGAAATGCAAGCGATAAGTCGCATCATTACTCACAGGGGCACCCTGCGCAGCACTCCGTCTGCTGCGTCGGCGGCCTCCACCTCGTCTCGCGTGACACCGAGCACGAACAGCACGACATCCAGGAACGGCTGGTTGATCGCCGTGTCCGCAACCTCACGCAGCGCGGGTTTGGCATTGAACGCGATACCCAGACCAGCCGCGGTGAGCATGTCGATGTCGTTGGCGCCGTCCCCCACTGCGACACACTGGGCCAGCGGGATCCCGAAGTGCTCGGCGGCCTGGCGTAGCGCGTTGGCTTTGCCGGACCGGTCCACCACTGGCCCGATCACATGGCCGGTGAGTCTGCCGTCACGGATCTCCAATTCATTGGCCGTACAAAAGTCCAGCCCCAGGTCGGCGGCCAGCGGTTCCACGATCTGCGTGAAGCCACCCGAGACGGCTCCGCACCGAAACCCCAACCGCTTGAGGGTGCGCACCGTCGTGCGGGCGCCCGGCGTGAACTCCAGCGAGTTGGCCACTTCGCCGAGCACACTCGCCGGCAGGCCCTCCAGCAGCGCGACCCTGCGCCGCAACGACTGGGTGAAGTCCACCTCCCCGCGCATCGCCGCCTCGGTGACCGCACGCACCTCCGCCCCGCAGCCGGCGTGCTCGGCCAAGGCCTCGATCACCTCACCCTGCACCAGGGTGGAATCGACGTCGAAGACGATCATGCGCTTGGCTCGGCGGGCAAGGCCGACCCGTTCGACGGCGAGGTCGACGTCGACGTCACCGCGCGCGGCCAGTCCAACCAGCGCGGAGCGTAATGCGGCATCGGCTGCGTCCGGGTTGCCATTGCTGGGCACCGACACCAGCAACTCCAGCCCAGTGACCGGGTAGTCCGCGATCCGCCGGATCGCGTCGATGTTGACGTTCAGAGCGGCCAGCGCGCGGGTCGTCTCGGTGAACGCCTGAGCCGTCACGGGCCGGCCCAGCACCAACACGACATGCGTGGAAGCAGCCACCATCGAGCCCACTGCTCCGGCGCCGACCTCGACCTCCAGGTGCATCCCGATACTGGCCATGGCCTGCTCGGCGGTTTCCTGCAGATCCTCGGGATCAGCCGTGGTGGCCACGAGCACCCCCAGGATGATCCGGCCCCGGATCACCACCTGCTCGACGTCGAGAATGTCCACGCGATGCTTGGTGAGGGCAGAGAAGATCACCGAAACGACCCCGGGTTTGTCCCGCCCAGTGACCGTTACCAGCAGGGTGTTCCTTCGGTTGGCAGTCACTTCTCGCGAGGATCGGTCACATTGCTCGCGCCGCGCTGCACGGCATGGGCCGCCTGCTCGCTCGGCGCAGCCGGGCGCCCATGGCCGATGTACGCCTCATGCCGTATCCGATCCGACATGTGCGGGTAGTGCAGTTCGAATGCGGGCCGTTCGGAACGGATGCGAGGCAGCTCGGTGAAATTGTGCCGGGGCGGCGGGCAGGAGGTGGCCCATTCCAGCGAGTTGCAATAGCCCCACGGGTCGTCGACGGTGACGGGTTCACCGTACCGGTAACTGCGGAACACGTTCCACAAGAACGGCAATGTCGACGCTCCCAAGACGAACGCACCGATCGAAGACACCATGTTCAACGTGGTGAAGCCATCGCTGGGCAGGTAGTCGGCGTACCGGCGGGGCATACCCTCGTTACCGAGCCAGTGCTGCACCAAAAATGTCAGGTGAAAGCCGATAAAAGTAGCCCAGAAGTGGAACTTGCCCAGCGGCTCGTCAAGCATCCGTCCGGTGATCTTCGGGAACCAGAAGTAGATGCCGGCGAAGGTGGCGAACACGATGGTGCCGTAGAGCACGTAATGGAAGTGGGCCACCACGAAGTAGGTGTCACTGACGTGGAAATCAATTGCGGGAGCGGCCAGCAATACTCCGGTAAGGCCGCCGAGAAGGAATGTGATGAGGAAGCCGATCGAGAACATCATCGGGCTCTCGAAGGTCAGCTGCCCCCGCCACATCGTGCCGATCCAGTTGAAGAACTTGATGCCTGTCGGCACCGCGATGAGGAACGTGGTGAATGCGAAGAACGGCAGGAGCACGGCGCCGGTGGCGTACATGTGGTGCGCCCAGACCACCACGGACAGCGCGGCGATCGACAGCGTGGCGAAGATCAGCGTCTTGTAGCCGAACAGCGGCTTACGGGAGAACACCGGGAAGATTTCCGACACGATGCCGAAGAACGGCAGCGCGACGATGTAGACCTCGGGATGACCGAAGAACCAGAACAGGTGCTGCCAGAGAATCGCCCCACCGTTTGCAGGGTCGAATACGTGGGCGCCGATCCGCCGGTCAGCTTCTAGACCCAGCAACGCCGCAGTCAGGATCGGGAATGCCAGCAGTACCAGCAAAGACGTGACGAAGATGTTCCAGGTGAAAATCGGCATCCGGAACATCGTCATTCCCGGTGCCCGCAGGCAGACCACCGTGGTGACCATATTGACGCCACCCAGGATGGTGCCTAGGCCTGCGAGCACCAACCCCATGATCCAGAGGTCGGCGCCCGCCCCCGGCGAATGAATCGCGTCGGACAGCGGCGTGTAGGCAAACCAACCGAAGTCCGCCGCACCGCCGGGCGTCAGGAATCCGGAGAGCACAAGGAGACCGCCGAACAAAAACGCCCAGTAGGAGAAAGCGTTGAGGCGGGGAAACGCCACGTCCGGCGCGCCGATCTGCAATGGTAAGACAAGGTTGGCAAATGCGAACAGGATCGGCGTGGCGTACAGCAGCAGCATGATCGTGCCGTGCATGGTGAATAGCTGGTTGTACTGCTCATTCGACAAAAACTGCAGTCCTGGCCGCGCCAACTCAGCCCGCATAAGCATGGCCATGCTCCCGCCGATGAAAAAAAACGCCATCGACGTGACCAGATACAACATGCCGATCACCTTGTGATCGGTCGTCTGCAGCAGGCCAAGTAAGGTCGACCCCTTGACAGTGGGGCGGACTGGACGCGGGCGGGTCGCGATCGGCTGGGGCGCAACGGCCGTCACAGGTTGCCTCCTGGTTGTCCCCGACTCACCCGGGACGCTGTGGTCCCGCCTTGATCCTAGCGTCCTCGTCCTGCATCCCCACCACACCCCACCGCTGCGCCCGCGTTCTGGATGCAGACTGCTGTCAAGGACCTGCCGGATACAGCAGTCTGCATCCAGAACGGCTCGCACAGCGGGCAATCCGGTGTTTACTGTGAGCGGTGATCGGGTAACTCAGTGCGACGAAAAAGGTGCACTGCTTCAGGAGAACGAGAGTATGCCGATCATTCGTACCACCGGGATCGCCGCGTTCACGGCCGTGGCAGCCACGGGCGTGCTTCCCGCAGGAAACGCCAGCGCCGTGGCCACGTCCGAGAGCGCTCCCTGCGGAGTCTCGGCCCGGGCCTGCGTCAAGTTGTCGACCCAGCAGGCCTGGTTGATGCGCGACGGCAAGGTCAGCTACGGCCCGGTTCCGGTGGCCACCGGCCAACCCAGCGCACCCACTGCGCCGGGCACCTTCACAGTGTTTTGGAAAGACCTACACCACCGCAGCAGTTTGTTCCGCAACGCGCCGATGCCTTACTCCGTGTTCTTCGATGGCGATAACGCGTTCCATGAAGACAGCGTGCGAACCCCTTCCCACGGCTGCGTGCATTTGACCCATGAAGCCGCCCGGACTTTCTACAACACCCTGCACGTCGGCGATGAGGTGCAGGTCGTCCCCTGATGCCCGGCCAACCGAATTGCGGCGTCGGGACCCAGCCGGACCCGGACAACTCTGACCGTAGCCGGTAAGGCCATCGCAGCGCGGCGCTGAGTGCGCCGCGTCACCGTGGGGTGGATCTGGTGTGGCACGACGGCGGAGTGTTTGATGGAGCGCGTGCCGATCCTGCGGCTCGGTGACGCGCTGCTGGTCAGGACTGAGGTTGACTTCCTGGACCGACAGCGCGGTCGTTGTCCCTGGTCGATCAGACCACACTGGTGACGGTCCCGGGCAAGCTCGCCCGCGATGTCGGGACCTACGGCGGTTCGGGTGCGGTGGTGATATGGACGCGATGACTTCTTGGCGGCGATGAGCAGCCCTGCCACCGCCGCTGCCACCGCCGAAGATGTGGCGTGGCTGTCACTGGACGACCTCAGCGACGCGGGCGCGGCACGCCGCGCCGCTGAACAGCTTGCGCAGCAGGTAGGTCTGCCGGTCGCACGCGTGGCGGAAGTTGGCCTAGCAGTAACCGAACTGGCGACCAATGTGTACACCCACGGCGGCGGTGGAGCGATCTTGCTGCGCTCGGTCCGCGCTGGTGCGTCGCCCGCCGTCGAGGTAGTCACGGTTGACAGCGGGCCGGGCATCGTCGACGTCAGGATCGCTCGCCGGCATCGTCACTCGACGGCAGGCACGCTCGGCGTTGGGCTTGGCATGGTCGCCCGGCTCGCCGACCGGCTCGACATCGCGTCACGGCCTGGCCGGGGCACCGTGCTCGCAGCTCGTTTCGAGGCGGATCGGCAGGCTTGTCCGACGCTGGCTGCCGATTCCATCGGGCCGCCGGCAGCCGGCATCTCCCGCGCGGCAAGCGGCGAACACATCTGCGGCGACGCGTACGCGGTGCGCCGCGACGGGCCGCGGATCTCACTGATGGTGTGCGACGGGTCCGGACGTGGACCGCTGGCGGCGGCAGCCGCACGAGAGGCGGTGCGGGCCTTCACCGACTGCTCCCAGCCCGTGTCACCACCCGAGATTGCTTTGCTCCGGATTCACCGTGCCCTGGCAGGTACCTGCGGTGCAGCGGTGGCAATCGCCGAGCTAGACCCCGACGCTCACCGACTGCGCTTCGTCGGGATGGGCAACATCGCGGGCGCTGTGGTCAACGCGCGGGAAAAGCGGCGCCTGGTGTCCAACGGCGGCATCGTGCAATACCGCGAGCCCACGTCGCGGCCCTTCGAGCACCTGCTACCAGCCGATTCGGTCGTCATCCTGCACTCTGACGGCGTACGCGGGCGCTGGGATTGCGAAGGACTCGATCAGTTAGTGAGCAGTCCACCGCTGCTGATTGCCGCCACGCTGCTGCGCGACGCGGGTATCCGCACCGACGATGCCTGCGTGCTGGTGGGACGGGCGAGCCGGTGAGTCAGGTCGCTGACCCCGAGGCGTCTCCTTGTCGCGGAGTAGAAACGGGTAGGCCCGGGGCGGGCTCCGTGTGTGGGGCTTCGCCCCTGGCCACCGCAGCCGGTGCTGTTTCCCGGCGGATTCCCGCGGCCTCGTAGGCCTCGTCCTCGTCGAGCGTCTCACGCTGCAGCAGGGTGTGTGCCAGCCGGTCAAGCTGGTCACGGTGCTCACGTAACGTGGCGACTGCTTCGGCGTAGCAGTCGTCAACGATTCGCCGGACCTCCTCGTCGACCAGCTGCTTGGTCGCTGGAGCGACACCGTCCTGGCCGAATGGCATCTCCTGCCCTGGTGGGGGCAGCACCGAGACCGGCCCTACGGCTGGGGACATCCCCCACCGCCCAACCATCTGCCGAGCGATGCGGGTGACCTGCTCCAAGTCGCTTTCCGCACCGGTGGTCATGTCGCCGTAGACGATGTCCTCGGCGGCTCGGCCGCCGAGCGCACCGATGATCCTGCCTCGCAGGTACTTCGCCGAGTATCCGTACCGGTCGGTTTGCGGGCTCTGGAAGGTCACTCCGAGCGCCTGACCGCGCGGGATGATCGATACCTTGCGTACCGGGTCGGCTCCTGGCGTCAGCATGCCCAGCAGTGCGTGGCCCGATTCGTGGAAAGCAGTGCGTTCCTTGTCCTCCGGCGAGAGCATGATGCCGCGCACCGTGCCCAGGACGATCTTCTCGAGGGCATCGCTGAAATCCGCCGCGACAACCCGATCATGGTCGCGTCGGGCTGCGAGCAGTGCTGCCTCGTTGACCAGGTTCTTCAAGTCCGCCCCGACCATGCCCGGCGTCGAGGCCGCCACATCGTCGAGGTCCACATCAGCGGCTAGCGGCACGCCGCGGACGTGCACATCGAGGATCTGCCGGCGCCCCTTGAGATCGGGTGGGCTGACCGTTACCCGCCGATCGAAACGGCCAGGGCGCAGCAACGCCGGATCGAGGATTTCTGGACGGTTGGTGGCAGCGAGTACGACGACCCCCTCGTTGCCAGTGAACCCGTCCATCTCGGTAAGGATCTGGTTGAGGGTCTGTTCCCGCTCGTCGTGGCCGCCGAGGGACTGCGTACCCCCGCGCGAGCGTCCGATGGCGTCGAGCTCGTCGATGAAGATGATCGACGGTGCGACCTTCTTGGCTTGGTCGAACAGGTCACGGACGCGGCTGGCCCCCACGCCAACGATCATCTCGATGAACTCTGAAGCAGACATCGAAAAGAACGGCACGTTGGCCTCGCCGGCCACCGCGCGGGCGAGCAGCGTCTTGCCCGTTCCCGGCGGCCCGGACAGCAAAACTCCTCGCGGTATCTGCGCACCCAGCCGCCGGTAGCGGCCGGGGTCGCGGAGGAAGTCGACGATCTCCATGACTTCGTTTTCGACCTCGTCGATACCTGCGACGTCGGCAAATGTTGTGCGCAGCCCGGCTTCGGGTTGGTAAAGCCTCGCGCGGGAGCGGCCGATGCCGCCGAGTCCGCCGGCCGCGGCGGCGCTGCGCCGGAACAACCACACCATCAGACCGAGAAACAGCAGCGTCGGACCGAAACCCAGGAGAACCTGCTCCCACACGGCTGGCCCCTGGTCTGGCGGGTTGGCGTTGACCACCACCCCGTGGTCCTGCAGCTTTTGGAACAGCGCGTCGTCAGCGAATGAGGGGCGTTGGGTGCTGAACCGGTCAACCGGCTTAGCGTCCGAGGTGCTGGGCGGGTAGGGCACCTGGTGTTTGAAGACACCTTCGATCCGGTCCGCGGTCGAGGTGATCTCCTTGACGTTGCCGGTGTCTACCTGCTGCACGAAGAACGTGTAGGAGACCGCGGTACGGGGCGCAGGACCGAGCAGCAGCGCCGAAACGATCCAGTTGACCGCCAGCAATCCCAGCAGCACCCACCAGAACCGGGACCAGCTCGGCCGCCGCGGAGGCGACGGCCCGTTGGATCGACCCGGCAGGCCCTCCACTCGCCACGGCGGAGTCCTCGGCGGATCCTGGCGCAGCCATGACCGCACTGAGTCCGGCAGCCGGGCAGGACGGTCACCGGTGCTTGATGCGGACGGGTCAGGCATGCCCAACTCCTTCCCCACCGGGGGCGATAGTGAACATCGAACCCCATCCCTGCGCGATCCCGGCCCTTCATGGAGACATATCGGGCTCAGCAGGGTGATTTTCACGCCGATATGTCTCCATGGCGGGGAGCGCGTGGAGACCGCGCATCGGAAAGGCCGGCATCCAAGGTTTAGGTATGTGTTTCGCTATCCAGCCAGGAGAGGTATTCGGCGCTGCCGCCAGTGATCGGTGTTGCGATGATCTCGGGCACCTCGTAGCTGTGGTGGGCCTTGATGTGCTGCGTGAGCGCCGCGACTCGATCAGCGGCCGTCTTGATTTCCACCCGCCATTCCTGCTCGGTCTGCACCGTTCCCTTCCAGCGGAACACACTCGTGATCGGCCCGACGACCTGGGCGCAGGCCCCTAGCTTGGCGTCGATCGCTCCGGCCGCGAGAGCACGGGCGGACTCCTCGCTGTCTGTGGTCGAGGCGACGATCACATGCTCAGACGACATACCAAAGATCGTACGAAAACCAACCATCGCAGAAACCACCCATCGCAGAAACCACCCATCGCAGTCTGGATGCAGACTGCGGTTACCGGGCCCTGCAAAACAGCAGTCTGCATCCAGACTGCTGTTTGGGTATCGACTCACCGGCGGTCGCGTTCGATGCGCAGCCAGCGGCAGCCATACCGTCCGAGCTGAAGAACCACTGAACCGTCGCTCGCGACTCGTTCCGACCCGTCGACCAGGACATCGCTGAGTACGCAGGAAGCGTCCATCCCAGCCAGCTTCAGTGCGGCCTTCTTGGGTACCGCAGCAAAGTTGTGCACCGCCACCACGGTCCCGCCTTCGGTGTCGCACCGGTGCGCGAGCACCGCACTGTCGCCAGCCTCGACTACCTCGTAGAGTCCCCAGGCCAGCTCGGGGCAACGTCGGTAGGACTCGATCAGCAACCGTATCCAGGACAGCAGCGACTGCGGGTCACGTTCCTGCGCGGCGACGTTGACCCGCTCAGGCCCGTACTCGCCAGCCGGGATCGGGCCAGGCAACCTGGATTGGTCAGCGGTGGAAAATCCGCCGTTGCGCTCAGCTGACCACTGCATCGGAGTGCGCACCGCAAGCCGGCCCTCCGCCCGGAGGTCCTCCCCCATCCCGATCTCTTCGCCGTAAAACAGCACCGGCGTGCCGGGCAAGGAAAACAGCAGGCTGTAAACCATCCGGATGCGATCCCGGTCACCGCCCAGCATCGTCGGCAACCGCCTACGCAGGCCGCGGCCATAAAGCTGCATGTCCGGATCCGGACCGAAGGCCTCGAACACCTCCTGCCGCTGCGTGTCGGTGAGTTTGTCCAGCGTCAGCTCGTCGTGGTTGCGCACGAACGTCGCCCAGTGCGCGTCCTTGGGAGGCTGTGGCCGCTGGCGCAGCGATTCAGCCAGTAATTCCGCGTTTCCCCGCGCGAGAGACAGATACATCCGCTGCATGCCGATGAAGTCAAAACACATCGTCAGCTCGTCGCGGTCGGTCCCGAAGAACTCCATCGTGTCCGGGTAAGGCAGGTTGACCTCCCCCAGCAGCACGCCCTCCCCGCTGCGCCGGCCGAGGAACGCGCGCAGGTCGGCGAGGTAGTCGTGCGGCCGGGGAAGCGCTGCGGCGTCGCGCTGTCCGGCGGTCTCCAGCAGGAACGGGACGGCGTCGACCCGGAAGCCGGACAGTCCCAGGTGCAGCCAGAAGCCGATCGTCCGGGCTATCTCGTCGCGGACCGCCGGGTTGGCGATGTTGAGGTCGGGTTGGTGCTTGTAGAACCGGTGCAGGTAGTACTGCCCCGCGACCTCGTCGTAGGTCCAGAGACTGATCTCCTTGTCGGGGAAGGTGATGCCCTGCGGGCCGTCCGCAGGCGGCTGGTCCGCCCAGACGTACCAGTCGCGATATGGCGAATCCGGGCTGCGGCGGGCACTGCGGAACCAGGGGTGCTGGTTCGAGGTGTGGTTGACGACCAGATCAGCGATCACCCGGATGCCGCGGTCGCGCGCCGTGCGGATGAACTCCACGAAGTCCCCGTGGCTGCCCAGCCGCGGGTCTACCCCGTAGAAGTCGGTGATGTCGTAGCCATCGTCGCGATCGGGCGAGGGGTAGTAGGGCATCAACCAGATACATGTGACACCCAATCGCTGTAGGTGGTCGATGCGCTGGATCAGCCCGCGGAAGTCGCCGTGGCCATCGCCGTCGCCGTCTTGATAGGTCTCGACATCGAGGCAATAGACCACGGCGTTCTTCCACCATAGGTCCGACGTTTGGGTAAGCCTCATGACGGTGCCAGCCGCCAGCGGGCACCAGCCGCGACGATGAGTTCCCTGACGATGCCGGTCGGCGTTAAGACCACGCGAGGAATCTTACGAAGACGGCATCGGTTCGGCCCCCGCTGGAGTGTCATCGCTCTACCGTCGATGGCATGCCTGGTGGTGGGGATGTCGACATGGCCGCAGTGGGGCAGTTGCTCGCCGACCGTGGACGGTGCCGGATCTTGCTGGCGCTGACCGATGGGCGTGCGCTACCAGCCAGCGTGCTGGCCGCTGAGGCAGGTGTGCGGCCGTCGACGGCAAGTGGCCACCTGCGCAAGCTCACCGATCGAGGCCTGATCGAGGTCCTGCCCACGGGCCGCTACCGCTATTACCGGCTCGCCGGACCGGACGTGGCGCGCCTGGTGGAGGTCATCGGCCGGCTCGCGCCGATCCAGCCAGTGCGTTCGCTGCGCGAAGGGACCCGTGCGCATGCGCTGCGACTGGCCAGACGCTGCTATGACCATATCGGCGGCCGGCTGGGTGTCGCTGTTACTGACGCGCTGCGCGAACGGGGCCTGATTGAGGGACCCGATGGCACCCCGGACCTGGCCGCGCTGCGCGGCGATCGCCTTGCCGGCGGGGTTGTCGGCGAAGGCGACTACCGCCTCACGGACAAGGGGCACCAGGAGCTTGCGATGCTGGGTGCGCTGCTGCCACCGGGGCTGGGCGCGGTGCGCTGTTGCATCGACTGGACCGAGCAACGCCACCACGTCGCCGGCGCAGTCGGCAAAGCCGTTCTTGACGCGTTCCACAGCGCAGGATGGATCACGCCCGCTGCGACTCACCGTGCACTGCGTGTGACCGCGCGCGGAGTCGCCGGGCTGCACGAACACCTCGGCATCACCTGGCCACCGCCTTCCGTCAGCCGAACAACCGCCGGAGGCACAGATGGCCAATGACGCCTCCATGGCCCACTCGCTGCCTGGAGTGGGCTAACGGAGCGATTTCGCGCCCCGGTTGGGAAGACGGCCAGCGGACAGCGCATCCCGATAAGCCTGACCACGCCTGCCCCGACCTGTCCACACGCCAGCTCGCGAGCTCCGGGCGGCTGCCCACGCCACCAACCTCGACGCCCCCTGCAGCGGCCTGGCCGGGCGCTGCGACCCGATGCCCCTGACACCATCTGCCGGTCAGTTGAAGCAACCAGGGCTACCAGCGCGCGCTGACCCGGCTTAGCCGGGGTCGCTTGCGGACGGCTCCGCGGTGTCGCAGCTCGGAGCTGCTGTGCTGATGACACGGATAGCGATCGCGGTCAGGGTGTCGATTTCGGCGGGTGTGAGAAGATCGATGAGGTGCCGCCGGACGGTCTCCACATGGCCCGGTGCGGCCACGTCGATCGCTTGCCGTCCGGCTGCGGTGAGTTCCACCATGGTGCCGCGCGCGTCGGTAGGGCAATGGAAGCGGCGGACCAGGCCGCGCTGTTCCATCCGCCGTAGCTGGTGGGCCAGGCGGCTGCGATCCCAGCCGATGGCGTGACCGAGATCGCGCGGGCGCAGTATCCCGGCAGGCGTCTCGGACAATGGCACCAGCAGTGCGTAGTCGGCGGTGGACAGCCCGTGCTCAGCCAGCTGCGCTTCAATTGCCAGGTCGAGGGCCCGGCACATCTCCATGAAGCCGCGCCACATCGCCTGCTCCCGGTCGGTGAGCCAGCGCCGCGTGGCCATCTCGCCACCCTACGGGAATGCTGACACATCAGCGCGCGTTGAGAGGGTTGTTGATACGTCAACAAACGACCGGAGGAGCTCATGACCACCTTCACTCAGCCACTTACCGGTGACTACGTCCTCGACGCCAGCCACAGCCGGATCGGTTTCGTCGCCCGCCACGCGATGGTGACCAAGGTTCGCGGCTCTTTCGACGAGTTGGCGGGCACGGCGCATATCGACTTTGAGAATCCGGCGAACTCCCACGCCGAGCTAACCATCGAGGTGGCCAGCGTCAACACTGGTCATGCCCAGCGTGATGAACACCTTCGCAACAACGATTTCTTCGACGCGGCGAACTTCCCGCAGATCACCTTCAAGTCCACCGCAGCAGAGGCAGTCGACCACAACACCTACCGGCTCACCGGAAACCTGACCATCAAGGGCATTACCAAGCCGGTCACCGTAGATTTCGAGTACACCGGCACAGCAACGGATCCCTTCGGCAACACCCGTATCGGGTTCGAAGGCACCACCACCATCAACCGCAGGGACTGGGGCGTAGCGTGGAACGCCGCGCTGGAAGCTGGCGGCGTGCTGGTTTCGGACAAGGTAACCCTCGAGTTCGACATTTCCGCGATCAAGGTCAAGCAGGCCTGATCCGCTGCGGCCTCGGGTGCGCCACGCCAGCACACCGAGGCCGTGGCCAGTTACCCCGACATGGAGACATGCCGGATGCTCTTACGCTTGGATAACCGGATATAGCTCCATGCCCCGGGTTGAGCTTTTCGCGTTGTTCACCAACGACAAGTTGATGTCAACTATTGGAGGATGGCCATGCCTGCCATCACCGCTGACACCCTTACTCTGCCGCGCGTATCCAGTCCAGATCCGGCCAGCCGCCGGCGTCCGGTCCGTTCAGTGACCACCGCGCCGACCGGGTTCGAAGGTGAGGGCTTTCCGGTGCGCCGCGCCTTCGCCGGGGTTTCGCTGACCGAGCTGGACCCGTTCGTGCACATGGACCAGATGGGTGAGGTGGACTACGCCCCGGGCGAGCCCAAGGGCACCGCGTGGCACCCGCATCGCGGGTTCGAGACCGTGACGTACATCATCGATGGGGTTTTCGAACACCAAGATTCCAACGGTGGCGGAGGTGTGATCACCAACGGCGACACGCAATGGATGACCGCTGGCGCTGGCATCTTGCACATCGAAAAGCCACCTGAGGCGCTGGTGGTCTCCGGTGGCCTCTTCCATGGCATCCAGCTGTGGGTCAACCTGCCACGGGCCAACAAGTTCAACCCGCCGCGCTATCAGGACATCCGCGGCCGGCAGGCCACGCTGATGTCCTCGGCCGACGGCGGAGCGCTGCTGCGGCTCATCGCCGGCGACATTGCCGGCTATCGGGGACCTGGCATCACGTTCACCCCGATCACGATGGTGCACGCCACTGTCAGCCCTGGCGCACAGGTAGACCTGCCCTGGCCGGCGGAGTACAACGCACTGGCCTACGTGCTGGCCGGCCAGGGCACTGTCGGATCGGAGAGGCGGCCGGTGCGCAAGGGCCAGCTGGCCGTGTTCGGGCCCGGTGGCGCCCTCACCTTCGCTGCCGCCGCCCACCAGCCGAGCGCCGAGCCCAACTTCGAGGTGTTGCTGCTCGGCGGGCTGCCTATCCGCGAACCCGTGGCAGCCTACGGTCCGTTCGTGATGAACACCCGCGCCGAACTGCTCCAGGCCTTCGAGGACTACCAGGCCGGCAAGCTGGGCGTCATTCCCGCCCAGCACATGCCGGACACCGACGACCACGGCTCACCTCTGACCAGCCAGCAACCACTGGGCACCTGAGCCGGCCGCCGGCGGGCCGGCCGCCCGCAGCGGAGCGAGGACCGATCCGGGCCGGCGACCAGCGGCGGTGGCCGAAGGCCGCACTTGACCAGAGGGAGGCGTGGGGCCGTTCGCTTGGGTGCCGGCCGATTTGGGCTACGGCGGCCGTGAAGGTCGGCGGTCGTCCATCTGGCGAGCTTCGCCCAGCGCTCGGGTGGCGCGACGACCTCCGGGACAATGGCGGCGCGCTCGACGGCGTTCGGGCCTTGCCGGCAAAGGGAAAGAACTTCTCGTTCCGCGGCTGCATCCGTAGGCCGATGGGACATCCTCCCGGGCCAACGACGTGTACCGCCGTACGTGGCGCACCGCCGCTTCGCAAGAAGGTTGTCAGTTCCCAGCGGACGACAAAGGCAAAGGCAAGGAGATCTCACTCCTTGCCATTTTTAACGTATAGCGCACCGGGGGGCTTGCGGCAAGACCCGGGTCGAGCCGCAGAATCGGCGGCCGGACCAAGAACGGACGAAGACATGGGGCCACGACGTGCGTGTGTTGTTGTCGACGGACGGGGGACGCGGTGACGAACCGCTGGTGGGACTGGCGGTGCGGTTGCAGGCGCTGGGTGCGGAGGTGCGCGTGTGCGCGCCGCCCGACTGGTCGGGGGGAAGGCAGCGAGAGATGAGGACGTGCCGAACAAGAGGTTCGACACGGCGCGAGACGCCGGTGATTCGACCGGCCGGTGCAGGGCAACGGAGCACGGCTGCCTCGGAGGTATCGCGATGATCGAGCAGTCCGTGTTGGGTCTTCAAGAGGTTGACGAGATGCAGGTCGCGGTCGTTGGTGGCAAGGGCGCGCACCTGGGCGGACTATTGCGGATCGACGGCATCCGGGTGCCGGCTGGCTTTTGCGTGACGACGGACGCCTTCCGACGGATCATGGCGGAAGCGCCGTCGATCGACGATCGGCTCGATCAGCTGTCGCGCCTGAACCCGGACGACCGGGAGGCGATCCGCGCGCTCAGCGCGGAGATCCGCCGGACCCTCGAAGAGATCGCCATTCCTGGCGATCTCGCGGCGGCGATCACCCGCGCTCTCGTCCAGCTCGGCGAGCAAGCTGCCTACGCCGTCCGATCCAGCGCGACGGCAGAGGACCTGCCGACAGCCTCCTTCGCTGGCCAGCAGGACACGTACCTGAACGTCGTGGGCCCGGCCGCGATCCTCCAGCACGTCAGCCGGTGCTGGGCCTCGCTATTCACCGAGCGGGCCGTGACCTACCGCCAGCGGAGGGGCATCGACCACCGTACGGTCCACATGGCCGTGGTCGTGCAGCAGATGGTCTTCCCGCAGGCGGCCGGCATCCTGTTCACGGCCGACCCCGTCACGTCCAACCGGAGGGTCGCCTCCGTAGAGGCCAGCTTCGGCCTCGGTGAGGCCCTGGTCTCCGGCCTGGTGAACGGGGACGTCTACAAGGTGCGCGACGGCGAGGTCGTCGCCAAGGCGGTCGGCACCAAGCGGCTCGCCATCCACGCCTCGCCGGCGGGCGGGACGCAGGAACAGGGGATCGACCCGGAGCTGCAGGACCAGCCTGCGCTGACGGATGCGCAGGTCGTGCGGCTCGCGCAGCTCGGCCGGCGGATCGAAGCGCACTTCGGCTGCCCCCAGGACATCGAATGGTGCCTGGTCGACGACGGCTTCCAGATCGTCCAGAGCCGGCCGATCACCACGCTGTTCCCCATCCCCGAGTCCGGCGACCGGGAGAATCACGTCTACGTCTCCGTCGGCCATCAGCAGATGATGACCGACCCCATGAAGCCCTTGGGGCTGTCCTTCTGGCAGATGACGGCCCCCGCGCCGATGGCCGAGGCCGGCGGCCGCCTGTTCGTCAACGTCACCCAAAGGCTGGCCTCGCCGGCGAGCCGCGCCGGCCTCCTGGAGGCCCTGGGGAGATCCGATCCGCTGACCGGGGACGCGCTGCAGACCATCCTCGAGCGCGACGGCTTCGTCCGGCCGCTCCCTGACGAGGGTCCCCCCGGGCCACTGTTTGGCGGCGCACCGGCTCCGATCGAGACCGATCCGGCCGTCGTCACGGAGCTGATCTCGCGTTCCGAGGCGGCTATCGCCGCCTCGGAACGCGAGATCCGGACGAAGTCCGGCGAGGCGCTGCTCGACTTCATCCGGGCGGACATTCAGGAGCTGAAGCGGATCTTGTTCGATCCGCAGAGCCATCAGGTGTTCATGTCGGCGATGGAGGCCGCGTGGTGGCTCAATGAGCGGCTGGAGGCGTGGCTGGGCGAGAAGAACGCGGCTGACACGCTCACGCAGTCCGTGCCCCATAACGTCACCTCGGAGATGGGGCTGGCGCTCTTGGACGTCGCGGACGTGATCCGCCCGCATCCGGACGTGGTGGCGTTTCTGCACCATATCGAGGACGAGGGTTTCCTGGATGAGCTGGCCAAGCTCGCGGGCGGGCGGGAAGCGCGAGACGCCATCGAGGCGTGGCTCGACAAGTACGGCATGCGCTGCGTCGGCGAGATCGACATCACGCGGCCGCGGTGGAGCGAGCGCCCCTCCACGCTCGTGCCCGTGATCCTCGGCAACGTCAAGAACTTCGAGCCGGGCACAGGCGCGCGGCGCTTCGAGCAAGGGCGGCAGGAGGCATGGGCGAAGGAGCAGGACGTGCTGGCGCGCTTGCGGGCCCTGCCGGACGGGGAGCGCAAAGCCGAAGAGGCCAAGCGGATGATCGACCGGGTGCGGACCTTCATCGGGTACCGGGAGTACCCGAAGTACGGCATGGTCAGCCGCTACTTCGTGTACAAGCAGGCCCTGCTGAAAGAGGCCGAGCGCC